>MHBL01000351.1 GCA_001803235.1 Lentisphaerae bacterium RIFOXYA12_64_32
ACCAAGGTGAAACTGGCCACGACGCTTCCGGAGCCCGCGAGGACGCGGGCGCTCCAAAGTCAACCCCCGTGCCAGTCCCTGGAGCGCCCGCGTCCTCGCGGGCTCCGGGCTCCTTCAGTTTCATGGGAGTGGCGGGTGGAGATAGGGTCGAAGGTTGACCGGGGCTGGCGTCCAGCGTGGTCGGAGCGGCTCGCTCCGACACCCGCGGGACCGAGCCGGTCCCGCCACTTTGGCGAGCCCCCCCCAGCCCAGCACCCGCCACTGACGCATTACAACGGGGAAGGAGGGCGCCGCCCGTAGGCTGGTGGTCGGGAGTGGAGAGTGATCGGGTGCTAAACGGGGAGGGAGGCCAACCTTTGGCCTGCCTTCACTGCCCCATGGACACGGAGCGCAAGTCGCTGTCGAACGTTCCGAGGAAACGGGTTCCCGATGCCATGTTAGCGGCAAACGACCCAGCCGCGGCGCCGGGCAGCATTGTCCCCGTTGACGCCCCTGCCGTACCGAAGAACCCGCCGGTGAATGCCTCGGCCGACGGCGTCGCCCCGTTGACCCCCGTGATGTGACCGTTGAAGCCAGCCCCGGTGATGTTGCCCGACGCCTCCATGTTGATGCTCTGCAAGTCTTTGGTCACAAAGTTCATTGAGCCGGCCAGGCTTGCCGTGGCAAACGCGACGGTGAAATTCGATAAACCCTTCATGAACTGGGCGCTGTTGCCATTGATCATCGTGGCGCGCGCATCGCCGGTGTAGGTCCCCGTGATGTTCCGGCCCTGCAACGCCGTCATCACGAAATCGGGTGTCGGGCTGCCCGCCCCCCCCCCCCGGCCGGTCGAACGTGGCGGACCAGTAGCCCCAGGTCGTCCACTCCGACGTCTGGTCCTCGAGCTTGGCGGTGGCCAGCAGGTTGGTGGCGCCAGGCTTCAGGTCGCCCTGTGCTGACGGCGCACCGAGCTTCCGCACCACATCCGTCCCGCCGAGCTCGGCAACGAGAATATCATCCGACACGTAGGCGGAACCATGGTCGCCGCCGATCTCGACATTGGTCAGGGCCAGGTTCGGAGTGGCATCCAGCGCCTGGGTCAGGCTCATCGAACCGCTGACGTCGCCCGTGCCGGGCGTGATATTCAGTCCGAAACCCTCGCCCGCCTCACCGTACCGGTTCATCAGCGTCTCCCCGTAGACCCCAGCCCCCCCCAGCCCCTGCGGGGCACCGACCGCAAACCCCTGCCAGGGAATGGGATCGGCGCCGGTATTCGCCGGCACCAAACGCCCCGGCAGCAGGAACGCTCCCGCCGTCTGGCGCCAGACGCCCATGTCCGTTGCGGCGCCCGTCCCGGTCACATCGCGCGTCACGCCCTGGGCCACCAGCCCCACGGCCTGCTGTTCCCGCCCGAAGAACTCGATCTGGGCACTTTCGTTTTCGAAAGCCAACGGCGCGCCTGCAGCCCCTGACACAGACTCGACGCCGAGACATTTCAAAGTCACCGGCGCGGCCCCGTCCCTGCCAACCTCGTTTCCACCGCCGCCGCTGCCGCCGGTGGCGGTTACCGAGCCTCCGATGTCTCCGTATGTGTACATAGCGCCGCGCCCCCCGGTCATCAGCTCGTCTTCCGTATACCCTATCACCTTGCCATTGAGCCGGTTAACCGCCAGGGCTAAATCGCCCAGCGCCAGATCAACATCCGCCCCGGCCTGCTCCGTCCGCAGGCTCTTTCCCAGGGCATAGAGTGCGACCTGCCCGTCGGCCGGCATCAGATTGGATCGAACCCCGAGCATTCCGAGTTCGGCGAACGTGTAAGAGTCCGAGACGTCGTTGCGGACCGTCTGCGGCGTAGCCCAGAACAGCGCGGCCTCGCCCAGGTTGTCGAAACGGTACTCATACGCGACATCCGCCACCGTGTTGGCGCCAAACACGTCTCGCTTGTGCACCGCACCGCCGACCGACGCCACGCCCCTGTACAGAGCCGCTGTATTCGTCGGCGGCACGCGGACGGTCGGAAACTCCAAGGGGAACGCCCCGGTGCCTTCCGACAACGCCGTTTGCCCCCGAACCACTCCGGCAACCGTCTTGCCGTCCACCGCCCCGCGCCAAGTCTGACCGGGCTCACCGGCGCGACTGTCACGGCCTCCCGGTGGCACACGGGCGGCCAGGTACGCGCCGGTCATCGGGTAGGGTTGGTCGAAATCTCCGGTGGGAAGGATGTTGGTCTGCGAGCCACCGCTCAGGTTGTCGCGCAGGTTCTCGGGCAGTTTCACAAGTTCGCCGAACCCGCCTGTCCCCCCCGACAGCCCCGACAACACGCGGTCCGGCGGTATGGCGGAAGACTTGCCCGACAGCCAGTCGCCGCCTTCCGGCAACCGGTTGTCGATCGGCATCAGTCCCCAGTCCTTACCGTCCCCCGGCTGGTTCCCGCCAACCACGCCGGCCAGATTCACCGGCTTGCCGGGAACGCTCGCACCCTGCGACGACCTGTCGTCCCGGGGGTTCCCGTCCGGCGCCGCCCCCTCTTTGGGTTGCGCACCCGGCGCGCCGCCGCCGTCCTGCAGACCGCCCTGGAACGCGAACTCCTTCATCAGGCCACGAATATCGTCGGAACTGAACCGCACCCCTTTCTGCGGCTCCTGCCGCGGTGAGGGCACCATCGTCCCGAACGACGCGTCCGTGATCTCGACGCGCCCGAGCGCATTGTACACGTCAATGCCCTTGCCGCCGAGGAAGATCACCTTGAGCACGTCGTTCAGCACGCTGCCGAGGTAGAACGAACCGCGGATGCCGATCGTCGCGGTGGGCGTCACAGTCTTGAAGTTCTCGGGGGCAATCTTCGTGATCGCGCCGCCCATGACTCGAAACACACCTTCCTCGACACTCGTGACCAGCTTGCCCTTGTTCGCGCTCGGATCGAACTCGAACTCGTCCAGTGACATGGTCGTGTTGCGGCCCAGACTGATGAGCGTCTCGTCGTCAAACCCGATCTGGACGCGGCCGCGCTCACTGGTGCGGAGGGTGTCCTTTCGGTACAGGGGGGACTTGAGCGCCAACGTTCGCACCGCACCGTCGGCGCCCGTCGCTTCGACCTTGCCGCGAATGGCGATCACCGACGCGATCGCGTCGGTGGCCGCGTCGGTGCCTGCGCCCCAGCCCGACACCGCCCAGGCGGCGACCGCGACACCGATCATTCCCGTCAGACGCACAGTGCTTCGCTTCATGGCAAGAACCCTCCGTTCCCGTTCAGCACCACGGTCCCTCGGCCCAGGCGCCCCGGGTGCCGTTCGGACAACCACAGCCTCATTGCCCATACAACGGTCGCAGGACCACAATATTGACATCATCCGCAACACGGTTGACCTGCACCGACTCAGGCACGCCCCAAGCGCCCCACCCGATGCACTCGCAGAACGCGCATCAACCGCAGGCAACGCCGTCGCGACAGCGAACGCGCTCCGACTGTCGTGTCAGTCTTGCCTTGCAGGTCGATCTCCGGCGACTGGCCATCGCGTCTCGGTCCCGCCGGGCGGCTGCCCGAGTGGCACATTAGGTATTATGCCGCAAACCGTCGCAAGAATCAAGCCTGCCCCGAGCGACACCAGTCATACTCCTTATACGATCCACAACACCAAAAGGTTCAGTGGTGCGCCGCGAAGAACTGAAGCAGGGCAAGGCTCCAGCCTTGCCGAATTCCTCACGGGGCCGTCGACCTGCATGGTGACAGCAAGGCTGAAGCCTTGCTGCACTTCCTCCAAACCGTGCGGAAAGCAAAGACACGCGCGTCCCCCGATTGCACAGGACACGAGATGAGACGCGCCATGACGGTCCCCTTGAGTTCCCGCCACAGCAGCGTATCTTGCCTGACGCTGGAACAAGGGCAAGAAGGAGACCGCCATGGACACGACGTACAGCCGTTCGAACACCGACTGGTTCCGGGACGCGAAGTGGGGCACGTTCTGCCACTACCTCGCCGCGCCGCCGAGCAGCCACGGCCAGGCCACACTCACGCCGGACGCCTGGAATCGGCAGGTCGACGGGTTCGATGCGAAGGGCCTGGCCGCGCAGTTGGCATCCACCGGCACGACGTACTTCTTCCTCACGCTCGGCCAGAACACCGGGCATTTCTGCGCACCGAACGACACCTACGATGCACTCGTCCCCAACCGCCCGAGCCGCCTCGCGAGGCGCGACCTGGTCGCCGACCTGTACGACGCCCTGGCGCCGCACGGGATTCGGCTCATGGTCTACCTGCCGTCGCACGCGCCGGCCGAAGACCGCGTCGCCGTCGAGGGGTTGAAGTGCACCCCGTCCTGGGACGCGTCCTCGTGGCAATTGCGTCCCGGCCGCTACGTCGCCGGACCGGACATGGACGAACGGCTCAGCGCCTTCCAGCGCAACTGGGAGGCGATCATCCGCGAGTGGTCGTTGCGCTGGGGCAAGAAAGTCTGGGGTTGGTGGATCGACGGCTGCTACTACGCCGACCGCATGTACCGCAACCCGGACGCGCCGAACTTCCGCTCGTTCGCCGAAGCCATGAAGGCCGGCAATCCGGAGAGCATCGTGGCGTTCAACCCGGGCGTCAAGGTGCCCGTCGTATGTCACAGCGAGTTCGAGGACTACACCGCCGGCGAGGTGGCAGACTCGTTTCCGGTCGTGATGGACTCGCACTGGAACCGCCCGAACAAGCCGGCCAAGTACTGGGGTATGCCGCCCGGCCGGTTCGTGAACGGTGCACAGTACCACCTTCTCACGTTCATGGGCTGCTACTGGTGCGGCGGGACCGAACCGCGCTTCCCGGACGAACTGGCCATCGGCTACACGCGCCACGTCAACAACGTCGGCGGCGTCATCTCGTGGGATGTGCCGATCGGCAAGGACGGGAAGGCGAACGGCCTCATCCCCGAACCGTTCGTGCGCCAACTCCGCGCCCTCGGCGCCGCGGTCCGCTGAGAACCGGTGAATGAACCGGCCGAGAACCGGCGGGAAGCCCCGGAACACGGGTTCTCTGTTGCCCGTGGTCTAAGGCCATTCGCCGATACCCCGGTTGCGGAGAAGCGGGGTTCCATGTCGTCGCGACCTGCCCACACATTCTGGCGCATCACCAAGAGCAGCAAGACAGTCTTGCATTCGGTTCCGGACAGCCCTATTGTTTCTCAGTGGCAGAACGCCATAGCGATAGCCATACGGTAGGAATGGATGCCTACAGTCCTGCAGATTCACGGTTACAGGTTCTACTTCAACTCCAACGAGGAGAGCCGGGTCCATATCCACGTGAAACGGCAGAACGGCAAGGCGAAGTTCTGGCTGGAACCGGCAGTTGAACAGGCCGCGGGGCGCGGCTTCAACCAGAGCGAACTCGGCGAGATCCGCAGGATCATCGAGGACCACCACCATGAAATCGTCAGTGCTTGGGAAAAGCACTTCAGTCGCTGAGGTCACCGGTATCTTCCGCACGGGGATCATGATCCACGTGGATCGGGAGTACTTCCTTCCTTACGAGCGCTGCCCGAAGTTCAAGACCGCCAAGGCGGAAGACGTCTTCAGCGTCGAGTTCGACGGGGAGGACCTGCATTGGCCCGCGCTGGACATCGACATGGAGCTTGAGTCTCTGCGCCACCCCGAGCGCTTTCCTCTCGTCTGGCACGAGTGAGCCCCCGCGGCGTCAGCCACGGCAGGACTGCGCTCATCCCCGCAACCGGGCCGACAGGCGCCTTGTCGGCCGTGTCATCGAACGGCGATCCCCCACAGAAGAGGTCCCCAAGATGAGATCCGGACTGGCCTTGGCCGTGAACGTGTTCGCGCTCGGCGCAGCGGTGACCGTGCCGTTGGCGCAGGCCGCACCGCCAACCCCGGTCGATGTGTACCTCATCGGCGGCCAGTCCAACGCGACCGGCCAGGGCTACTTGGCAAACCTGCCGGACGGCGTGATTCCGGACGCGCGCGTGCTGCTGTTCCATTCGGGCGGGCACCTGCACAGCGGCACAGAGCCCAACACCTGGCTGCCGCTGCGTCAGGCGTCCGAGTCGCCCGACCGCTTCGGACCCGAACTCGGGTTCGGGAACCGCCTGCAAGAGCTCGAGCCCGACCGCAAGCTCGCCATCATCAAGCACGCCTGCAGCGGCACAAGCCTGTTCAAGGACTGGGCCCCGGGCAGCGATGCTGCCGACCGCGTGCACTTCGGCACCGCCGGCACCCTGGGACTCGGTCGCCGCATGGCCGACAAGATGCACGACAAGCTCGAGGGCAAGCCGTGACGCGCCGCCTCTTTCCCAGCCTGCACACGAACCTGTGAGGAGTGAACTATGGAAGCCGGCTTCGCCAAAGTATGCATCACCCCACCGACAGGGACCACGATGTACGGGTTTGCAGGCCGTGATCGGGATCACGGCTGCGAAAAGGTCCACGACAATCTGTTCGTCCGGGCCCTGTACCTGTCGCACCAGGGCGAGGAAATGCTGATCCTGGGCTTTGACTTGCTGTTCTTCAGCAGGTCGGACGCCGACCGCTACAAGGGCGCCGTCGGTCGCAAGCTGGACCTGGCGCCGAAACGCATCCTGTTGAACACCTCCCACACCCACTGCGGCCCCGTCCTCGGCACGACCTGGTCCTTCGCCGACTATGACAAAGGGCCTGACAGGTTGTATGCCGACGAGGTCGAGAAGGCCACCGTACGGGCCGGATGCGAGGCGCGCGACAATGCACGCGACGTGACGCTCTGGGCCGGCGCCACCCGTTCGTCCGTCCCCATGAGCCGACGCAAAGGGGACGAGCAGGGCAATATCCAGTTCGCGCCGAACCCGAAGGGCGCGGTGTGCGACCTGCTGCCGTTCTGCCTCATCAAAGACACAACCGGCAAGCCGGTCTGCCTGCTGTTCTCCGTATCATGCCACCCGTCAACCATCGGCGGGTTCGAAATCTCCGCCGACTTTCCCGGCCCGGCCATGGACATGCTTGACCGCGAGTTGGGCGCCACGTGCAGCCTGTTCCTCCAAGGCTGTGGCGGCGACGCCAAGGCCAGCATCATCGGCCAGGGCGACAAGTGGCGGGGCGGCACCTGGGACGAAGTCGCGCAGGCCGGCCACACGCTCGCGAAGGAAGTCCTCCGAGGCATCGGAACGGGACTCGCCCGGATCGAGCCCAAGATCCGGTGCGGCCTGGTGGACATGGAATGGCCACTCAAGCCCGCCATGGACCGGGCGGGATTCGAGGCGCTGGGCGCGGACGCGAAGACCGACGAGGTCCGCCGGCTCTGGGCCAAGCGGCAACTCGAGCGGCTCGAGCGCGGCCAGAAACTCGCCACCTCCGTGTCCATCACACTGCACGGCGTGGCGCTGGGCAAGGGACTGCGCCTCATCGGCCTCGAGGGCGAGGCGGTCGCGGAGCTGGGCCTGTTCATGCTCGACTTCTACAAGGGCAAAGGCACGACCTTCCCGCTCGGCTACACCGATGGCGCGCAACTCTACCTCCCGACCTCCGCCATGCTGGACGAAGGCGGCTACGAAGCCGTGAGCGCGCACGAGTACGGTCACCCAGCCTCGCTTGCCAAAGGCGTGGAAGCAATCATTCTGGACGGACTGAAACGCCTGGAGGCGCAGGGCGTGCGGTAGGGGCAGTGCGGGAGTATGTGGGTGTGTGGTGAGGAAGAAGAAAGCCCACACCCTCGACGCCATCGACTTCATCGATATCATCGACACACACACACACCCACACACACCCACACACACTCACTCACTCACACACACAGGAGGTCGGCCACCATGCATGGTGCAGCCCTTCTCGCCGTGCGTTGTCCGTGGTTAGCGTGTCTTCGAAGCGCCCTGGGGAGCACGCTGAAGCTGTGAACTCCAGCAGCGCATCGCAATGTCAGCACTTTCAATGACGCATCACGCAGAAGTGACGGTTCGGACCAGGCCGGCGCACATCCTTGCGCTACAGTTGCCGGTCAAGCGCGTACTTGACCTGGTGCGACAGATCGGCCAGGACAAACGGTTTCTGGACGAAACTCAGCACGCCCGCGTCCAGGATCTGTTGCGCCTCGCCGCATCAAAGAAACGCCGCGCCCTTGCGGAGTACGCACCCCTTCGGCGCCGTCAGCGACGCCTGTCCGCAGCCCGGGCGCAGCAACGCATCGAGGTTCTCCGGCACCACCGCGCCGCCTGTCCACACGACACGACCCGGCGCAATGAGGCGCCGCACCCGCGGATCGAAACGCTCGGGTTGGCACGCAGACTCAGGCATGGCGATACTCCCGTGAACGCCTCAGATTCTGCGCACACTGGCGCGTTGGCCGAGGGTGGCGACGCTGCGCCACTGGAAGATACGGTCGACGACGCCGGCGGAGCGCAGATACGCCGCGTTCAGCTTGAGGCTGGTCGGAGAGACATCGCCCCGCGTTTCGTGCTCAAACACGTCGGCCACGTGAACGATCGCCACGCTGTCGAGAGGTACGACCGTGTCGGGGCTGACGCCTGCCGCGTGGCGTTCCGGGTGGTGGTGGAAAGCACTGCCGTTGACCACGGCGTCCGAGAATCCCCAAACCGCCAGGAGGTACGCGCCGGCCTCGGCGTGCGACACCCCCATGACCTGAATCTCCGCCTCCACCTCGGAAACCTTGTCCTTCCGGCAGATTTCCCGGACCCGCAGGTACGAGTCCGGCAGGTTCGCGGCGACAATCAGTTTGCCGATGTCGTGGAAGAGCGCGGCAACGTACAAGTCCTCCTTGGTGGCCGTGTCGGCCGCCTCCGCCAAGGCGATCTCCTGCGCGATCGCCGCGGTTCCGAGGCTGTGGTCCCACAGGTCGTGGATCGAGAAACCGGGCAATTTCTTATCCTTCCACTCCGAGAAGATGTGCGTCGTCAGGATGAGCGCCTGCAGCACTTTCAGCCCCAGCAGGGTCGACGCCTGGGCGGGATTCGACACACCCTCGCGAAGACCAAAAAACGCCGAATTGACCAGCTGCAGGACCTTGGCGCTCAGAGAGATGTCCTGCGCCACGATCTTGCCGATCTTCTCCATGGACACGTCCGGGTTGTGCAGTTCCACCTCCAGTTCATGGTAGACGGCGGGAATAGACGGCAGGGTTTCGATTTGCGAAACGATCTGCTCCAGCGAGCAGGCCTCCGGCAGCAGGTCACGGATCTTCAGGACCCGCTGAATGCGGTCACTGATGGTCATCATGGCGGTAGGCTTCAGGAAGTACTGGTGCGCCACATCCACGGCACGCAGCGCTGAATCCGCCCCGTCGTTCCCGGTGAAGATCAGACGCACAGCGTCGGGGCGGAGGTCCTTGACGATCGCGAGGAACTCCGGACCATCCATGCCGGGCATGGAAAAATCCGTGATGACCACGTCGAAGGGCTCGCGCTTCAGCAGACCCAATGCCTGGTAGCCGCTGGACGCCGTGGTGATGTCGGACGGAATGGTCGCCTCGATCACCCGCTCCAGGACCTTCTGGATCATGGGTTCGTCATCCACAACGAGAATTTTCGGCCTGCGCATCCAGACACCTCAGATTGACGGGGAGTGCTCCCAAGACCAACGTCGCCACACGCCGTGCTCCTCCGCACCCGGCGACGCCGGGTGCGGAGCCGCCAAGACCCTAAGAACCACATGCGCGGTCTACGCATATTTCATGCCAGAGAAGGCACCGCATTCCCGACCTTTGCGGGCTGACCCCAAAGAGGCGGGCAATCGGCCCGCAAGGCCGACCCTACGACCGCAGGGCTGTTTCAAGATCTGGCGCCGCGTCTCGGAAGGCCACACCTCCGCGCACACCTGGTAGGGGCGGCCTGTCCTCAGGCCCCCCCCCCGGCGTGGGGACACGCCGGGGGTACTCGCTGCACGCGACGGTCACGAATCTTGAAACAGCCCTGCTACAACCGAGCGCGGGCTTGCGCGGTTACACCGATTCACGTATGTTCCCCGCAGTGGCCAGGCCCCCTCGAAACGAGCAACCTGGACGATCCGCAGAAACCGGGGTGGCGCCACGGACCTATGGAGCGCGGAGGCAATCCCGCCGCGGGCGGGGCGACACCGCTTTGGCTGAGACGTGTTGCCCGTGCGACGCACCTCAGCCAAAGCGGCGTCGACGGGCGCTTTCACGCCCTCTGCCGCCGCACTCCATAGTGCACGGCAGGTGAACTGGGCATGGGCGCTCAATTTGTCCACGGTGCAAGGCCTGGCGGACGGAGAACGATGATTGCTGTCCTTCACGGAGGTACGTGATGGTCCCTGGCAAGGTGGTCAAGACTGTGGCTGTGCTCACCGCGATCTGCCTGGGGTGCGGGTGCCGTCGCAACCTGCCCTCAGGCACCCCCGCGGTCGGCGAGGCGAGACCGCAAAACGTCAAGGAGTCTGTAGTCATGAAACAAGAGACCGTGGCTCCCCAGCCGGCCTACGACATGCCCGTCATTTCGGACACCGTTGTTCCGGTCGAACCCGTGGCTGGTTCGACGCTGTTGCCAGCGCAACCGAGCGGCTTCGGACCTCCGATCTCCGACCGTGCCGCATGGCAACGTCTCGCCGTGGTTGCGGAGTTCGCACGTGTTATCGGCAGCGCGGAGGAATTGCTCAAGTCCCCCATCGACGAGGTACCCGACGACCTGTACCTCGACTTCTCACGCACCGGCATCCGCAAGAACTGGGAACGCGCGGAGTCGAAGCGGCGCGGACGCCTTCGCCCGCTGGTGCTGGCCGAGTGCCTGGAGGACAAGGGTCGGTTCCTCGCGGCGATCGCGGAGATCGTGACCGTCGTCTGTGCGGAGAAAACCTGGGTGCTGCCGGCCCACGATCGGTCCCTCGACGACTTCTACGGACGCCAGGTGACCATTGACCTGTGGTCGTCTGCCATGGCCTGGGAGTTGGCTCTGGTCCACCACATTCTCGGCGACCGGCTCACTCCAGAGTTGCGCCGGGTGATCGAGGCCAACGTGCACCGGCGCGTGCTCGCCCCGTACCGGGACATGGTCGAAGGCCGCGCCAAGCCTATGTGGTGGATGACGACCACCAACAACTGGAACGCGGTCTGCCTGGCCGGCGTTACCGGGGCAGCGTTGGCACTGCTCGAGAGTCCGGAAAAGCGTGCCTTCTATGTAGAGGCGGCCCAGAAGTATTCCCGGAGCTTCCTGAGCGGTTTCACGGCGGACGGATACTGCACTGAAGGCCTGGGCTACTGGGGGTACGGGTTCGGGCACTACGTGCTCCTGTCCGAGGTGATCTACCAATCGACGGGCGGCGCGATCGATATGCTGGCCAGGCCGGACGCGCGAAAACCGGCACTGTTCCCGTTCGGCATCGAAATCGTGAACCGGATCTACCCGGCCTTTGCCGACTGTTCGCCGAGCTGTGCGCCGCCCGGACGCTACATGTATTTCATCAGCCGCCGGTTCGGGTTGGGCGCGCAAGCATGGGAGAAGCAATTCGAAACAGGTTGGAGTGGTTCACTGTTTGAATCGCTGATGTTCGCTTTTCCCAACAGCGCCACCCGCACCGCGCCCGCGTCCGCTGACACGTCGGGAGTTGGCATTCGAACGTGGTTCGATAAAGGCGGCGTGCTGATCTGCCGCCCGCTAGGGGGCACGTCGGATCCGTTTGCGGTCGCACTCAAGGGCGGCAACAACGCCGAGCACCACAACCACAACGACCTCGGTTCGTATGTCGTGGTGGTGAACGACGACCAGGTGCTCCGCGATCCCGGCGGCGAAGAGTACACCGCTCGCACCTTCAGCCCCAAGCGCTACGACAGCAACGTCCTGAACTCGCTCGGGCACCCGGTGCCCGTGGTCGCGGGCAAGCTGCAGAAGTCGGGTGCGGCGGCCGCCGCCAAGGTCGTCAGCACCGACTTCTCCGACGCCCAGGACACGCTGGTCCTCGACATCGCCTCGGCATACGACGTGCCGGAACTGGCGTCACTGACGCGAACGTTCGTCTACGTGCGCACGCCGACGCCGATGCTGACCGTCACCGATACGGTCAAGTTCACGACGCCGCAGACGTTCGGCACAGCCCTGGTCACGTTCGGCACCTGCGATCGCAAAGACTGGCCGCTGCTGGCCATCCTGGGCCAAACGGAAGGCGCGCGCGTGAGCTGCGAGGCCGTCGGGGGCGAAATCGCGGCCACTGAAAAACAGATTGAAGACGGCCACCGTCCCCTGCGCATCGGCCTGGATTTCAAGGCGCCGGTGACCGAGGCCGCCATCACGGTGCGCATCGAACCGCTGACGGGGCTCGGGACCGACTCCGACAACATGCTGCGCAACGGCGGGTTCGAGTATGGCCGCTTCGGCTGGCAACTGGCCGACAACGGCATCAGCGAGATCTCGACCGCGCGCGCCGCCACCGGGTCGACATCTCTCCACATCATCGACCCGGGCAAGGACGCGGGGTCCAGCGTCACGTCCGGGCGCATGCCGGTGCGGGACGGCTGCCGCGACTACCTCCTGAGCGGCCGTGTCTTCCTCGTGAGCGGCAAGGGTTTGGACATCGGGCTGTACATCCAGGGCTCCGACGCTGGGGGCAAAGCTCTGAACCCGGAGGGGAAGGAGATCATCATGCGTCCGGAGTCTGCCGAGATCGGACAGTGGCGCGAGTTCGCGTGTCCGTTTACCGTGACAGAGGGAACACGCGAGTTCCGATTCTGGATCCACTCGTTCAATGCGGCACAGGTCGAAGCCTTCCTCGACGACTTCCGCATCGCCCCCCGCAGCCCGTGAACCGGCGCAAGCGCACAACCGGATGCCCCAGGGACCAGGCACTCCAAAGAGCCTGCGGCTCGGTGCGGCCGGGGGGGGGACGCGCAATGCTGCTGAGGTTCTCCGTCGACGTCACCCTATGGAGCGCGGTGGCAAGTCCGCCACGGGCGGCGCGACACCGCTTTGGCTGAGGCGCATTGCCCGCGCAACGCACTCCAGCCAAAGCGGCGTCGCCGGGCGCTCACTCGCCCTCTGTCGCCGCACTCCACATGCCGCTGCCGGTGGCCACGATCCGCCGCGAGGCCAACGGGTTTGCCGAGCACGACGGGGCACGCAGCGGGGGAAAACCTCAGCAGCATTGAGGAACGCGGGTGTCGCCCATGCCTCAAGGCCGCGCTTCAACGGGCGGCGCCTTGGAACTGTCGATCCAGATGTAGTCGACGCGGCATGTCCCGGTGAGCGGTTCGCCGGTGGCGAGGTCGAGCCGGAACTGCCTGAGGCGACCGGTCCATGCGGGAACGGTCGACATGTCCACGGCGTAGTCCCGGGGCGCGTTGTCGTTGGCCACCACGTCGAAGTCCTTGCTCTTGACGTCGTCCCAGACGGCATCCGCATCGGTGATAAATCTGCAACGCATCCGGGTTGTCGGCGTATGGTTCTGGAACCGGACCTTGATTGTCCGGTTCGCGGTCAGGTCGACACCCAAGTTGTCGGGGGAGAGCAGGTGTGCATCCGGACTGCCCTCGATGGCGAGGATGTAGTACCCGCCCGCGACGTACTTCACGGGGTCCGACTTGCAGGGCCACTTCTGGTCCAGCCATTCCTGAACACGCGTGCCCGGGTTAACCTCGGTCCAGCCCTCCTTGTCCAGGGGCGCGTTGAACTCCCATGCCTTGGCCACGGACACGCCCGGCGCTAGGATGTGGACCGCGACCATGTCGCTCAACCACAGTTCACCGTCATCGCCGACGAGCCTCAGCAGGTAATCGCCCGGGACCGAAAATTCGGCCGTGGTCTCAGGCGCACCGTCGTTCTGGAACGTGACGGCACCCGGACCTTCCAGCACTTCCCACTTCACGATCAGCGGCCCCACGCCCGGTTTCCCGTCGTCGATGACGCTGCCCGCCAGGCGCACGGTCATGCTGTGGGCGCGGATGTCCGGGCCCGCCTTCACGACCGGCGGATCGTTGAAAGGCATGGCCTTCTGCAGTTCCTCGACCGTGGCATAGCCGGTGTTGTCGCGCAGCGTCCACAAGGTCGTCTGTGGCGCTTCATTCACGAAGAACTCGACACCGGGGTTGGTAACGTACCCGTTGTCGTGAATCGTGCCCGTACTGCAGCAGACCTCAGGGTTGGGCTGCTTGCCCCAGATGTAGATCTCCGAGGGCCCCAGCTTGCGGGCAGTGTTGTTCTTGATGAAGCGTGAGTTCATGATTTCGACGTTCCTGGGCTGCGGCACTTGCAGCCCCAACACCTCGATGGCCGCGCCGGCGTTGTTCTGGAACGTGCAGTGATCGATCAGGCAGCCGTTGCCCATGTTCTCGAAATCGATGCCGCCTTCATCGTGGCTGCCGGAATCCGGTTGGTTACGGAAGGTGCAGTTCCGGATGATCAAGCCCTGCGGGTCGCACAGCATGATCCCCATCGTGCCGGCGAAGGCGTGCCAGCCGGGCGCGTCGAAAATGCTGTTCTGGAGAAACGACCGCCTCGCGCTGACGAGCGCCGGATGCGGGCTGGTGTTGTGCGCGTAGTTGTCATGGCAGTACACGCGATCGATGGTCACCGCATCGCCTTTGACGAAGAACCCCCAGGAGTCCTGGAACACCTCGCAGTTCCGCATCACCAGGTCCTTCGCGTGCGCGCCGACGATCGCGATGCCGGCGGAACTCCCCAACCCGTCGCCGACGGAGCCGTTGCGGTCACGCCATTCCGGAATGCCATGGCTGTTCGGCCGGTAGAGACCCTCGATGTGGTGTGCGATGCAGTCGTCGATGACCAGCCCCGCGTGGCCACCGGCCTGGTAGTAGACCACCAGGCCCTTGGCCGCGTAGCACACGACCAGGCTGCTGATGCGGAGGAAATCGGGATTACGCACCAGAACACAGCGCTCATCGATGTCCCAGTTGCGGCGGATGATCGGCCGCGCCCCGGCGCCGTACGCACCGATCTGCGCCCAGTTCTCCGCCGTGCCGCACGCGGAAACGTTCAGTTCCTGGTTGATCACACTGCCGCGCTTCAGGAGAAGTCTCTCGCCGGGGCCGAGCGTTTTCCCGTTGATGTTCGTGAAATCCAGCCAGGGCGTGTCAGGTGACATGCCGGAGTTGGCGTTGTTGCCCGCCGCGCTGTCGACGTAGTAGGTCACGGCCCCGGCGCCGTCAGGTGTGGACGTTGCGGCGCTTGCCGCAAGGAGAGCCGTCGGTTGGTCGGAGGATGGGAAGAAGGCAAGCGTTCGGCGCGTGGTTACCGGTGTACAGCCTTGAGCGGTCAGGCGGACGTTCGCCGTGACGCTCGCTTCATGCTCGGCTTGTACCGTCCATTCGACGGTTCGGGTGTCGGCGGGCGGCATAACTCCCAGCTCGTGAACACTGCTGCCGAGATTCTTAACCTCCGGCGGCAGTTCAAGCCGGGCAACGACCGCCTCCGCCTCTGTACCAAGATTCTGGATCACGGCGGTAAGCTTCTCGGGACGGCCAGCACGCAAGATGGCGCGCTCCTGTGCCACGTCGCGGACGCGCAGGAGCGGCAGTCGTGGATTCTCGATTCGCAGTTCGTCAATGAGGCCGTCGATCACACCGATCCCCAGAGGGCTGTCGCCGGGGCGAGGCGAACCTGAGCGCACGCTGCGCTCCCTCTCGCCGTTGACGTCGAGGGTGACGGCGAGCCCGTCCCACTTGGCGATGAGCCGGTACCAGACACCCGCTTTCACACGTTCTGCGGACGAGACACGCGGCTCCCATGCACCGCCGAGATTCACGAAAAACGCGAAACGTCCCCCCTCCTTCTGCGAGTTCAGGCGGAGTTGGTACTCGCCGTCCTTGATGACGATATACCGGCTGTCGGTCGGCAACTGCTCGAAGCAGACCGAGCAGTCGATCCGCAGCCCCGGCGCCAACTGCAGGTCCGGGGTGCTCGGAACTTGAACCTGCTCCGCGTCGCACCGAAGGGCTTGCCCGCAGCGTCCGGGAACGAAACGTGCCTCCTCCGCGGCGATATCGTGACCCTTGCCCGCGTTGTCGCGCAAGTCGCCGTCGAACGACCAGTGCGCCACCCCCGACTGCGTGGCCCCGGCGTTCTCGATCCGCAATTCGTCAATGACGCCGTCCGCAAAACCGAGGCGCAAGGGTTGCTCCGTTGGCGCCGGCACACCGGTCCGCGGCCCGCGATTTTCGTCGCCGTTGACCGCGAGCGAAATCTCGTTCCCGTCCCAGCGCGCGACAAGGTGATACCACTCGCCGACCTTGGGCGATTCCGTCGACCGAACTCGCGATTCCCAACCCTCCAGGTACACGAAGAAGGCAAAGTTCCCCCCCTCGCCAGTCGGGTCCACGCGCAGCATGTATTCGCCGTCCTTGACGACAATGGCCTGGCCGTCCGGCAGCGGTGCGTCGAGTTTCACCCAACACTCGACGCACAACCCCGGCGCAAGTCGCAGCTCTGCGCTGTCAGCGACGAGCGCCGGGCCCTGGACGCATTTCAGGCCTTGCCCGCGGGAACCGGCGACGAACTGCGGTTTCTGCGCGTTCGCGTCGTTCCCGCGCCCGGCCCGGTCGATTAAGTCACCATCGAACGTCCAGTATGCGACCGCCGGCTGCGGCTCGGCAGGAAGCTGGTGGACGCAGCCGGACAGAGCAATCACGGATGCCAACATGCCGAGGAAACGAAGGTTCATGCGCCGCTCTCCTGTGCAAATCCCTCTCGTCCTTGCCCCTGTCCTTGCCCCTTCTCTGACTCGCGCGCCGACGCCAATGCCTGACGGAGTTCTGGGTGGCCCCGGACCGCGTACGCTTCGACACCGCGGGGGTCGTATCTTATACTCCGGGAGCTGAAATTGCCAAAGGCGCGCGAGAGGTCGTGTGCTGCGTCAGTCCGAGGTGGAGGCCAGGTCTCCCGGCCTGGCCTGGTTCGGCGCGACGCTGCGTCGCGCCGGGTCAGGAGGCCCGGCGCCCACCTTCACTGACGCATCACGAGGTCGTACGCAAACGGTTGACGGCTGACGCGGCGGGCGGGAGATTCTCCGGTGAGAGCTGCGTGTATTGCCTGACTTGTTGCTATATTGCCGCCCTGTCAAACACGGAAACGACGCACTCGGAGCATCATGGGCAGACTCGTCACATTGATCGGAATCGCCGCGGTCCTGGCGACCGGCCGCTGCTGTCCCGCGGCCACACTCGACTGGGTCATGACGCCGACCGCGGAACGGAACACGCTAACGGTCACGCTGTATGCGCACAACCCGGGACCGGAACCGGCCGTGCTGGAGCTTCCCGACACGCTGGCGTGCCGCCTGAGCGCCACGGGCGGCGGCGAGTGGATCGGGAACCTGACCGCCACCGTGCCGATCCCGCCCGGGACGACACTGCCGGCAGAAGGGTTTCGCAAGGTCGCGTACCAGGGCCCGGTCCCGGCCGACGCGACGGGGATCGTGCGGGTGACTCTTCCCGAACTGCCGGCGCCGCCAGTCCTCGTGGAATTGCCGCCGGGGACGTCGATGACGACCGCCGCCGCACCGCCAGGCCCGGCCGACATCAAACTGCACGAGCCCGACACGGCACAATCGCTGGAACCAGAATCGACCTCGAAGCGCCGGCACGGTCCGGCCGAACACTTTGCCCACTTTACGCCCTACGAGCCGGTCTACATCGTAGCCGGCCAAGGCCAGACCCCCGAGGCCAAATTCCAGATCAGCTTCAAGTACCAGTTGTTCGGCAACCAGACGCCCTGGCTCATGCGCCACCTCTACCTGGGCTACACCCAGACTTCGATTTGGGACGTCGGCGAGGAATCGGCCCCCTTCCACGACACCAGCTACAAGCCCGGCCTCTTCCTCCACGACGGCGGCAAGGACCGCGATTCATTCCTATACCGCCTCGGCTGGGAGACCGGCCTGCAGCACGAATCCAATGGCGAGGCGGAAAGCAATTCGCGGAGCATCAACACGGTCTACATCAAACCCATCCTTAAGCTCGGCGATCCGGAGAAGTACTCGCTCACGGTGGCGCCCAGAGTCTACGAGTACATAGAGAAGTCGGACAACAAGGATATTGCCGACTACCGCGGCTACGCCGATCTCACGCTGCGACTGGAACAATCCGAAGGCTGGATGCTGTCCACAACGCTCCGCAAAGGCATGGAGGCCCGCAAAGACAGTGTCCAGATCGACTTCGCCTATCCCCTGGACCGCCTCTTCGCCACGGCACCGCACCTCTACCTGCACCTGCAATACTTCGCCGGCTACGGGGAAAGCATCCTCGAGTACGACGAGCGCGTTTCGTCGCAGATCCGCCTCGGCATCATGCTGTTCTACTGACGGGGTGTGGTGGAAGGCGTTCAAGGCCCGGGAGACGCGGTCCCCCTGGAGCGCCCGCGGCTTCGCGGGCTGAACCGTCACCAGGCGTGCGGGTGCGTGCGCCGGTGTTTTCCTGGTGCTGAAGGGAAAACGGGAACAGGCAATCTATGGCGTTGATTCTCGTCCCGCAGATGTTGCCTCTTGCGAGGCAGGGCTGTTTCAAGATCTGGCACCACGTCTCGGAAGGCCACGCCTCCGCGCACACCCGGTAGGGGCGGCCTGTCCCCCCCGGCGTGGGGACACGCCGGGGGTACTCGCTGCACGCGACGGTCACGAATCTTGAAACAGCCCTGCTTGCGAGGCGCGGCGTGATCCTTGTCGGGCACGTGCCCGGAACCGGAGCTCTCAGTGGGATGGTTGTGCTTTGGCTTTGCTGATTCTACAGCGACTGGATGAACTCGCGAAAATGCAGGATGCGCTGGCTGTTGTCACGATGGAACAGCAAGTGCTCGAAGTCCTTCCGCTTCTGCCGCAGATCCACCGATATCAGCGATGTCTCGACCGCCGCCTTCAGTTCCGGCAAGTCGTGAATCCCGCAGCGTGCCGCCAGGAATGAATAATCCGGCTTCGTCTGCGCCAGAAGAAACATGACGTCGTAATAGTCCCTGCCCTTACCTCGGTTGAGCATGGCGGCGATCTTCATGGCGCACAGCACCGCATCCGGCGGAACCGGGAAGGCGAAAAAGAGCCCGCATCCCTTGATGAATCCCAGGGTCGGCGCATACGGCACCCCCTGATCCTGGGACTCGAGTTTCAGCATGAAACGCTCGTCTTTGTGTCCGGAGAGCCCCAGTTCGAACAGCAACTCGGGGAAATGGAGGCTGCGGCGGAAAGCCGTCAACCGGCTCTTGTCCTTGTCTCTGGCCTCCACCCTGAACCCATTGCGTTGCAGGAACACAAGGACATCGTCGGACATCCTGGCAAACTCCCCCTCGGAGAGATCATTGCAGTCGAAATCCAAGTCCGCGGAAAACCGGTCAATCCCCTTGACCAAGCGCAGGCTCGTGCCCCCGATGAAGGTCATCTTCCGGACATGAGGCGTCGCGGAAAGATAGTCGAGCGCCAGCAACTGAACATACTCTTTGAGGATATGCTTCAGAAAACCCACGTTTCCGCTCATGGCGGCGGGGTAGAAATCCTTGATCCGGTCTATTGCGATCATAAGCCATACACCTTGGATAACAGTCGCATGCGCTTCTCGAGTGCCGCGCAATGAAAACGCGCCGCCAGCAACTCCCATTCGGCGCGATTCAAATCCTCCTGCAGGACCTCCCCGTCAAGCCGGAGATCGGCAAGTGCCTGCTCCGTGTTGCAGAACGGATACAGATAGAGCAGATCCAGCAACGCCTTTTCACGGGTGGCGTACGCGGTCGCACGACCGTCCGCCAGCAGACGCGGCACATACCCGAACATCAGGTCATCCCGGACGCTCTTGTACGAATACTCGCCAAAATCGTTCCTGAACACGGCCGTCTTCAGCGAGGTCACGCTGGTAATCTGCACAACGGATTCAGGAATCAGCCCGTAGAACGCAAGCGCCGAATGCAGGCTGATGTACGACGGATTATAAATCCTTCCCGCGAAATACGCCGCAAACTCCGGCTTGCTCCGGTACTCAGGGAATGCGTACAACCCCTGACGCAAGCGCGCCAGATATCCTTTCCGTGTCCAGCGGACAAAGTTGTTGCGGTCAAACCCCGGCTGCCACGCGTAAACCTGCTGGATGCTGAAACAACCCAGATCGAACATCCTGTTCCTGAATGTGAACCAGTTCATGATATGTTTCCCATAAAGTAGGGGCGGCCTGTCCTCAGGCCGCCCCCCCCCGGCGTGGGGACACGCCGGGGGTACTCACCGCACGCGACAGTCACGGATCTTGAAACAGCCCTGACCTATTCCTCCGCTATTGGCTGACCCTGTCAAGCCCTGACGCGAGAAAAAAGTGCGGCACTCCGGATGTTTTCTCTCCGTACGCCGCGGCCGGATTCCGGGGCGCTGCCGGCGGGAAGCCGTCCGAAGAGACATGCCTGTTCTGCTGCCTTCCCCGCGACCCGCGGGCAACCGAGCGCAGCGAAGGTTACCCTTGGAAGACCGATGGCGCAGACGTTGAAGGGGAGTCACTGGACATGCACCCATGGAAGGGACTTCTGTCGTACTGCGTTGCCAGCGTTGTCGCCGCGACAGGGGAGAAAGGGGACGCCCTTCGTGGAGGCACGGAGGGGGCACGGAGGCCTTGCCGTTTGCAGCCTGGCGACATCGGACGAGTGCCTTGATTCCCGGGAACTGTGGTGAAAAGCAACATGTGTCTCGGTAGGTACTCCGCCCTCTCCCGGTGGGAGAGGGATGGGGTGAGGGTGGCGGCGATTCGCTTGGGTTGCGGGCGACGCGCCGCCTTGGCTTACCCTCCAACATGTTACATCTGACTCTACCGTTGGCCACATGGCAAACGTCAAGGCCTGACCCTGGCCACTTACTGGCCACCCTAAGTGTCCCCCCTTGCGCCTGCCCGTGCGCCTTCTCCCTTGTGCCTCGGTCGAAGGAGGAAATGGGGGGGGCGTCGGTTGTAGCTGGGGGGCCAGCGGGTCGCTCCACGCCGCAAGGACGTGGCAGCGTGAAGGGACGTGGCAGCGTGAAGGGACGTGGCAGCGTGAAGGGACGTGGCAGCGTGAAGGGACGTGGCAGCGAGGGAACAGGAGGCCGTGGACAGGGCGGTCAGGACTTGGGTCAGGGCGCGGGCGGCGCCTCGGGACTTGTCACCCGAACCTCGGTCACAGCGCCCGGGTCCGGCAGGTGGTCGCGGATCACATCCAATTGCCGTTGCAGACCGCCGATCTCGCGCATCCAGAACGCCTCGGTCCCCCACTCCGGGAAACTCACCGCAAAGCCCGCATCGCCGACCTGGCGGCTGATCCAGGCCTGGAAGTAGAGCATGCGCATGACCCGCAGCGGCTCGATGAGCACCAGCGACCGGGCATCGAAGTCGCAGAACATGCGGTAGCCTTCCAGGATCAGGTCGAGCTCGCGTTGCACTTGGTCGGCACGGTCGGGCAGGAGCATCCACAAGTCGTGCACCGGCGCGCCCGCAACCATGTCGTCGAAATCAATGATGGCCAGGCCTTCGCCCGGGCGGTCGAGAATGTTGCCGGAGTGGCAGTCGCCGTGGATCCGGCAGAACTCGACGCCGTCGAACAGCGGCCGGATAAGGTCCAGAATATCCCGAGCCACCTCTGCGAACGCCTTGCGGTGCTTTGGCGAGATGAACCCGCCGTCCAGGAGTTGGGCGACATCGCGATCCGTCGAGTCGGTCGGGCTGAGGCGGACGCGGTGTGTAGCCGCCTGGCGCTTGCCGACCGCGTGCACGCGCCCGATCAGGCGCCCCAAGCGTCGCCAGTCCTCGTCGTTGCACGGTTCCCACTGCCGTCCGAGCCGCTTCGGGTAGACGGCGAACCGGATGCCCTCAACCGTGCCCAGCGTCGAACCGTCGCTGAGAGCGAACGGGGCCACGACCGGGATGTCGTCCGCCGCGCACTGGCGCACGAATTCATGCTCCTCGTGCAGCGTCTCCAACGACCAGCGCCCGGGCCGGTAGAACTTGGCAATGACCCGCGTCTTGTCGACGCACTGCAACTCGTAGACGCGGTTGATGTAGCTCTTCAACGGGTTGGCGAATCCGGCCAGACGCTGACCGTGCGCAGCCTCGACCGCGTCGATGATCACGTCGGGTGTGAGCGATGCAAAGTCCGCACCGAGCCCGGATTGCGCCTCGACCGGTGGCGGGGCCGCCTGCGCGCCCGGGGGTTGGGTGCCGGCCGCACCCCTGGAGGCCGACACCGGACGGGTCCGCACCCCGAAGACATTGTGCTTCGCTGCCCGGTTGAGGTTGGGTCGGTTTGGGTTCATGCTCACCGCGCCGTCGAGAACGGGTGGCTGCGGACTTTCGACGCAACGCCAACCTGATTGAACGTCTGCACGTGCGCGTCGCCGTAGAGGAAATTCACACGCATGGTGTGGCCCCAGTTGATCCGCGGCAGCGACGACGCCGGGATGATGTACGTCGGGTCGCACGAGTACCAGTCCCAGCCGTTGGGCGCCCAGGTACCCTCGCCGACGTAGCCGAAAATCGACGGTTCCGGGATCATCGTGTCCTTCAGCGCCTTGCCGTTCTGTGTGGACCGCGCAATCCCCCAAACGGCATCCTCGGAAAACGAGTAACTGCAGCGGCTGTTCACGCCGGTGAAGTAGAGGCGTCGGTCGAAAATCCACCAGTTCGTGTTCTGCGGCTTGGGGTCGGACGGGCAAATCCACGATTCGAGGTTGCCGCCCATGTACTCCACAAGCTGGTCTGCCGGCGGCCGGCTGCCAATCCCCGACACATCCGTCTGCGCGCTGAACGTCCCGGGCGCCAGCGGGATCCCATACGGGTATACTCCTTCGTAGTCACCAATGTACTGCATCACGGCGATGCCGATCTGTTTCTGGTTGCCCACGCAGACAATGGCCTTGCCCTTCTCCTTGGCCGTCTGCAGCGCCGGCAGCAGCAACGATGCGAGGATCGCGATGATGGCGATCACGACCAGGAGTTCGATCAGGGTAAACGCGCGTCGATGCTGCGGACCCATGCTGCACCTCCACTGGCAACCCGAAGACGATTGTCGGACAACAGCAACAACTGTAACCTCCCAATATAGACCGAAACACCCACGGCAGCAATCACGGGCCGCCCAGGCGGGTAATGCGTCAGCGCCCCCCGGCCGGCGGACCGGCCGATCATAGGTTGGTGTTACTCGCGCCGGTTCGCGACGCCGCTGGTCTTGCGCCCGCGGGGCGACGATTGGGGGAAAGAGGGCGGACGGCCCGCCCCTTTTCCCCCATCGTCGCCCCGCCCGGACGAGCCGGGCGGCGGCGGGAATCGCCCTGCCAGTAACATGGGAGTCGCGGGTGGAGATAAGGTCGACGGTTGACCGGGGCTGGCGCCTGGAGTGGTCGGAGCGGCTCGCTCCGACCACTCTAGGCGCCAGCCCCGGTCCCGCCACTTTGGGCAGCCACCCCCAACCCTCCACCCGCGACGCATTACCAGGCGGACCAGGCTGCAGTGGCAGCCGCCGCGTCAGACGCTATCTTCCCGTCTCGGGCCACGCGCCTGCGGACATCGCATTCGCTGACTACGACGATAGGATGCCCCATGGGACAGCACGCACAACCGGCGGCGGATTCGTTCGCACGAGCGACCGGACTCCTCGCCGAGTTTGAGCGCCACGATCGGTCGCGCGACAAGACCGGAACAGCGGTTGCGGACACCGCAGGAATGTCGCGCCAGGCGGCGCTGGACACCTGCAAGTACCCGGGCATGTACGCCCCGGCGCTGGCCGCCATACTCGATGCCGGCGCGGAAGAAACCGACCGTGGCCTGCGATTCCTGCACCTGGGCGCCAATCACGGCACGTTCTGTCGGTTCCTGCAGGACCTGCCCGGCATGCGCCTCAGCGCCGCCCTGGACCTGGACCTCGACGCCCTGCGACGGGGTCGGACCTGGCAACTCCGCGACGCCATACTCGCCGATGCTGTGTCCCTGGCGGCGCTGCGCGCCGGGTCGCTCGACCTGCTCTTGGCCGAAAGCCTCTACGTGCCAAACTATTGGCGCCCGCCACAGATCGCCGGCGGCCTGGACGCCGCAGCGTGCGTCCTCCGTGACGACGGCCTGCTGCTCGTGCAGGAATGGGGCTTCGACTTCTCCCGAGGCTTTGCAGCGGCACTGGCCGTGGCCGGACTCCGCGAACGCCGCCGCATCACCGGGCCAGCTGAAACGCAGCAGGGGGTGCGCCATGTGACCTGCTTCGTCTACGGCAAAGGCGAAAAATGCAGCCCGCCCGCGGGACGAGCGTAAGGGCGCGGGGAAGTTTCCCTGCACACCGAGTGCCACCTTGTCAAGTCCTAGCTTCTGTCTGTCACCAGGCCTCACCGTTGCGCGCAACATGAATGCCCACAGTAGGGGCGTGCGTGCGCCCGGG
>MHBL01000352.1 GCA_001803235.1 Lentisphaerae bacterium RIFOXYA12_64_32
CCAAATGATCTAAGAACGCCTTCAAGCATACCTACAAAATCTAATATGCTTATAATTAGTTGCTTTCGTTACGCAGACCCCTTTGACCTTACGCAGACCCCTTTGACCGGGTGACGCGACGGGTGGCTGGGCGGTCTGCGCTGGGACGTCGAGGGCAACGGCCAATGCTGGCGCTGCGGTGGCGAGCGCGACGGCGAAAAACGCGAGGATGAAGGCGGAACGCGACATGAATGCGGAAACATAGCGCGCCGCCCGCGCCAGGGCGAGTTGCATCCCGTGCGCGCGGTGAGTATTTTGGTATACGGAACACGTCCGCGCATGCCTGTGTTTGAAGTCGGCTGGAGTTCACAGCTTCAGCGTGTCCCCGGGCCCGCGACCTTGACATGGCGACGGACGGACCGATCCGGACCGGAACGCGAATCCGGACACGCTGAAGCTGTGAACTCCAACTCAGGGCCAAGGTGGTCCGCGTACACGCTGAAACGGCGAGGTCCAGCGGGTGCGACAGGCACGCGAGCCGCGCCGCGAACGAGGTGATGCCATGCCAACCCGGAAACTCGTCAGCTTCGACTGGGCCATGAAGCGTCTGCTGCGCAGCAAGGCGAACTTCGCCGTGCTGGAGGGGTTCCTCTCGGAACTGCTCCGCGACGATATCACGATCACCGAGATCCTTGAGAGCGAAAGCAATGCGGACTCGGGCGATGGCAAGGTCACGCGCGTGGACATGAAGGTCCGCGACCATCTGGGCCGGCAGATCATCATCGAGTTGCAGCACACGCGGCAGGGCGACTACCTGCAGCGCATGCTGTACTATGCGTCCCGCGCCGTAACCGAGACTCTGCCCAGGGGCCAGGCCTATGCCAAAGTCGAACGCGTCATCTCGGTCAACATCGTGTACTTCGACGTGGGCCAGGGCAACGACTACGTGTACCTGGGCCGCAACGAGTTCCGCGGCATCCACACGCAGGACACGCTGACGCTGAGCCCGGAACAGCGCACCGCGTTCGGCTGCGATGACGTCGCCGAGTTGTTCCCGGAGTACTACATCCTGCGCGTCAACAAGTTCGACGATGTGGCACGCGACGGGCTGGATCAGTGGGTGTACTTCCTCAAGAACGAGGACATCCCCGGCAACTTCGACGCCAAGGGCCTGCGCGAAGCCAAGGACACACTCGACGTCATGAAACTGAGCGAGACCGAGCGTCACGCCTACGAGGCGTACCAGGACGACCTGCACCTGCAGGCCAGCCTGTACGAAGAAAGCTACGGCAAACTCACCGAGACCATGCAGAAGCTCGAAGAGGCCCAGCGGCGCGAGGAAGATGAGCGCCGGCAGAAGGAAGCGATCATGGCGGCTGCCGTCAAGGCCCTGGTCGCCAAGGGCGTGTCCGAGACCGAGGCGCGCAAGCTGCTGGGCGGATAGACCGGGTCGCGACGCGCCCCGGGTTGTCACCAAACAGAGGCTGCACCTCGCCGCCAGCACCGAGCCGAATCTCGCTGGACCACCACACCACACCGGTCCGCGTCCGAACGGAAAATCGCACGCCGCTCGTTCCCCCGCGCCGTGACATGGTACATCGCCCCCCATACTCAAGCCGTAGTGGTCTGCTCATCCCTCTACACTACCGCCCTCGCCTCGAATTGCACATTCCAAGGCCTGACCCCAAGTCCCCCTCTGGCCATCACGCTGCGCAAGTGCCTGACGGCTCTGGCTTGAAAAGGTGCATTGTCCGTGGTCCATTGTCCATAGTCCCCAGTTGCGCGTCAGGGCTGTTTCAAGATTCGTGACCGTCGCGTGCAGCGAGTACCCCCGGCGTGTCCCCACGCCGGGGGGGGGCGGCCTGAGGACAGGCCGCCCCTACCGGGTGTGCGCGGAGGTGTGGCCTTCCGAGACGCGACGCCAGATCTTGAAACAGCCCTGGTTGCGCGTAGCCCTGGGTTCGAACCGTGTCGAGAACCTTGCCGAGAGTGTTTGCGGTCGAGGTAGACCGGCAGACGGCGCGACGCCGGGCGGGCGGGCTGACGACGAACGGACGAAACGCATCGGCAAGGTTCTCGACACGGTTGGCATCGCGGCAGCTATGGGACGACGAGTAGTGGCATTGCCTGAAGTCTGAAACCTTCACCCTTCCCCCGCAAGGCTTCAACATGCACCCAGTCCCACGCTTCCTGGCATTGACCGTGCCGCTGGTGGCGCTGGCCGCAACAGCGACCGAGTACTTCGTGGCGCCGAACGGCAACGACGCGGATCCCGGTACGCGCGAGCAACCGTGGCTGACCACCGGCAAGGCCAATGCGACGCTCCAGCCGGGCGACACCGCGACGTTCCCTGACGGCACCTACCCCGGCGTCATCGAACCGGCGGCGTCCGGGACCGAGGCAGCGCCCATCACCTACCGCGCCGCAACGCCACGCGCCGTGGTGCTGTCCGGCGGCAAAGCAAGCAGCGGCAAGGACCTCTGTGTCTTCCTGAAGGGCCGTAGCCATATCGTCCTGTCCGGATTCCAGCTCCTGCCCGAACGCGGCGGCTGGTTCCTCTGGGAAGGCACAAGCCACTGCGTGATGCGCGACAGTCATATGGAAAAGGCGACGGGCCAGTGGGCACCGGCACACCTCCAGGACTGTCACTACAACCGGTTCGAGAATCTCGAGGCCTGGCGCGCCATCTCCGTCGACGCCAACGGGCATGTCGGCGGGAACATGTTCCAGCTCTTTGCCAGCACTCACAACGTGCTGCAGAACAACCTGTTCGCCGACAATGACCCGGACGGCGACGGCGTGCAGTTGTCCATGGCCGGCAACATCGCCATCGACAACCGGTTCCACGCCAACCTCCTCTTCGGCGGCAGGCCGGGAATGGCGACGATCCGGTACGCCTGGCCCGCTGCCGCGACCGACACCGGCGTGCGCAGTGCACTGCGCACGCCGGACCAGGCCAACACGCTTCTGCCAGACCAGTTCGCCGCCAACCTCGACGGTGCCCCGCAGTTCGCGGACCTCGCCGCCGACGACTACCGGCTCCAGCCCGGCAGCCCCGCGATCGACACGGGCCGCCCGCGGTACTGTCGGAAGGTGACGGGGCCTGATCCCCGTATTGCACAGGTCGAGAAGTAGGGCAAGGCTCCCGTCTTGCCGAGTCTCCTGAAACCTGAACACCGAACCCTGAACACTCATGCCCGAGGATTGCCCCACATGCCCAGCCCCACCCACGCCCTCAGCCTTCTGGCGTTGCCCGTGCTGACTCTGGCCGCGACGGCCGCCGATTTCTCCTGCGACTTCACCTCCGCACCCGACCCGGCCGACATCGTGATCGTCCAGGCCGGCACCGGCGTGGCCACAACGGACGCCGACGGACTCCTGCTCGACCTGCGCAGTCCGCAGAAGGACAAAGCCGCCTGGGCGGAACTCAAGCCGTGGTTCAAGCTGCCCGTCACCGTCGAGTGGGAGCAACAGCTCGTCCACGATTCGGCGCACTGCTATCCGACCGGTTTGCTGGTCCGGGACGTAGCGGGGCACCCGGTCATTGCAGGGCTCTCGGGGCAACCCATGGGCCGGCTCGCTCTTCTCGGCGGCCGTCGCGGCGACGCCGCGCTCGAACCGGGCCGCTGGTACCGGCTGAAACTCGAGATCCCGCGCGACCGCCGCGCCGTGCTCACCGTCACGGACCGTGACAACGGAACCGCTGTCTCTCGTCTGGAAGAATCCGTCGCCAGCCTGCAGGGCGCCTTCGTGTCCTTCGCCTTCTACCACAACCAGTCGCCCGTCGACGGACCGGACAAGTACGCCGACGACCGCGGCGCGGTACGCTTCGCCAAGCTGCGCATCACGGCCGGTGCCATTCACCGCGGCGCCCCGGAAACCTTTCGCGATGCGGAACTGCGCGGGTACGATGTGCACACCCCCATGACCTTTAACCGTGCCACCGTCTGGCTCGGGGCCGAGCAGGGCATCAAGGGCACCGTGCTGGCCTTCGACCGCGCGGCGGAACTGCCGCTGACCGGCGAGAAGCAGGTCGCGGCGTGGAATCCGAACCGGCTCTGCGAAGTCCGCAACGTGGATGCCGTCACCAGCGCGTTCGTGCGGCCCAACGACCTGAACGGCGATGACAGCGCCGCACTGCGCATCTTCCAATGGAACGCCCGGCAGCACCCGACGCTCGAGTATGAACTGCGCCCCACCGCCGGCCCGAGCTGGTTCAAGGTCACGCTGTTCTGCGCCAATCTCGACGACGGTATCGAGCTGTTCCGTTCCGAGCCATCGACCGAGGCGCAACGCGGTTCCGTCGATCTGCTGCCGCTGATCGAGCGCCGCGGCATGGAGTTCCACCAGTTCCACGAGATCGGGCTGTTCGTCTACCAGGGCCAAGCGCCAGACCGCACCGCGCGCGACAGCCGCCTCGACTTCAGCCTCAAGCTCACCGGACCAGGTGCGCTGGTCGCCACGCCGCCGCTCATCCGGACTGCGGAGTCCGCACGCGGCGGTGTCGATGTGTACGCGCTGTACGCTGGGCCGGACGGCGAACCGCTGCACACCGACGCGGTCCGGATCACTGCGAACTGCGCAGGTCAGGATATCGAGCTTGCGGAGATCGCACAGACGGGCGTTTTCGGCGCCTCGCTCAAGGGCCTGCCGGTCGGCGAACACACCGTCGCGCTCACCGGTACGACCGCGACCGGTGCAGTGTCGACCTGGCCGCTCCAGCTTAGCATTACCGACGGCGACTTTGCGTCATGGTCGCGCGAGTATCCGACCTACCAGCTCAAGTCCGGGCGCGTGCTGCCCACGCTCGCCGGCGACCTGTTCGCCTGGGTGCCGATGCTCGACGCCAAGAGCGAAAACCGCCGCGTGATTGCCACCGCGGACGCCTGGCGCGCACTCACACCCGAGGAACAGACTCGGGTCCGGCTCATCAAGCACCGCACCGTCTCCCGTGCGGAGATCGCGACCATGCTGGAGGCGTACCGCGACAACGGCGTCCGCGCCATCCGACTCGCCTCAAATGTCTCGCCGGTCGAGGCGTACCTTGACGCCGGCGGGCACGTGTCCATGCACGGCCTGGAGACGCTGTGCCTGACGCTCGCTGAGTGCCGCCGGCTCGGCATTCGCGCCCTGATCAATGTGTTCCACTATCCGTACCTCTACGCCGGCACGGGCAACTACCCGCCTTGGGACCGTTACACCGGCGCCGGATACCGCGACTACAAGTCGTTCACCACACCCGAGATGGACCTTCTGGAGCGGCAGTACCTCGCGGAACTTCTCGCGATCCTGCGCGACGATCCGGCCGTGCTCGGGTACACCATCACCGGCGAGAACGACCCGGCCTACGGCGCGGCGTGGCTCAACGGCATGTTCGAGTTCGTGCGCGCCTGCGACCCGAACCACCTGGTCACGCTGGAGCAAGCCGGCGGCGCGCAGAGCTGTCAAGGGCGCCAACCGTGGGGGTACGACGAATTCGCGTGCCGCACCTCGGGCGGACTCGGCTACCGCACCTACTACACCGAGAAGATGAAGTCGGACGCGTATTTCATGGTCTGCGGCCGGTTCTATCGCGCCAACCCGCCGGTGTTCCTGGCCGAGGTCGCCAGCGGTCCCGGCTGGTACCACTCGTTCAAGATCGACTGGCTGCACCCGGACTTCAACGGCAAGCTGCGCGACAACAGTTGGGCCTCGCTGCTCTGCCAGCAGACCCTGTGCCTGAGCTGGTCCGCGCCCTGGTCGCAGCCGGAACACCGCATCCCCGAACTCTGCGCGCGGCAGCTCGACTGGAACCGCTTCCATCGCCGCCAGCCGCCCGTCGCCATCCGGCTGAAGGAGGCGGACCGGGACGTCATCCGGCGCCTGGCCGACATCGAGTCGGCGCTCGCACGGCAGGGCCTCGATTCGGAGTACCTGTGGGAAGGTCGCGCGGCGCTGTGGCCGGCCGAGTCGTTCCGGTTCGTCATCGACGCCCGCACCGCGGCCCCGGTACCCGAGATCCCGTCGGATGTCCTGGCGGAGCGCCCGGTCGTGGCGAGCGGCGAGTACTCGGTGAACTACCTCTGGTCCGAGGCGCCGACGCAGTTGCTCGCCTACATCAAGAACACGGCCGAGTACCAGCTCGCGCCGGGCTACGGCAACAATGTCAACGAACTGCACCGCCAGCGCACGAAGCCCAGCCGTCTCACGCTCTCCCTGCCGCGCCTGCCCGCCGGCTGCCGCTGGCGCCTGTACGATGTCGACGAGCGCCGCCTCGTCAAGGACGGCACCGCCACCGACCAGCCCGTCGCGATCGAACTCGGCGACACCGCGCACGACTACGCCCTGGTCGCCAGCGAACTGCCACTGCCGTGAGAATGCGGGGGTTTCCGACCCCCGCGCCCCCCGGCAAGGGGCGTCATTGACTCCCCTTGCAACCCCTCGACATTGCCTTGCGAATCGGCGCGGCG
>MHBL01000353.1 GCA_001803235.1 Lentisphaerae bacterium RIFOXYA12_64_32
GGCGCCCGCGGGGCGACGATGGGGGGAAAGAGGGCGGACGGCCCGCCCCTTTTCCCCCCATCGTCGCCCCGCCCGGACGAGCCGGGCGGCGGCGCAGAGCGACACGCGAGTAACATGGGAGCGACTTGCGTTCGCGCACCGGAACGTCAAATTAGCGGGGATGAATTGGGTCTTTCCTTTTGGTAGAAGCACCGAGACCTCTCAGCGGGAGTCGCCACCATGCCATTTGACGATTTGTGGCCGAGCGGGTGCGCCGGAGCGGTATCTGTGACCTTTGACGACGGCAATGAGCGACAGCAGACCCGAGGCGCACCGGCCCTGACGCAGCGCGGGTTGTGTGGCACGTTCTACGTGACCATGGCGGCTCAGAACCATCGCACCGCGTACAAGGGCTGGATCGACATCGCGGCCAAGGGGCACGAGATCGGCAACCACACCTGCAGTCATCTCTGCTCCTGCAACTTCTCGGAAAAACCCGAGGTGCAAGGCCTGGAGAACGTCTCTCTGGCCTACCTCAAGGCCGACATTCTCGCCGCGGAGGCGAAACTGCGCGACCTCGTCCCCGAACAGAAGGAACGCACCTTCGCCTACCCCTGTTACCAGACCTGGGTCGGCCGCGGAGTGCGGCGCCAGAGTTATGTGCCGTTGATCGCGACGCATTTCGTCGCCGGCCGGGGCGGCGGCGAGTACGGCTTCTTCAACAATCCGCTGCACATCGACCTGGCCTGTGCCATCGGCACTCCCACTGAACGCATGTCCTGCACCGAAATGATCGGCCTGGTCGAACTGGCCATGCGGCGCGGGCATTGGATCGTGCTGGTGTTCCACGAAATCGGCGTCGGACGCCTCGGCACGTCGGAGTACGATTTCCAGATCCTGCTCGATCACCTCGCGGACAACAAACGCCGCATCTGGACGGCACCCTCGGTCGAGGTCGCGCGAAAGGTGCGCGACTATCAGAACAAGTTCTGGGCCCGGCCAGATACCCCGATCGTCAGGAAATCCAGACTGCGGAAGGATGCCGCCGGATGACACAGCGCGAGGCGCCGGTGCGAACCGGGGGCGGGACAGCAAGGCTGGAGCCATGCTGCTGCTTTGCGGCACAACCATCTTGCGGTAAATACGCACACGAAGCACGTGATATCTTTCGCCGTTGCCGCGGCAATGAAGGAGTCAGCCGCCTGCAAAACCCTGTTTTACATGCGGAGTGTTCAGGTGTCAGGTTTCGGGTG
>MHBL01000354.1 GCA_001803235.1 Lentisphaerae bacterium RIFOXYA12_64_32
GCTCCACCCCGTGAGAAGCAGCAGGTCCACCGGCGTCCGCACCCGTAGCCCTTCGCTGGTCAGCGTCGACCACGGCAGGAGAAGCGCCAGGCCCATGGAGATCCACGTGCCGGTGCACACGATACAGTGGATCAGCGGGCCCAGGAACGGGATCGGGCGCAGGATGTCCCGCAGGGGCGCGGAGATCTTCGCCCGGGTCAGAAGCCACGACAGGCCGTAGACCGCGAGCGTGTACAGGAGCAGATCGTTGAGGGTCCAGGTCATGGTTGCTCGCTTCTCCCCTTGTCTTCCAGGCGACGAGGTGGCTCGTTGGGTCCCCCGGCTCGCCCGCGGTGACACCCTCGTAGCCCAGGGGCTCCAACGCGGATGGGCAGACTGTCCCAGGCGCGTCCTCGACCAGGGGCGCCAGGAGCACCACCCGATCCGCTACGGACTCCAAGGCCGACAGGGTCCCGAACGGGTCCTCCAACCTCGCTTCGCCCCTGTCGAGGCACCACAGCGCCGCGTCCCACCGCCCGTCCAGGAGACGATGGGGCTCCCGTACGTCCACCACGGCGCCCGAGGTGCCCAGCGCCGCCACGTGCCTGGGCTCCGTGCCCACGCACAGGATCCTGCGACACTTGAACAGCCAGGGCACCTCGGCTCGCAGCAGGTCCAGCTCCACCCGGTCGCCCAGCGCACGCTCGGTTCCACCGCCCACCGATTGTACGTGCCCCAGGAAGATCTCCCGTTCCACGGCCACCTCGCCCAGGTGCGGTGACACCGTGCTCGTGTCCACCCAGGCCTGGATCCCTGCTTCCCGGGCCTTGATGCAGAAGGAGGTGTCCTCGCCTGGCCACAGGTCCATGGCCGCGCCCTGGTAGTCGTAGTAGAACCAGGGCCGCGCAAGGCGCTCGAACACTGTCCGGGCGATCAGGATCGCGCCCGTGCCCACCACGTCGCAGGGCACCACACCCACGTCCTGCCCATCGATGGGCAGCCAGCGTCCGTCGGCGGTCTCCCGTATGGCCAGGGGATCGTAGGGGGGGCTGCGGCGGAAGCACAAGGCCCCGATGATCTCCCGGGAAGGATCCTCCTCCACCCGGCGCGACAGGCGCTGAACGAGGTCCACCGGGTGGTCGTGATCGCAGTCCAGCATCAGGAGGTGGGTGAAGTCGCTGGCGAGTAAGCTCTCGGCGTAGCGGTTGCGCGCAACGTCCGTGCGCATCGCGGGTTGCATGAAGAAGGAGTGGTTGGAGCCGGCGAGGCGCATGAAGGACCAGAACGC
>MHBL01000355.1 GCA_001803235.1 Lentisphaerae bacterium RIFOXYA12_64_32
GCCAGTTTCACCTTGGTATGACCGGCCGGTCCGCCGGCCGGGGGGCGCTGACGCATTACCCTCCATTTCCAGCACCGCGTACTGTTTGGCCGGTCCTGTGCTATATTGGTCGTTTGGCAGCTTTCGGGGGCCGCTCCGGGAGTCTCGCCAGGGCATTACGTTTCTCAAGTTGGCGAACCGTAAAGCGATCCCGCTCTTGCGGCCGCTGCCTGTGGCGTATTTGTGTCCCGATGCCCGGGACGCGCCAGGGAGTTTCTCTGCGGCAACGAATGGTTTCGCCTGAAGAACCAGAACCTTGGGCTGGCAGCCCCAGCCCTGCACCGACCTTTTTCAGGGGTCAAGGTTAACACATATTCTGAACTGCAGTTCTGTCGTCAATAGCACCAGCATGATCGGCCAGCACGTCTCCGTGGCAGTGCGGCCGCTCGAATAGGTATAGCATGAGCGACGTGGAGAAAAAACGGCAGGTTCCGGAGCAGAATGCTCCCCCGCCCGCCCCAAACCAGGATGCAGTCCGGGCCCCCATCAAGATCCAGTTCAGCCAGGAGGGGAAGACCATTACCCGTTACCTGGCGGACCATGGCCTTGAGGATACCGGCAGCGCCTTGGTCACACACCTTCTGTCCAGCAAGGACGAAGGCAAGTACGATGTGGTGACCATGTTGGCCAAGGGCGGCATGGGAGCCATTCTTGAAGCCCGTGACCTGAACATCCAGCGCAACATCGCAATGAAGGTGATCCTCAACCCGCAGCAGGTCTCCAAGGATAAGATTCTGCGCTTCATCGAAGAGGCCCGGATCACCGGGCAACTGGAGCACCCCAGCATCGTGCCCGTTCACGACCTCGGCGTGGACGCCCACAACAACGTCTACTACACGATGAAGCTGATGAAGGGGATTACCCTGGCCGACGTCATCGAGGGCCTCGCTGCCAAAAAACCCAAGATGATCGCGCAGTACCCCCTCAGCGAACTGCTCGGCATCTTCCTGAAAGTCTGCGACGCCATGGCCTTCGCTCACATGCGAGGAGTGGTACACCGGGACCTGAAGCCCGGGAACATCATGGTCGGTGAATATGGCGAAGTCGTGGTCATGGACTGGGGATTGGCCAAGGTCATCCGCAGATCGAAGAAATCCGTGGAAGGCAGACCTCCAGCAGCGGATACGACCCGACGCCCGCCAAAAGAGAAAGACAAAGAGAAGGACAAGAAGGACTCCGGCATCCACTCCCTGCGGGCCGACACCATCGGCATGGCCATGGTCACGCATGACGGGCAAATCATGGGAACGCCGGCCTATATGTCACCCGAACAGGCACGTGGTGAGAACGAGGAAATCGACGAACGCAGCGACATCTATGCCCTGGGTGCAATTCTGTACGAGATCCTCACTCTGCGGCGGCATATCGAGGCGGAGAACACCAAGGAACTCTTCAGCAAACTGCTCCAGGGCGACATCATCCCACCCGCATTGCACAACCAGCCTGAATCAGCGAAGAAACGGGCTCCTAAGTCTGAGGTCCGAAGCGCCGGCGACCTGGAGCGCAAGGCGCTTGAGGCCTCGTTGCAGAAACGCCAGGAGGATGGGGAAGAGCAAGCGCAATTCCCCCACTGCCCCGCCGGTCGGGTCCCCTCTGCCCTCTCGGCGGTATGCATGAAGGCGTTGGCCTTCAACCCGCAAGACCGTTACCGAGTCGTCAAAGAACTGCAGGCCGATATCCACGCCTACCAGTCGGGCTATGCGACCGTGGCCGAAGAAGCCGGGTTGCTGCGCCAGATCCTGCTCATGCTCAAGCGGCACGTCGCCGAGGTGATGCTCATCGTGATCGCGTTCACCATCCTCGTGGCCGTGGTGATCGGCATGTTGTCCCGGTTGAACCAGGAGAAGAACCTGGCCATTGACGCCCGAATCGCCGCCGAAGCCAGCGAGCTCAAGGCCGAACGGGCGCGTAACAAGATCGCCGACATCAGCCGCCGCGGCGCACCCGAGTTCGTCACCAAGACCAAACGCATGATGGACATGAAGCAGTGGCCGGACGCCCTTGCCGCCACGGAAATGGCCATCGCACTGGACAGCTCGATATGGGAGGCGCGCTTCCTCCAAGGCCTGCTCTTGCTCAGCGAACTCCGCTTTGAGGAATCGGCGGAGGCGTTCCACCGCGCACTCTACCTCGAACTGCCAGGGACCGAAGCATACCTGCGAACTAAACGTTTCGCGGAACTGGCTGAGAAATGCGTCACGAAGAAAGAACAGAGCAAGGGAGTCTGGGACAGCAACCTGACCTTGTCCCTCGCCCTGGCCTTCGAGAAGCGCGAACAGTACCTGCTGGCCTCCAAACTCTACCAGATGAGCGGCAAGCCGCCCCGTGAAGGAAAGAGCGTGCGCGAACTCCAACTCATTGCCGCCGTCGATGGTTTGGTCGCCGTCAACCCCGGACTGGACCCGGCGGAGATCCATGTCGCCACCGGGACACACCCCTCGGACCCGATCACCATCAGTTCGCACTCCAAAGTCTTGGTCGATCTCACACCGCTGGCGGCACTGGTGGTCGACACCGCCCCACTCAAAGAAGCCGCCACGGTGGTCAACCTCGACTTCAGCGAGACGGGCGTGCATGAGCTGACCGTCCTCAAGGGCATGCTGATCCAGGAACTGAACCTCTCCGTGACCGCGGTGTCAGACATCGCGCCGCTGACGGGGATGCCACTGCGAGTCCTGAACCTCGCGGAAAGCCAGGTCTCTGACCTTTCTCCCCTCAAGGGCATGAGCTTGACCCAGATCGACCTGCGCCGAACCAGAGTCAATGACATCAGCGCCCTCGAAGGAATGCCCATGGAGTCCATTGACCTCAGTTACACACTCGTAGGCAGCATCGCCGTCCTGAAGGGAATGCCTCTGAAAGCGGTCCGCCTGGAATCAACCCAAGCCTGCGACATCAGCCCATTGAAAGGGATGCCACTGAAACAACTCACCCTCGGCGGCACCCAGATCATTGGCATCAGCGCTCTCAAGGAAATGCCGCTCGAACACCTTGAACTCCAGGACACGAAAGTCAGCAATATCAGCGCCCTGGAGGGAATGCCCCTGAAGCGACTCAGACTGGACAACACAGGCATCACCAGCATCGAAGCCCTCGCCGGCATGCCGCTGGAGGAACTCAGCATGGAGGGAACAGATGTGGAGGACATTTCCATATTGTCGAAAACGACCAACCTGCGGTCGCTGAACCTGGCGTCCACCCGCGTCACCGACATCAGTGCGTTGCGAAGCCTGTTGCTGGAGCGACTCAACTTGGAAAAAACCGGCGTCGACGACATCTCGGCCCTGAGCAGGATGCCCTTGAAAGCCCTGGGGCTGTTCAAGTGCCGCCGCATCGAGGGCTTCCTGCCGCTGCGTCACATCGCAACCCTCGAGGTGCTGACCATTCCGCGGAGCGCCAGGAATATCGGGTACCTCAAGGATCTGCCGAACCTGAAGATCCTTGACGACAGCAACCCACTCAGCACGGCGTCTGTCCCGGCGTACGAGTTCTGGTTGCTGTATGAGGCGCGCAAGACCGGCACCGACGCCCAACAGCCCCCCGGACAGCAGAACGCCCCACCCCCGGCGCCTCACTGAGCTCCACACAATGAAGGAAGAGCAGCGGGCCTGTCGCCACCACCCAGCCCCACAACCACCAAGCCAGGGCCGTTGCCGCGTGGACGCCAGAACCGCCAGGCCATGGAAAAGATCTGCAACATCCTCGAGCGGACCTTGCGGTGGCTGAATCACCTTGACAAAGCCCCCGTGCGCTGGATTGGCGAGGACCGCATTCGGGTCCAGACCGGTCGCAGCCCGCTGCTTGAGTTCGGGTTCCACTCCTGGGGATCGGAAACCGACCTGCGCGTCGGCGAACACCGTGCCGTCAGCACGCCCGGCACCGTGATCGTCATGAACGCGCACTTCCGCAACTATGGGACTCCCCGCCGCGAATGGCGCTTCTGGTGCCTGTCGTTCGGAGTCAACGAGATGTCGCCCATCGACGGGGTCGGCGATGCACCCCTGCTCTGTGCCGCGCCGGCCCGCGACGTGCCCGGGATCATTGCCCGCTACCAAGACGTGGCGCGCGAGTACGGTCGACGCGACGCGTTGCACGACGTGCGGCTGAAGTGTGCCGTTATGATGCTGCTGGCTGAGCTGTACCGCAACGTTGCGCCACCCGGCACAGACGTGGCCGGTTACTCACTCCCCGTCGAAGCCGTCGTCCAGATCCTCCATAGCCGGTTCCGTGACCCGCAGATCGAACTCCGCGACCTGGCCGCCGTTGCGCACCTGTCCGAGGATCACTTCGGCCGAGTTTTCCGGGCGGAGGTAGGCATGGCCCCCATGAAGTACCTCGCCCGTATCCGCATCGACCGGGCGCGCGATCTGCTCCTGCGCACACGCCTGCAGGTCTCGGAAGTCGCTGCCGCCGTGGGCTATGCCGACAGCCTCCACTTTTCGCGCATCTTCCGCGCCGCCACCGGCCTAAGTCCGCGACAGTTCCGCACGCGCGCAGAGTCCGCAACCCCGCCCGAGGTCCCAGCCGTCCAAGCCCAGGCACCTGCGTAAACGAGCAGTACATCCTTCTGCCACAGGTGGCTGCAACTCCGAAGCCATCGGCGGACCGGGACCTGCGCCCGCCATGTTGGCCATCCGCGCGACCAACCCTTCGCCAAGGCCGGGTTCGCCGATTTCCTCCCCAAGTGGTCTGCGGCCGACTGTCAGACCATCACCAAGGATGGCAAGATCCCCGTTTTCGCCACATGGAAAGACCGGCTCGCCGCCGGCAAGGTCGGCCAGGACGCACTGATGAACGTCGGTGCACTCTTCTCGTTCGTCACCGACCAAGCCACGCTCGACAACCGCGTCCGGTCGCTGTTGTGAGGCGCGCGAAGACGCGGGCGCTCCAAGTTTCGTGCTCAATCCGAACTGGAACGCCCGCGTCCTCGCGGGCTGTCTTGGTGCTGCATCGGTTAAATCGACACGCCCTGAACGCGGGACTCAGACGGAGGACGCCCCGCTTGTTGGCCGGTCGGCAGCGCGTCAACCCAACGGCCGCCTGACTTTCGCTGACGGCGTTCCCCTCCGTGTGGCTGGCCGGGCCGACGCAACGGTGTCACTTTCCCTTCACCCAACGGCGTTCAGCGGCGCGAATGAGGACGGGGCCGAGCAGGCCGGAGTCCAGGAGCGGCGAGTCTTTCTTCCAGTGGTTCCACGTGGTGAACGTGATGCGGCCGCTGGTCCGTGGCGTGTTGTCCACCAGCCACTTCGGCCACTCCTTGAGGCTGTTGTCACCACGCCACTCGCAGTCCTCCGGGAGTTGCGCGTCGCCAATCAGCCGGTTCGGCCAGAGGTTGACCACGCGCACTTCGAGCGCGTTCTCGCCGGGCCTGACGACATCGGTGATCTCGATGCGGAACGGCGGCTTCCACTGGATGCCCAGATCCTTATCGTTCAGTTTCACCTGCGCGATGACCGCAACCGTGCCTAGGTCCAGATACAGGCGCCGATCCTTGGCGATCATGTCCGCCGGGAATGTGACGCTCTTGGCGTAGGTCGCCGCGCCGGAGAAATACTTCACGCCCGCGTCGTTGTGATCGGGCCAGGACATGAGCCGGTCGAACACCACCTTCTCGGGCGCGCCGCGGTTCGGCTGGAACCGCACTTCCCACGGCCCGCTCACCTCCAGCGGCGCCGGCACGCGCTCAACGCTCACGACCGCAGTCTCGCCGGACGCCAGGGGCAATGTGTACGTGCCCTGCTCCCATGCGGTGACCGCAACCCCCGCCGGCAACGCGTCGACCTCGCAGACAGGAAGGGCCGCCAAGTCGGGCGCCTCGTCGGGCAACCGCAGGATGTCATTCTCGCGCACCACCCGCGATTTGCGCATGCCATCGACTTCGTACTCGACACGCAACTCCTTCACCACCATCGGCGCCGGATCCCCCGCAATCGAGTTGCTCACCTGCACGGCCAGGACACCGTCCTTCACCATGGCCTTCAGTTTTTCGGTGACATCCACGGTGGTGGCGACAGGCAGTTCATCGGTGATCGTCCCGTACCGAGCCCGCGTAATGACCAGCGGTTTGCCCTCGTCGGCAATCGTCAGCGTGCCGCCCTCGGTCGCGTGCTTGGTGCGTGATTCGCCGCCCACGGTGTACTCGACGCGCAATTCCTTGATCACGTTCGGGTCCGGGTCCGCGGCCAAGTCGTTGTTCGCTCCAACCGTCAGCGCGTTGCCCTTCACCATGGCCGCCACCTTTGCAGTCACATCGGCGTACGTCAGGACCGACTGCTCAAACGCACCGTAGACCGCCTTGATCAGCAACCAGGACACCTTCGGCTTCGGCTGCTCGGCCACCGGCCCCTCGTGCGTGACGGCGACCGGATGATCACCCGCCGCTTTGCCGCGGAACACGACAAACACCGACCCCGCCGGGTCGAACCGAATGGGGATGGCCGTGCACCCGTCCGCTTCGTGCCAGACAGCAACCGGCTCGACCGCGCCGCGATCCGCGCGCCAGAACTCCGGTTGCCGACCGACCCCTCGGAAGCTGCACGTCACTTCCTCGTACCGCGTGTTCTGATTCGCCACGAAGTACACGTCAGCATCACCGCAGACACGGTGAATCCAGTTGATCCGCGCGGTCGACGGTGAATAACTGAAGTCCGGCGGAAGCTTCGCGGCAGCCAGGATCGCCGCGAACGGCGTGCCCCAGATGACCCGACCCTTGCCCAACACATGCTCGCCCTTCGCGTCCGGCGCCGCCGCGGCAGCACGATCGCCCCACACTTCAGCGGTCAGCGCACCAACCTCCGCGTCACAGGTCGGGAAGTTGGTCAGGCTCGGTGAGAACGACGGTGGCGTCCCGACCACCGTAGCGCCGTCCTTGACCAGATCGCGCACTTTCCGGAGCGTTTCCGGGGTCATTGTTTCGGAGCGCGGCAAGACGAGGAACCGGTAATTCATGCCATCGGGGAGCACGATCTTCCCATCCTTCACCGCCATACGGGTGAGGATTGCCTGCGCGTCGCAGGCATCGTACTCGTAGCCCTCGGGCAATGCGCCGCGCCCGGCCGACCCGCACGGCGAGTTCTCGCCGACGAACACGCACACGTCCGCCACGTACAGGCCCGACTGCAGCAGGTACTGGCAGCGCGCCAGGTACGTGGTCCAGGCCGGCGCCTCGTTCCACCAGGTCTCCGTGCGCTCGAAGTGGAACCCCCACGGGCCCATCGTCATGCCCGGTTCCTTGTCGAGCCACGGCTGCTGCGCGTAACGGTGGAAAACGAAACGATTGATGCCGGCGCAGTACTCAAAGTCGCCAATCGCCTTGAGCCGGTACGGGTGGTTCTGCCACTTGCCGTTGTTGTAGTCCGCCGTGAACGATTCCGCCGCCACGTACTGCCGCCCGTACAGGTGCGCGACCGACGACGCCAGCTTCCCGCCACCGGCCGAAAAACCGCCACCGGACCAGAACTCGGTCATGGGAATGTCCGCACGGCTGCCGCTGGTGATCTCGTCAAAGTTCCCGCTGCCGTACGGTTCGATGTAGAGCTTCATTCCATTCTTCTCGCACAGCTCCTTGCAGCGGCCGAAGTAGTTGTCGGCAAACAGGTCCGCGAGCGTCCGGCGCACGTCCCAGAGGAAACGCTCAGACACCTCGACACTGTCCACGACATACCCCGCCATGGTCGGCAGATACGGGAACAGGTCATACCCACGCCGTTTCACGAACTCCTCGCGGAACCGCGGGGTCCAGTTCTGACAGCCGACCTCGTAGCTGTCTATGATGGTCTGCGTAAAGCCCTTGCCGCCGAGAGCCGCCGGCCCACCCTCGTCAACGATGCGCTTCATGCCGCCGTCCCAATGCGCGTCAAACGCCTCGCGGCTCAGCTTGTCGCACTCCAGCCCCTCGCCCGCCTTCGGCGCCGGATGGTTCGTCTTGCCGGTCGGGGTGTGCCCCAGGCGCAGGATCGTCCAGTTGCCTTCCGGCGCGTTCCACCGCAGACTCCCGTCGGCCTGCAGACTCTGCGTGAGATCCACAACTTCCGTCTTCGCCAGGACGACGCTCGGGTCAAGCTTCACGTCGCGCGCCGGCTCGAACGCCGCACTGCGCATGTATCCGGCCTTGCCCGCCACGTTCTCGATCCGCGCCCCGGCGTGAAATTCGATCTCGGCCACCGTGATCCGCCGGCTCTCGCCGTCCGCACGCGTGAAGGCAACGCGATAGTACCTCGCCGGGGTCGGCTCGAAACGCAAGGTCACGAAGCAGGTCCCGATCTGCGGCGATTGGATGTAAAAGGGCCGAACCGTCTTGAACGTCTGCCCGTCGTCCGAGACCTGGATCTCGCCCGCGTGCCCGTTCCGGCCCGCCCCCATGGTCAGCGTCAGCGCGCGCCACGCCATGGGCTCCTTGAACTCGAACTGGACATAGGCCGGCTTACCGGGTTTCGGGGTCCTGAGCCCCGCCAGTGTCTGAAGATTCCCGTCGCACACCTTGGCGCCCTCAAACCCGGCATCACTGGCCGAGACGACCGGCGCGCGCTCGGCGAACGGAACTTCGTCCCCCACGGAGGTTCGGAACGCGAGCACGGCAATGTCGCGGTAGAAGTCAAGCCGCTTCGGCGGCTGCGGCAGCACTCCGGCAAACTCCGCGGGGCCCTGAACCTGGACCTTGCTCGACGTCAGGATCTGCATGCCGTACTCCGGCGTGATCCACGGCCCCCCGCTCGAAGACCAACCGGGACAGTTGTGAAAGCACAGTTCAAAATCCTGCCGCGCCGCCTCGCGCGCTGCATGCGCCATGAGTTCATACCACTCGGGCGTCATGAGCTTCACCGACCCGGCCGGAATACCGCACGACGCGTTGAACACCTGCGCGCCGCCCAGCCCCACGCGCTTCATCGCGGCAATGTCCGCCGAGATCCCCTCCTTCGTGACGTTCCCGTTCATCCAATGCCACCACGTGTGCGGCTTCGCGCTGTCCGGCGGCGCGAGGAATCCCTTCTCCAGTTCATCCACCGGTGCCGCGATGACACTGGCGAGCGTCATTCCCAGAAGCGACACCGCCGCAACGAACGCCCCCGCCATCCGCGCCCAACGGTAGGAATACAGCGGACAATCCATGGATCACCTCACTAGAACCTCGGGGTCGTGCGCCACGGCCACGCCGGCGTCTCGCCGGCTGGTTCCGCGCGCTGGCAACGCGTCATAGCCCGCGAGGACGCGGGCGCTCCAAAGAGCTCGGAGTCCTCCATGGAACTCCGGCCCCTTCCTCACGTGTTCGCCTTCAGCCACTTGAGCGTCTCTTCACCGGCCTTCTGGCTGGGCGCCCAGCAGTCGTAGAAGAGCATGTTGTGCTTGAGTTCCTTGTGGAACACCTTGATGCTGTCCACATTGCACGGCACCCACAGACTCTTGCCCTTGGCCTGAATGCTCTTCAGCAGGTCCATCCAGTTGATGAACTCCTTGTTCCGCGCACCCGTCGTCCACTGGATGCAGTCCAGGTGCTTAATCGAGCAGAGGTCGTCGAGGTGCACCAGGCACTCGGGGCCGTCGAGATGGTACACACAGTGCCCCAGATAGTCCGCCTCTTCGTCGAGCGCAGGCAGCACCCAGCGTTTGAAGTGGTCCGGCCCGATCAGCGCCGCAAAGTCGCATTGGATCGTATTGGTCCGCACCGGGTGATACGCCGGCACCCAGCCGCACGTGCCGTACTTGTACATCTGCGCGGCGTTGTACAGCGCGTCGTAAATCGGGATGTACAGATCGCGCACATCGCGCATGGCCCGGTCGATCGTCTCGGGGATGTCCATCATGTCCATGCAGAGCCGGGCCGGAGTGCGCATCGCGGACAGCGTGTCCATGTTGCTGTGCAGATCAAGGTGCGCCACCACCATCTTGCCGTCGAGAGCCTCGCCCAGCGCGGTGCAGAAGTCCAGCATCCGCCGCCACCACTTGTTGTTCGGATCGAGCCGGATCGGCAGACTCTTGTCCCAGTCCTCGATGCACGCGTGCACCCAGTTGGTGCCGAAGTTGTTCGGATCGAACTCCAGGTCGGCGCCCAGCCAGGCGGATATCATGTCGGGGCCAAAACTCGGCGTGTAACTCGGCACCGCGTCGCCACCGTACCACATGGATTCGGCGTTCGCCAGGATCTTCTCGATGACACCGTTGAAATCCTCGCGCGCGCCGGACAGGTACTGCGGCCCGGGCGCCGCCTTAACCCCGTCCTTCGGCGCGCGGATGCAGCAGCACGGCCGGTCCAGCAACTCCTGGTCCCAGAACGCCAGCCAGTGCTTCGTCGCCTCCTCAAGGTCCGGCTTGAACTGCAATGACTTCGGCTTAGCCATGTCCGGTTACTCCTTACTTGGCCTTGATTCCGTGATGGCTCCCGCCGTCACGTCCCTGCCCTGCTTCGCTGATATTACACCTATAATGTTCCACGATTCAGAGAAGTTACCGCGTCCATATCGCAGGAAGGAATGCCCAGTTTGTTGAACTGATTGTATGAATGTTGCACGTCAAACCACGCGACCGGGCAACGCCCACCGAACCGGTGGCTGTCCGAGTCTGGGTGGACGGTCGCACCGTATTCCTAGAACTCGCTGACTACCGAATCGTGGGCTTCCCGGCTCATCGTTTCCGCATCCTCAGTCGCGCTACCGATGCCCAGCTCAAGGAAGTCAGATTGCGCCTCAACGGGACGGCGATGCGCTGGGAATCGCTGGACGAAGACATCACCGTGAGGGGCGTGGTCGCGGGACATTTCCAACAGCCGCTGCCCGAGAACATGATGGTTGCTGAGAGCGCACCGCCGTGCGGCGCGACACGAAAGCGTCGCACTGCCTGAGGTTGCAGGTTCCAGTGTTCAGGTTTCAGCGCCGGGGCTAGAACGGGCGGCACCCGTCCCTTCGTGCTCACTTCATTCCCTGCATTTCCTGAAACCTGACACCCGAAACCTGAAACCTCTCCCGCGCTACTCCTCACGCATACACCGGCCCCAGGGCTGCGCAGGCGCGGAAGTCGTCGCCGCCAAACCGGTCCCACAGGGTCGGCCGGAAAATCTGGTCCGCCGGCACATTGTGCATGTCGATCGGGATGCGGAGCATGGCGTTGATGGTGATCATGTCCGCGCCGATCAGCCCGAAGCTGTTCGCGTCGTGGTTCGGACCGATCCGGTTCATGTACTCGAAGGACGTCATGCCGCGCGGCGCCCAGTACGTCTCCGGCCACGTCTTGTCGGTTACACGACTGATGTGGTCAGCCACCTTCACCGGCAGTCCGACGGTTTCGCCTTCGACCACCGAACAGGTCACCAAGTTACCTACCGCGTTGTAACGGTAGGCAGTCATCGGGACTCCACCCGGCGTGCGATAGTGGCTGGACAGCCCGTCACCGGGGAAATACTCCAAGCTCGCAGCCATGTATGTGGTGCCCGCGATGCAGTCGTTGATGAGCTGTTTCTGCAGCTTGGCGCTCTTGCGGATGGCCGCGGCGACCTGTTGGATGCTCATGTCCTTCGCGCCCGGTACCAGCTTGGTGACATCGATCGCGTAGTCCAGCGCGCCGGCGCCCGAATTGCGTTTGTCGATGATGCCACGCGGCACCACCTTGCTCACGTCAATACCCGTGGCCGCCTTGATGCTCTCCGGCGTCCAGTTCGTACGGATGTCTGCGAACAACTGCGGCATACCGGTCAGCAGCGCAGCAATCAGCATGCCGATGCCATTCTTCGCGTCGTTCTCCGTGGCGACCACGTAGGGGGCCCGAGCCCCGTTCCAGTCGAACGAACTGCAGAGGATCGACTCGACCAAGTCGTAGTTCGGATACAGGTCGGTCCACTGCCGCTGCCCTTGCGTGCCAGCCGCAATGGCGTTGGTGCCTTGCGCAAACTCCACGTCCGCCTTGAACCCCTGCGCCTTGCCGACGCTCGACGCGGCCAGGCGCGGATTGCCGACCATCAGGTCGCGCACGATCAGCGCCATCTTGCAGCATTCGCGGACCAAATCATCATTGCCGAGCGGCCGCGAACCGGCGCCGAAGTCCATCTTAAACTTCTTCATGAACCTGACGGACTTTTCGAGTTCCTCATGGTCGTAGAGCCCTCGTTCCATGCGCCCCTTCACCCCGACCATGTCGTAGGAGACCGTGCCCATGCCCAGGTAATTCTGGAAGATGTCACGACGCACATCCGAGCCGATGATGCCCATCGAGACGCTGCCGACCGACAAGTAGTTCTTCCCGCGCATTTCGGCGACCGCAACCGCGCAGCGCGCGAACCGCAGAACCCGCTCCGCCACGTATGGGCAAAGCGGGCCACTCTCGTTCTCCAGGTCCGGGGAGTAAATGCTGAAAATCGGGCGCTTCTTCTCGTCCATGGCCGCGGTGAACGCCTTGAGCCACACCGCGCCCGGGCGGTCCGTCTGATTCATGCCATAGGCCGCCTGTTGCCACTCGCTGCTGCCCAGGCCCATGCAGGCACTCATCAACTCGTCGCTGTAGGCCCAACTCCGACTCACCCAGATGTTGGCCGACACGCCCTGCGTCGTGTAGTACTTCTGCGCGATCGCACCCGACCGCGGCCCGTACACGATTTCCGGCGCGACCACAATGCGCACCGGCGTGCCGTCCAGCAGCGTCACGTTCGCGTCGATCAGGTCGTACACTTTCTGTACCATCTTCCAGGTGCCGGCCACGTTGCCCTCGTACGCACCGGTGCGCCCGTCCGCGACCGGGGTGATCGCGATCGTCGGCACATGCCCGACCAACGCCCGCTCCGTCTGGGCAAACACGCGCTTCTTCGCAGCCAACGCCTCAAAATTCGGACGATTCGCAGCCATCATGTGTCTCCCTTTCCGTTTCTCCGTTCCGTTATTATCGGTATCGCAATCGGTATCACACATCCGCAAGCCGCCGGACGCCCCGTGATCTCACCCCGGAGACACCCGCTCCCGCCTTCACCACCCTCTGCAACACCGCCGGAAAGATACTCGCAAACCCCCGAATTGCTATCCCTCCGTGCTCCGCTACAGTGAGAGGCAAAACGGCAATCAGGGTTCAGGAAAGACGGTCGACTGCAATCGACTGCGACCGACCGCAATCGACTGCGACCGAGTGCTGAGCGCCGAAGAGCCTCCCGACACCCGACACCCGAGCGAGGGATGAGGGATGAAACCTGAAAGCTGAGGGAAAACCCGACACCCGACACCCGAGACCCGACACCCGAGACCCGACACCCGAGACCCGACACCCGACACCTGCAGTCCCACAACGCATGTACATCGGCTTCAAACACGATCCGGACTGGCTCCCTTACGCGCCGGAAACGCCCGGGGACGCGTCGACCTCGTCCGACCTCGCCGTCCGACAGTTCCGGCTGCCGGTCGCAGCCCCGGCCCTGGCAGGAAAGCGCCTGCTGTTCTTCTCTGATCTGCACTGGGCCAACCAAGGCCGCGAACACCGCGAACGCCTCATCACCCAAATCAACGCCATCGCCGCCGACTGGATCGCCTTCGGCGGCGACCTGATCCGGTTCCTGGAGTTCGCCACCGCAGCGTTCGGGATCCTTCGCGAACTCCGCGCCGGACTGGCGAAACTCGCCGTGCTCGGCAACCGCGAGCGCATTCATGAGTGGTTCGGGATGGACCGCTGGCACGCTCTGTACCGTGAGGCCGGGTTCGAGTTGCTCGTCAACGAAACATGGCTCGATCCCGCCTGCACTGCCATCACGTTTACCGGCATCGACGACCCGCGTTGGGGCCATCCCGACCTGCGCTGCGCGGAGTCCGCACCCGCGGACCGTTTCCGGGTCCTCCTCACGCACTCGCCCGACGCGGTCGGCCACACCACCGGCCAACGACTGGGAGATCTGGTCCTGGCCGGACACACGCACGGCGGGCAGATCCGACTGCCGCTGGTGGGCGCACTCTACACCTCGTCCGGATACTGGCGGCAGTTTGACCGGGGCTGGCGCCGCCGTCAGTCCGACGGGACACAACTGTACGTCACGACCGGTGTCGGCGAGACCCGCTACCCCATGCTGGAACGGCGCATCCTCTGCCCCGCCGAATTTGCCGTCTTCGAATTCGTCCAGGGGGCCGGGGAGGCTGTAGGCTGTAGGCTGTAGGCAAGAACGATGCGTGACGACGCGAAGATCGGAGCGTCTTGGCGGGTCGGCGAATGGAATACCACCCAGCCTGATCGGAAGACCGCAGTTCCATGTCCGAGGATTGGGAGCCTATAGCCCAAACAACCTGAGTTGCCTGCGGATTCACCGCAGGAATGGAGATTTCCTATGCCCATGGCGCCGCATAAGCTTGAAACCCAGGCCAGGGCCTGCGCCGAAGCCCTGGCCGCCCTGCTCTGGCAGGTCTTCGTCAACGGTTCGCCCGCGGATCGTGTCCTCGCCGAGTTCCTCCGGCAGCACCGCGAGTGCGGCGCCCGCGATCGGCGCCTGGTCAGCGAAAGCCTCTTCGCGGTCCTGCGCTGGTGGGGGTGGCTGCGGCCACTTGTGCCCCCGACCTTCCTTCAGGCCCTGCCGCCGCAGTCCATCGGGACCACCACGTCCGCCGAACCACAGCGGGAACGCGCCGGCGCACCCGCCATACACGATCGCGAGTGGTCCAAAGTTCTGCTCGCCGCGCACCTGCTCGAGGACGGGCCGTTGCCGCCGGTCACCCCGGTCTGGTGCCGCGCAGCACACGTGGAACTCCCAGCCCTTGACTCACTCCCATCGGGCCCGGACCGCGTCGAAAAACGCGCCAGGGCGGTATTCAGGGCGCTCGGGATGTCCACCCCGCCACCCCTGTCCCTGACCGACCTCGTCCCCGATTGGGTCTTTGAGGAAACCCGCTTGCCGTGCCCCCGAACGCAGCTCATCCAGTGGTTCCAGCGTCGCCCGCCCGTTTGGCTCCGGCTCCAAACCCCCGACGTCGAATCCGTGCTGCGCGAGTTCCGTGAGAACCAGATCACGTGCCAGCGGCACCCGACGCTGCCAAGCGCATTGCGCCTGGCGCCGGTGTCGCTGAACCTGCGCGCCCTGACGGCCTACCGCAACGGCCATTTCGAGGTCCAGGACCTCGCATCCCAAGTCATTGGCCTGGCCTGCGCACCCAACCCGGGAGAGCGGTGGTGGGACGCCTGCGCCGGCGCCGGCGGCAAGTCGCTGCAACTCGCAGACCTGCTGCAGCGGCGCGGCACGGTGATGGCGAGCGATTCGCGCGTCTACAAGCTTGACGACTTGCGGCTGCGCGCCCGACGCGGCGGCTTCCCGAACATCCAGTGCCGCGAGTGGCACGGCCAGCCGGTCGCAGCACGGAAAGCCACCTTCGACGGTGTCCTGGTCGACGCGCCCTGCTCCTGCTCCGGCACCTGGCGCCGCAACCCGGACGCGCGGTGGACCTCGACACGGGAGGAGATTGACGAACTCGTCACGCTGCAGCTCCGTCTGCTGCGCGGCGCGGCCACGGGTGTCAAGCCCGGGGGGCGGCTGGTCTACGCAACCTGTTCACTGTTCCACAGGGAGAACGAGGGTGTCATCGACGCGTTCCTCCGCGACAACGCCGCCTTCACGCTGGAACCGTTCACCCACCCGCTGACGTCAGAACCGACTCCCGGTATGGCGCAAGTGTGGCCCTGGCAGGGCGACTGCGACGCCATGTTCGCGGCGCGCCTGCGGCGGAATAGCTGACCGGCGCACCGCAAGAATTACACGTGACCGTCTGCTTCCGAGCGTCGCCGTCCAGTGCGACGACGGGGGCGGCGGTTCGTCCTTGATCCGTCGTCAGGCGGAGGTTGTCCGGGTTGACCTTCGTCAGCAGGTACGGCCTGGCGCAATGCCGCCAACTCGCGCAGATACTTGGCGGCCGCGGCCTTGGGGCGCTTCATCAGAGTGTGGTAGACATTGAAGTCCGGTTGCCTGCCCCCGGTCTGTTCGGCGATGAGGGCGGTCAGGCGGTTCCAGAGTGCCACCGTCATGAGCACATCGTCCAAGGCGCGATGGGCGCGGAGGTTGGCGGGTTTGTTGAGTTTGAGATGCCCGGCCAGCGTCCCCAGTTTGTGATCGAGCGCGTCGTCCACCAGCCGTCGCGCCAGCATCATGGTGCACAAGAACGGTCGGTCGTGCTCCAGTCTCGCCCGTTTCATTTCCGCAAAGAAGAATCGGGAATCAAACCCCGCATTGTGCGCCACGCACACCCGGTCGCCCAGAAATTCGCGAAAGGCTGGCATCACCTTTTCCGGGGGTGGTTTTCCCTTGAGCATGGCATCGGTTATGCCCGTCAACTCGGTGATTTCCCAAGGAAGACGGCACCCCGGATGCATCAATTCCACAAACGAATCCACCACTGTACCATCGCGTACGATGACCGCACCAACCTCAATGATCCGGTTCCAGTCGGCGCTCAGGCCGGTGGTCTCAAAATCGATGACCGCGATGCCAGGGGTCAGCATTTCGCATTCCTTTCAGCGTGCGTTCGACGGTTGTGCCCCCATGGAGGCGATGCTGCACAAGCGGTCAAGGTCTACGGGGCCCGAGACCGGCGTTCGCGGAGGCGCCCCACCGCCAGGAGGAGCCCAAAGATGATCGCCTCAGGCCGCGGCGGGCAGCCGGGGATGAGAACGTCGACCGGCAGGACCTCGCCGACGCCGCCCGCACTGGCATAGCTGCGCCCGACGATGCCGCCCGAGGCGGCACAGGCGCCGACCGCAATCACCACGCGGGGCTCGGGTACGGCCTCGTAGGTCCGGCGCACGGCGGTCTCCAGGTTGCGCGTCACCGGCCCTGTGACCAGGACCCCGTCAGCGTGGCGGGGTGAGGCGACGACGTCGATGCCGAGGCGGCGGACGTCGTAGACGGGGTTCAGCAGCGCCGTCAGTTCCCAATCGCAAGCGTTGCACGACCCCGAGTCGAGATGGCGCAGTTGCAGGGAGTGCCCCAGGATACGCCGGATGCGTTCGGCGACCTGCTCGCCTTCGGGTGCCGAGGGCCGCGCCGTGGTCAGTCCCGCGGCGTCGCACTCGACCTCGACCACCAGGCCGACGCGCTGGCGCCGAGCGAGCTCAAACTCCCGGCCCATCGCGATTGCGCCGTCCAGCGCGTGCTCCGCACAGCGGCCGCAGAACACGCAGCGCGCCAGGTCGATCGCATAGCGTGGCTCGCCCGAACCGCCGCTGATTGCACCCGCGGGGCAGACGGACGCCGGCGGGAGCGCCGTGAACGCCTTGCCCGTCGTGATCTGCGGCTCACCGCGGAAGCGGACAGGGGGCTGGGTCGACTGCGCCGGGTAGCGGATAGTCACCACCCCGGTACGCAGGCTTCTCAGCATGGCAAGCAGCATGGTGCGGCTCTCCCTGGTTCGTTCAGCGGTCCGTGCATGAGTAGCAGAGCTCGAAGCTCTTGTTGACCAGCGGGAAATCGGGAATGATCGCGGTCTGGGCCGCCAGCGGGACCGCGGGCCAGTTGGCATAGCTGGCCGAGCGCAGATGGTAACGATCGATGCGGCCCGCACCATCGGCGCGCAACCAATGCACGGCAGCACCCCGCGGCGATTCAATGGCGCGCAGGCCAATCCCCCAGGGGGGCAGCACTCCAGGCACCGCCGCGCACAGGGCCCCGGATGGCAGGCCGGACAGTAAGGCGCGAATCAGCCGCAGCGACTCGCGGGCCTCGGCCACACGCAGGGTCAGCCGGGCGTGGACGTCGCCATCGGTCTCGGTGACGACGGCTACCCGGGGGCCGGCCGCGTCGGCATACGCTGCATGCGGGTGGTCACGCCTCGCGTCGCGGTCGACGCCGCTGGCACGCGCCGCGACGCCCGTCACTCCCAGGTTGATCGCGTCCTGTCGTGCCAGGATCCCGGTGGTGTCCAGGCGATCGAGGACCGACGGCGCATTCTCGATGCGATTCATCAGGTTTTCAAGCCCTTCGGCCGTGGCGGCTAACACACCCTCGATCGACTGCACCAGTTCGGACGTGAGGTCGAGCCGGACGCCGCCCGGCGTCACCAACCCGCGCAGAAAGCGATTGCCTGTCAGACGCTCATTCAACTGCTGCAGCGCCTCTTTCATGCGTGCACCAGCCGAGGTGCCGTAGTGGTAGCTCGCACCGGCGGCGATGTTACCGAGGTCGCCCACGTGGTTGTAGAGCCGCTCGAGTTCGAGGGCGAGTGTGCGGATGGCGCGCGCCCGGGAGGGAACCTCGACACCCGCAATCTGCTCCGTCGCCTCGCAGAACCCCAGTCCGTGCGCGACCGAGCACACCCCGCAGATGCGTTCGACGACGTAGAAGGCATCGCCGGCGGTCAACCCCTCGACGCGCTTCTCCAAGCCCCGGTGCGTGTAGAACAGGCGCGGATCAAGGTGCAGTATCCTCTCGCCCACGGTGCTGAAACGGAAATGGCCGGGCTCGATGATTCCCGCGTGAATGGGTCCCACAGGCACCTCGAGTACACCCTCGCCTTCGACCCTCAGATGCGGGAACTCCTCGGCAGGCTCCACCACGGGGCGCTGTCGCGCATCAAAGCGTTTGCGCAGCGGGTACAGCCCCCGCGGCCAGCCGTCATGCAGGACCAGTGAGTTGGGCTCGGGGTGGTCGGTGAAGACAATGCCAAAGAGGTCCTGCGCCTCGCGCTCGTGCCAATTGGCGGCAGGGACGTTGGCGGCGATGCTGGGCAACTGGGGATGGGCCGGGTCGAGCGCCGCCACGAGGGTGACGAAGGTGTCAGGACGAGGCAGGGTGGTCCCCACCCCCGGCTCGAAGATGTAGCGCACCTTGAGGTCGCGTTCCGCGGTTGCCTCTTCGTCCGTCGCGACCAGCATGGCGAGCGTCAGACCGGCAGCGCCCAGCTCGGCCACCGCGGCCGGCACGTCCGTAGCATGGGCCAGGCGGACCGTGAGGTCATGCGGGCCGGGGCCGTGTTCGAACCCGGCCCGACCGGCCAGCCGCAACCTGATTTCCGACTCCAGTGTCAGGGTTGAATCAGCCAAGGACAATCTCCGTGGCGCGCGTGAGCACGCGATCGATCCCCGCGGGCATGCAGACCCCGAGCAGCACCATGACGACCGCGAGCAGCAGCATGCCCAACAGAGGCCACCGCGCCTCGCGCCCGCGGTCCGCCGTCTGATCCGCCACGCCAAAGGCGACCTGCCCCACGTGGTGAATCAGTCCGGCAAAAATGACGATCATCATGACGAGGAAGATCGCCACCGCTACGTAATGACCAGCACCGATCCCGGCCCGCAGCACCATCAACTCGCTGATAAAGATCGAAAAGGGCGGCGCCCCAGCCAACGAGAAGGCCCCCATGAGCAGCAGCGTGCCGCCCCACGGCGCCAGACCCAGGTATCCCCGCATCTTGCGCATGTCGCGGGTGCCGTAGCGGTTAATGGCATCGCCGGCGATGAGGAAGGTCAGTGCCTTGGTGACGCCGTGGTTGATGACGTGCAGGAGGGCCCCGAAGACGCCGATTCGCCCGCCGAATCCCAGCCCCAGAGCGATGATCCCGACGTGCTCGACGCTGTGGTAGCCCAGCAACCGCTTCAGATCGTGCTGGACGAGGATGAAAGGCGTCGCCACGACCACTGAGATCAGACCAAAAAGCAGCAGCAAGCCCTCGCTGAAGGCGGGGCCGCAGGCGCCACGAGCAATGGTGTGGAAGCGCAGAATCCCGAGCAGCGCGCACTTGATCAGCGCTCCCGAGAGCAGCGCCGAAACGGGAGTGGGCGCCTGGCTGTGGGCATCCGGTAGCCACATGTGAACCGGGGCTAGGCCGGCCTTGGTGCCGTAGCCCACCATAACGAAGATAAAGCCGATGCGCACGATGCCCGGGTCGAGGCTATGGGACAGGGCGACGATGGTGGACCAGTTCATCGCTCCCGCCTGGACCCCGCCCTGAGCGTGCGTCGCCGCACCGTACACCAGCACCGTGCCGAACAGGCCGAACGAGATACCGATGGTGGTGACGATGATGTACTTCCAGGCGGCTTCGAGGCCGTGCTTGTGGCCATGGAAACCCACCAGGACCGCGGAGGTGATGGTGGTCCCCTCCATCGCAATCCAAAGGACCCCGAGGTTGTCCGCCAGCACCGTGACCAGCATCGTAGCGATGAACCCGTGCACCAGTGCGTAGTAGTAACGCAGGCGATCCGCGCGCATCTCCCCCTGGGCGAGTTCCTGCCGCATCCAGCCCACCGTGGCGACCGAGGTCGCGACCGCCAGCAGACCAACCAGGACCAGAAACACAACCGACAGCTCGTCGGCGCGGAGTATCCCCGCGGCACTGACCGGCCCAGCCGCGTCGACCTGGCTGGCGATGGCCAGCGCCAACCCCAGAACCACCGTGGAGCCGCCGACGTCAAGCACGCCGAGCAGCCGCGGATTGCGGACCAGGAGCATGCACAGCCCGATGGCGGTGGGGACGAGCGGCGCAATCCACAGGAGGCTTGAAGTCATCGTCACCCCTTCAGGGTCTCGAGATCGGCGATATCCGTGTCGACGGTGGAACGAACTCGCAGGACCATGATGCCCATCACCAGTGCCCCGAGAACCACGTCGAGGATGACGCCGATTTCGATGATCAGGGGCATGCCCTGGCTGACCGCCATCGCCACAAAAAAGATGCCGTTCTCAGAGGCGAACAGGCCCACCATCTGGGTGAGCGCCTTCTTCCGGGACGCCATCACCAGCACCCCGAGCAGGGTCAGCGCAATCCCCACCGGCAGCGCGTTGCCGGTGACAGCCTGGCGGACCGGGCCCAGCGAAGCGCTCAAGTGGAACGACAGCATCACGATGGCGGCGGCGAAGGCAAGCGTGACGGAGATGGGAATCACCGGTTCGATCTCACGGCACATCTGGATGCGTTTCACCACCCAGATGAGCAACCAGGGAAGCGCCACGGCCTTAATGACGATGGTGATGCCGGCGATGACCCACAGATCGACGTTTCCGGTGGCGGCCGCCAAGACGGCCCCGGCAATGCCCAGGAACACGGCCTGGGCGGCCACCGCGTAGATGGCACGGAACAATTGCCCCGAGGCGAGGATGATCAGCATCGTGACCAGGAGCAGCGCGCCCAGGTCGTCGATCAGGCGAGTGGCCATTTCAGGGCTCATAGGATCCTCAGTGCCAGCGACAGGAAGGCACACAGCAGCCCCAACCCGAGGAACTGGGGCACCCGAAAGAAACGCAGCTTGGCGTAGGAGGACTCGACCACACCGAGGAACGTCGCCAGCACCAGCGTCTTGGCCGCGAATGCCGCCAGCGCAACGGCGAGCTCAACGGGGGACATGCCGTGGGCCATCCCAACCGGGAGGAAGAGTGCGGCGACCAGGTTGATCACGATGAGTTGTCGGGTGTGAGTTGCCAGGGCGAGGCAGGCGAGGCCGGGCCCCGAGTGCTCGAGGAGCATGCCCTCGTGCAGCATGGTCAACTCCAGATGGGTGTCCGGATTGTCTACGGGGATCCGCCCCGCTTCGGCGGGGATCAGGACAAGCAGCGCGAACAGCGCGAGCAGGTCCGGGGCCTGCCAGGACAGGGCAGCGAGGGTGCTGCGCCGCGCGGCGATGTCGCCCAGATCAGTGGTGCCGCCCACGACCGCGATCGAGAAGACCACCATCATCAGAGCCGGTTCGACCAGCAGCCCGACCGTCATCTCGCGCGAAGCGCCCATGCCGCCGAACGCTCCCCCGGCGTCGAACGCTCCGATCGCGGTAACGAACCGCGCCAGGGCGAGCAGCGCCAGAAGCAGAATCGCGTCTCCCAGCGGCACCGGCACGATGTCCGTCGGCGCCCACAGCACCGGCATCATCGTGGCGCTGACCACGGTGGCTGCCAGGGCCAGCACCGGCACTACCTGGAAGAACGGGCTGGCGGTGTCGCTCTGCACCGTGCCTTTGCGCAGGAGTTTCCACAGGTCCCGGTAGGGCTGCCACAGGTCGGCCCCCTGCCGGCATTGCAGGCGTGCCTTGAGCTTCTGCACGAAACCGGTCACCAAGGGTCCGAGAAGAACCAGCAGGCCCGCCTGGGCGAGAGCCACTGCGATGTGCGCGGCCACCTTCACGGTTCACCCCTTCCCGAAGAGCAGCAAGGCGACAATGAGCGTCACCAGCAGGTAGCCCACGTAGCCGTGGATGCGACCGGTGCTGTAGGTGCGAATGGCCTCGGCGCTGGCCGATATCCCGCACTTGAGCCTGACGTAGAACATCGTCTCGACCAGGTCGACTACCCCCCCCCGGTAGGCAAGTCGCCGGATCACGTACGGCGAGGCCCCGGTCTCCTTCACAACTTCGCTACTCGGGCGGTAGAGGGCCGCGAAGATCAGGCGGAGCGGCTTGGCAAATGCGGTCGCGGTGTAGTCGAAGCGGCTGGTCGGGGTCATGCCGCAGGTCCAGGTCGGCGCGAGCCGCCACGGCGCCGACCGTGGCCAACTGCGCAACGCCCAGACGCCCGCGGCGACGAGCGCGAAAAGGACCGCCACCCAAGGCATGGAAATCGAAGTGGCCGCAAGTCCGAGCGGGGCGCCGCTGCTCGAGAGGATAAGCGGCCCGCGCGCGATGACAACGGCGCTGGCCCCGACGCCCCCCAGCAGTTCGGCGGTAGGGCGGTCGAGCAGGCGCATGGCGTACCCGGGCACGAGACCAAGGACGATGCAGGCGGTCGCGAGCAGGAGCATGCCGGCAATCATCGGGGCCGGCGACTCCGTGGCGTGCTCGGCATGCGTCGAGCGCGGACGACCGAGGAACGTGACGCCGAAGGCCTTGGCGAAGCAGGCAGCGGCAAGCCCCCCGGTCAACGCCAGGATGGATGCCGCGACCCCGGCAAGCAGCCCCGACGCTCCTCCCAGCCTGGCCCCTCCCAACACCAGGGCCTGGAAGGTCATCCACTCGCTCACGAACCCGTTCAGCGGCGGCAACGCCGAGATGGCCACTGCCCCGAGCAGGAACAGCCAGGCCGTCCACGGCATGCGCCGAGCGAGTCCGCCAAGGTCCTCCATGTTGCGCTGGTGGGTACGGCTGATGACGCTTCCCGCGCAAAGAAACAAAAGGCCCTTGAAGGCCGCGTGGTTCAGCGTATGCAGCAGCGCTGCTGCCAGGGCGAGCGTGGCCAACGTCGCGGTGCCGGGGCCGTTGGCCAACACCATGGCGAGGCCGGCGCCGATCAGGATGATGCCGATGTTCTCGACGCTGTGGAACGCCAGCAGGCGCTTGAGGTCGTGCTGTTGCAGGGCGAGGAGTACACCGACCAGCGCCGAAACGGTCCCGAAGAGGAGCACGGTCCACCCCCAGGACACGGGCAGCGGTCCGGCGGCGGGTGCCAGCAGATCGAAGCCGAAGCGCAGAATGCCGTAGAGCGCCACCTTGAGCATGACCCCGGACATGAGCGCGGAAACGTGGCTGGGCGCGGCCGGGTGCGCCAGCGGGAGCCAGACGTGCAGCGGCACGATCCCCGCCTTGGCGCCGAACCCGGCCAGGGCGAGCATGAACAGCACCGTGCGAGTCGAGCCGTCGAGGTCATGCGCCGCCAGGCGGAGCGCGGGAAAGTCAAACGCCTGGGCGCGCTCGGTCAGCGTCAGGAACACCACCAGGAGCGCCGCGGTGCCGGCGTGCGCCATGACCAAGTAGAAAAGACCAGCACGGGCGTTCTCTTCGTTCCTCGTGTCGCTCACCACCAGGACGTAGCTCGCGAGCGTCATGCCCTCCCAAGCCAACAGGAACGTCAGGGCGTCGCCCGCGCAACACACCAGCACCATGCACCCCACGAAGATATTCAGGGCCGCCGTCTGCACCACCGGCGCGCGTGCGTGCTCACCCAAATACGACGGGCCGTACAGCGCAGCAGCGGCGGTGCCCAGCGCAATCACCAGGAGAAAGAACGCCGAAAGGCCGTCCACCGTCAGAGACATCTCAGCGAAGGGGAACAGCTTCGGCAGCGCGACGTGCAGCGGTGCCGAGCGGCTCTCGAGCACGCCGACGGCGACGGCCGCTATCGCCAACGCCAAGGCCAGCGCAAACAGATGCCCCAGCCAAACCGCACTCTTCTTCATGGTAGCCAAGACCCTAAGCTTAATGCGCATTGGGAAATCGCTTCCCGGGGATCACGCCGGTAAGGTAGCGCCAAACTTGGGGAACGCCAAGGTATGGCGCACCTGTGGCGTAATGCGTCAGCGCCCCCCGGGCGGCAGACCGCCCGGTCATACCAAGGTGAAACTGGCA
>MHBL01000356.1 GCA_001803235.1 Lentisphaerae bacterium RIFOXYA12_64_32
CGACGACGCGCCAGCGTCCGTGAGCCCTCCCGACGTGGGAACCCGTGACGATTCCCCGGTCACCAGTGCGGCCTTGGCGGTGACCGTCGTTGCGGTGACGGACCTCCTCGTGCCCGGCGCGACGGAAATCCCGGACGGCGATACTGACGACGTCAACACCAAGGCGTACGTGATCGCCAAGTCCGACACGGCCGGCGCCACGCTGGTCACCACGGCGGTGCCGTCCTCCGGGCCGCCGCTGCCCGGCTGCTGGGGCTTCACCGGCGGCACGGCGGTCGGCGACGGCCTGCTCCAACGCTCGATCCCCCTCGACCAGCCCGGCGCCTACACCCTCGACGTCACCTGCGGTGCGTCGTTCAAGAAGGCCGTCGTGTATGTGGTGGACTTGGAGTTGGACGGAGACTCCAATCACGACGGGGTTGTCGATGATGTCGACCACAACGATCACTCGGACGAGGCAGCCCCGGGGCTGTTCGTACCGACGAACGGGGACGATGACAATGACAATGATGTCCCGGATGTCGCCGAGGGGGCCAGTGGCTCCGAGAATGACTTGGTGGCATTGTCTCTTGATGGACTGCCGGCTGGCTTGGCGAGCGGGAAGGTCATTATCGAGGCAACCGGTTCCGCTGCGGGGCGACTGAAGGTCTGGAGAGACAGCACCAAGACGACGCTGCTGATCGACATGGCGGGAGGCGACACCACGGAGGAGTTCACGTTGGGCGCCAGCTCCAATCTGGGCGCGATTCCGGCGTCGCCGTGCGTCGAAGGTTTGGCCGGCAGTTCAGACGTCGGCGACGTGACCATCGAAGCCAGGTATGAGGCCACTGACGGCACGGTCATCTGCACGGACAAGTTGATCTGCACCATAATCGCCATCGACGAAATCCACTCCGTTGCGGAAACGGACATGCAGATTGTGCGCATCTCGTCAGGAGGCCCCATCACCACCGTGAGTTCGACCTCATCGGCGTCTTCCTCGTCGGCGGTCCTGCCCTTGCCGTACCGGAAAGACGACGAAGGGGGTTTCTTGATGTCCCTGAAGGTTTGCCCTCCCGAAGCCGTGGATGACGGTACTGGGAGTGACGGGGGCGATAATTCCGGGTTCAATGACCCGCCTCCTTCGTCGGAGGCACCCTATGTCTTCGGGGTCGATTTCGAAGGTGACTGCTCGGATGGCGAGCTAACAGTGGTGTTTCCGCGCGAAGGCCCGTACATACTGGAATACGAGCGGGAAGACTCGGCAGGGGGGCGGACAACCACCCACCGCTTAGTGCTGGTGGACGCGGATTCCTTTAACAGCGGGGGCACAACGGCCAAAAACGTCCAGAAGCTGCGGTTCTTCGAGCGCAAGAACGCGGACTTGGTTCTCATCGCCGACAATACTGACGCCCCAACCGATCGGGCGAAGGAATCCTACGGTCCCGGCGGGTATGTGCTGTTCAAGAAGGCCAAAGACATCAAAGACGCGTTGGACGCTGCCGCGAACAAAGCGCGAATCATCATCATAGACCATTCGGGGTTCCCGGGCTACATGAAGTTGGGCACAGACAGTCTCGATATCAACCAGCCGTCCACGTATCCGACATTCGATCTTCTCACAGCGGCATTCCGGGAGAACGGGGTTCAGTACCTGACCATCATAAGCTGTGACGTCGGGCGAGGAACTGACGGCGCGGAGTTCTTGAACAGGCTTGTGAACGATGGTGACCTTGAGAAAGCGCGGGCGCCCACCGAGAACGTCAATAACGCCAAACGCCAGGCGGACGGCAAGATCCTCTGGTATCACAAGAACGGCGGACGGTTCCGAGTCAGCGACGGAACGCTGCCCGAATAGTAGCCTGGTTCCTGGAATAAAACTCTTGCAAGAACCCAGCGCCCCGCTTGGAGCCTCGCGAACCGCCTCCCGCACGAATCGGTCGGTTTTGCAAGAGTATTGAGTGTCTTGCAGGTGTGTTTCTTGGGGTAGTCCGAATGTCATACCCACAAGCCGCATTGGTTGCAGTTCTTTTCTTGACCTCCCTTCCCCGCGCCGACGCGAAACCTGGGGACGATGCAGGGGTGCGTATGGCAGATGTCGCGGCTGTTGCGGAAGCGAACGAGGTTCTACACAGCACTCTCAGGTTCGGTTCGCGTGGCTACGTCAACGATCAGGGAGAGATCAGAATCGCCGCCAAGTACAAGTGCGCCAGGGGATTCACCGAAGGACTCGGGTGGGTCATGGAGCACGGAAGCGACAAGTGGGGGGCCATAGATTGCCATGGCAAATACGTCATCGAGCCGCGTTTCGATGACATCGAGGTCTTCTCGGAAGGACTTGCGCCCGTGTGCATGGGGGAGAAATGGGGCGTGGTAGACAAGACCGGACGCATGGTCTGCGAACCGTTTTACGATATCATGTGGACGTACAAGGAAGGTCTGGCGATGGTCGAAGTCGGCGCCAAGTTCCGGCGTACGGAAGGCGAGGTGGAAGCATTGGCTCGTGGCAAGCGAGGATTCATCGACGCAAACGGGAACCTGGCAATCCCGGTCTGCTACGATTCTGCGATGAGCTTCTCGGAAGGGCTGGCTGCGGTCTGCATCGGCAAAGGCGCGGAACGCAAGTGCGGCTACATCGACAAGACGGGACGTGTCGTCATACCCCTGCGGTTCAACTTCACGCATAGCTTCGATGAGGGCGTTGCGGCGGTTAGTGTCCGACCACGGGAAATGCATCTCATAACTCGATCAGGCGAACTGCTGAATAAGGAGCCTTTCGACTTCATCGCGGATTTCGTGGGCGGCCTGGCCATGGCGAGGCGGGGCGGCAAGTATGGGTTCATCAACCGCGGGGGCGAAGTAGTTGTTCCACTGCGGTACGAGCGCTGCGGCAGCTTTTGCTGCGGGCTCGCACCTGTTTGTGCCGATGGCAAGTGGGGATACGTGGACGCTTCGGGGCGCATGGTGATCCCACCCCAATACGATGACGCTATGGACTTCTTCGAGGACCGGGCAACCGTGGCGATGGGCAACAGGCGTGGCGTGATCGACAAGAAGGGGGCATGGATTGTCAGGCCTGTTTACCGGGACGTAAAGCCTTTCTCCGAAGGATTGGCAGGCTTCATGGAGCCGGAAAGCGGAAGATGCGGCGTATTGGATAGTGAAGGCCGAGTCGTCATCAGCCCCAGGTTTGACTTGATCATTTCTGGTTTTGAGCATGGCCTGGCATATGTGCGCATGCCTGATGGCAGAGGAGGCATGATTGACAGGAGCGGCAAATTTTTTCCATTGGAGCCAGAAGAGTGACGTACCGGACAACTCTGCCCGCATGCCCTCGTTGCGGAAGGTAACACCAGCAGCGGGTTTGCCGCGACTGCAGGCATTCGCTTGACGTATGCTTCTGGAATCGTAACGCGCGAGAAGACCTCGCCTCCGAGACCTCTTGGTGTTTCCATCGCGGGACGGGAACGCAGATGAACCGTGTCGCGGGTGTAATCCTGCTGCTCATCATGGCAAGTGCGATGGCGCAGCCGGACCAGTCCGTCTTGCTGCCGGACGGGTTTGTGTACCCGGCGATCGTCAAGCCGTCCGTCCCGGCCCCGGGTTCCCGGTCCTGCCCCGGGTGCAGGCGGCTGCGGAGCGGGCCGCTCGTGGTGGCGGAGAAGAACCTGGTCTATCACACGGTGAACCTGGACCGGTCGCCGGGCGGCTGGGCGGGCAGTCTGCTGACGGTCGAGGCAGGGTTCGGCAAGCCGTGGTCGCCGGAACTGGTCTATGGGCTGCTGCCGGACGGCATCGAGGGCCAGGGCGACAAGCTGATCGTGTACCTGGCGCGGCGCCTGCTCGTGTTCGAGCGCCGCCTCGACGAGGCGGGCATGACGGTGCTGGACGCGGTCAATGCCCCGGGGTTCACGCTCGAGCGGCAGGGGGACTGCCTGGTTCTCAGTCAGGCCCAATCGCGGCGCTGGTACTTCGAGTCGCCCGACCAGGGCGCGACGCGTCCTTTGGCGGGGGCGCGGGGGCAGAGCCATCCGCCTGTTGCCGCCCGTTGGCGCATCGCCAGGGCTTCACCTTTCACGCACTGCAAATCCTCGCGCACGGCACTTGCCCGCAGCGGCTGTGGGGTGTAGGGTAAGGGTCGTTGGGTTGAGAGTTCTTGTGAAAGGGGATCTCCGCATGAACGCCGCCGTTTGTCCGTTTGTCCGTTTGTCCGTTTGTCCGGCCTTGCCACGCACCGTAGTGCCGCGCTGGCGGCGCTGCTGATCGCCATGGGCGCCTGCCTGACCTGGCCCTGGCCCGATGCGCGCGCCGAAGACCCGAAGGCCGATGTCGATGTCGATTCGGTGTGCGTCGGCGCACCTGGCCAGGGTCCCTGCGTCACCGACCCGGAATGCCCGCCCCCGGTACCGGACCAGGAGGAGTCGCGCAACTCCTGGAGCCCCAGCCCGTCGATCGATCTGGGCAACCCGGCCTGCAAGCCGACCGGGCCGACCCTTATCTGCGTCGGGCTCGGCGGGTATCAGTACTCGATTTCGGGCTACAGCGACAAGGACACCTACACGCCGCAGAAGCGGACCCGCGGTGGCGCGTACAATGCCGATTGCGTGTGGGAATGGGGCGTGTGGGGCGGCTGGGCGAACGATGGTTCGCCCGGACATGCCGGCGACTCGACTTCGGTCACCGCCTGGCACACGAGCCTTGACACTCCGCAGCACAAGTACATTACCAACTCCGGCGTCCTGACCGCGCCCACGAGTCCGGGCACCATCTCTATCACTGCCACGATCGACGACGCGCCAGCGTCCGTGAGCGATCCCGACGTCGGCGACCGTGACGATTCCCCGGTCACCAGTGCCGCCTTGGCGGTGACGGTTGTCGCGGTGACCGACCTGCTGGTCCCGGGCGCGACCCCTGTCCCGGACGGCGACACGGACAACGTCAACACCAAGGCGTACGTGATCGCCAAGTCCGACACGGCGGGGACCACACTGGTCGTGGAAGCGGTTCTGTCCTCAGGCACGCTGGTTCCGCCGTGCCTGACCTTCACCGGCGGCACGGCCATCGACGCGCTGCATCATTCCATCCCCCTCGACCAGCCCGGAACCTACACCCTCGACGTCATCTGTGGAACGTCGTTCAAGAAGGCCGTGGTGTATGTGGTTGGAGTCCAGTTGCAGACCGACGTTCCGGAGTCCATACGCGCCAAAACTGCTTGGAGTGGACTAACGGACGACGAGTGTTCGACAACGATCAGCATATCGACAAGCCCCTCGGGCCGCGAAGGGTGGATACTGCTCTCCGTCTGGTCTGTGTTTCCGCCCGACCCTCACGTCCTCAATGGGTGGCTGTCCAAAAACAGCGATGCCCAATGGAAGTACGAGGCGTTCGAGGAACCGAAGACGGAGAAACACCCGAACCTGAAGACGGTACGTCTCGTGGCCGTGCTGGCGCCAAACCCGCCCCCGGAGGTTGTCCTCCCCAACGTCCAGACCAACGTGTATGTGTATACAGTATTCGACTACAAGGCGAATCAACCGGCCGGAATACCCGGGGACCGCAACGCGGCCTGGCAGTTTGCCAAGTGGAAGTACGACATCGACACCAGTGGTCTCAGCTCGATTGCCTATGACCAGAATCTGGGCCACGCGGGGTCTACAAGCACGGTCACAGACGCGTGTGCCCTGGGGCCTAGTGCTTTCGTGTCGGAGAATATATGCGCCAGCGTGATGGGGCACGAGAACGTGCACGGAGTACAGGAAGCGTGGTTCATCCTCTGGTCGGTGAATCGGTTCAACGCAGGGCTTCCGCAAGAAGCCGAGAAGCAAGCGTACCAATGGGAAATCGACCATCAGAGTGACACCGGCACTGACGCAGGTTACATCGACAACGTCCAAGCCTGGTGGAACTACTACAACTGTACGGGTCCATACCCCGGGGCGGATTGATGCCCAACAACACCCCGGGACGCGGTTGTCGAGAAATGAGGTCGCGAGCGTTTCCGAGTTCGAAGGAGAAGCACACCGTGAGAAATCAGCTATCTGCTCTTGTAGGCCTCTTGACCGGCCTCATTCTGGCATGCACTGCGACCATGGCGGCACAAGGGGAGGCGAATGCCCGCCTCTCGACCCTGCCTCTTTCCCAAGCGCAATTGGCACTGCAAGAACAAGCAAAGGTGCTGCCAAGTCTGTCGCAAGAGGCCAAGAGGGAGTTTGTGAAGGAAATCCAAGAGGTCCTTGAAAAACTCCCAGTTGTTCCCGACAAGAACGCAAAGGATCTGGCTCCGGAGGAGAGAACTGCTTTGGACGTCAAGGCCCTTTGTGTCGCTGTTCTTGTGGTGTTGGCCCAGCAGGGGGAAGGCGAAGCGGTCAAGCAGGTGGAACGGCTCAAAGGGTCGGGAGACCGCTGGACCAAGATATTCCTTACGTCTTCGCGGTCCGAAGTGAACAAAGACGCGGGCGGACCGGCACCCGGCGAGGATTTCCCGAAGGACGCCAGCTTCGAGTGGGGACATTGCGAGATTGAGCGCGCCATTCTGGACCGCTCGCTTCCTCGGCCCCATCGGACGGCCGCCTTACAGCAGGCGTTGTCCAACCCCGATTTCCATGGGGCCTACAGAACTGCCGGGCACGAAGCCAGCAGAGAGGCGATCGTTATACTTATCGAGGCGGAACATGCCAAGGAGACGGACTCCTTGGTCGCAGACATGCTGGTCAGGGTGCACGTACAACTTGGCACCAGACAGCGGACCAAGGAATTCGTGAAGACGGTGCTCGCCCGGCCCAACCTGCCGAAGAACGTCCAGCGAACCGCGCAATACTACCTCAATACGTTCGAAGCAGCGGAAAGGTGAACTCCGCCGTGGTTGCCCATTTCGGTTCCGGCCCCGCTTGCGGGTGATGGACACACGTACAGGTTCAGGGATGGGGGGCCTCGGGCATGGAACCGCACCCCGGCAGGAAACAAACTGCGGATGCGATGAACCGGTTTTCTCTTCTCCTGCTTTTCCTATCGTTCGTCGCGTTGGCGGACACGGACACCAGTGTACTGCTGCCGGAGGGGTTTGCGTACCCGGCGATTATCAAGCCGTCCGTTCCAACGCCTGGTTCCCGGTCGTGCCCTGGGTGCGGGCGGTTGCGGCGCGGGCCGCTGGTGGTGGCGGAGAAGAACCTGGTCTATCACACGGTGAACCTGGACCGGTCGCCGGGCGGCTGGGCGGGCGCGCTGCTGACCGTCGAGGCCGGGTTCGGCAAGCCGTGGTCGCCGGAGCTGGTCTACGGGTTGCTGCCGGAAGGCATCGAGGGCCAGGGCGACAAGCTGATCGTGTACCTGGCGCGGCGTCTGCTCGTGTTCGAGCGGCGCCTCGACGCGGCCGGCACTACGGTGTTGCATGCGGTCAATGCCCCGGGGTTCACGCTCGAGCGGCAGGGGGACTGCCTGGTTCTCAGTCAGGCGGGGGTGCGGCGCTGGTATTTCGAGTCGCCGGACCAGGGCGCGACGTGGCGCGTGGCGCGGCTCGAGGCTCGAACGGGCTCTGTTCCCCGGCCGGTTCACGACGCTCGAGTACAATGAGTTCGGGAAGATAGCCGCCGTCGTGTACCCGGACGGGCGCCAGGCCCGGATCGAGTACGAGGACGACCTGCCGGTCCGGATCGCGACGTCCCGCGGCGCCCGTCGCCCGACCAGTCCATTTTCCGAACCTAACCGACGCATGACGAAACCCCACGGTAGGCGCTTGCCCGCGCCGGCCATGGGGGTATAGTAGCGCTCAGGGCTGGTACCAGGGCCATTCGATTCCTCGCCACACAAGCACCCTTACCACAGAGAGCACAGAGGTCACAGAGGATGGTGGCGGCGGTGAATTGGATGCACATAACGTGCTGTTTATCAATGCGTTGCTCTCTGTGCCCTCTGTGAACTCTGTGGTTGAGGGGAATCGAGAATCGAATGGCCCTGGGGCTGGTACTCAGGCGAAAAGGGAAAGGGTGTCCGGATGAACTCTCCGTCTTTCCAAACACGTCGTGATTCCGCGTTCGTCGCGTCGCTCCTGATCATGGGCGCGTGCCTGATCTGGCCCTGGCCCGATGCCCGCGCTGAAGACCCGACGCCCGTCGCGACGGTCACGTCCGATTGCGGCGGCGGCGGCGGCGGGGAGATCTGCGTCGAGAACCCGGATTGCGGCGATCCGTTGCCCGACCAGGAGGAGACGCGGAATTCCTGGAGCCCCAATCCCTCGATCGATTTGGGCAACCCGCCATGCAAGCCCACGGGACCGACCCTCATCTGCGTCGGACTCGGGGGGTATGCCTATTCGATCTCGGGGTACAGTGACCTCGATACGTACACTCCCCAGAAGCGGACCCGCACTGGCTCCTACGATGGCGAATGCGTGTGGCACTGGGGCGCCTGGAGCGGCTGGGCGAACGACGGCTCGGCGCAACAGGCCGGGGACTCGACATCGGTCACCGCCTGGCACACGACCGGGGGCAGCATCACCAGCGCCGGGGTCCTGACCGCGCCCACGGCGCCGGGCACTATTTCCATCACCGCGGGGATCGACGACGCGCCAGCGTCCGTAAGCGCTCCCGATGTCGGAACCCGTGACGATTCCCTGGTCCTCAGCGCCCCCCTGCAGGTGACCGTCGTCGCGGTGGATCGGGTCCAATACCGTCGAGGCGGCATCGGGGACTTCAAGGAGATAGCCCAGCCGCTCAGAGTGCGCCTCGGAGAGGCAATTGAGTTCAAGGCTATCCCGGCTCCTGCTTCGGCAGCTTGGCCCCCTGCGAAGCCGGCTTGGGGAGGGACATCCGGCGCCGCAGGAACCGGAGACGTTGTGTCCGTCACCGTTAACACCGCTTCCACCTCGGCCACGGACTACAAGACAGTAACGGCGGAATGCGGGAATACGGTGACCGTGAATGTTCTCGTCTGCGAGTGGGTACTGGGAGTGCACTCAACCAAAGGTGCGGGTACACCATTTCTGGTGGACGGCCGTCCGCCAGGCCACGCGTGGATCTCCGCGTCGAAGTACTTGAATGCCACGCAGATATCTTGGTTCACGCTTGGCCTGTGGCCTGACGAACATCTTTGGATACAAGACGCTGGCCTCGCCAATGGCGCGGGAACCGATGTCCGTGTGAGTTTCGACGGAGAGAACCTGGGGGGAATCCGTCGGTTCTTTCTCCTCAGTCCAGAAGAGAAGCAGGCTCTCGACGCCTACGTTGCACAGGTACAAGACTGGACCTATTGGTTCACGTGCGCATCATTTGCTCACGACGCGGTCCAGACAACGACGGGAATAGATGTGGATGCGGACGATATCCTCGGGTTCGAGACGCCTCGCGAACTGGGGGAACATATCCAGGACTTGGAGGCGGCCGATCCGACGTCAATTCTGAACCCAGCCGCCGGAACACCGGCAACGCCCAGTTCAAACAGTTTCGAGAGCTGGGATTGGTCAAACCACTAGACTAGACCGAACCCGACTAACGACGGATAGGAGATACACCAATGCATGTCGTCCGGATGCTCGTCTGCACTCTGATGGTTGTCGCTGCCACGGCCATCCCCCGAACGAACGCGGACATCTTTGAAGCGGCGGAAGGGGGGGTATTGGCCGACGTAAAGGCTCTTGTTGACCAGGGCGTGGACGTTAACTGCCGCGACAACTGGGGAACGACACCCTTGATGCGTGCCGCGCTGAACGGAAACCTCGAAGTCTGCACATTCCTGCTGTCGAACGGCGGTCGCGTGGATATCAAGGACCAAAAGGGGTTCACAGTGCTGGACTATCTCAGGAATAGGATCACCGACCCAACCCGGATGAGCAAAGACGATGTCGAGAAAGCACTTGGCATCAAGTTGCAGGCCGGACAGTATACTCCACCCGCAGCGCCTGAGGAGCAACTCGTTCTGCAACGTATCCTTCGACTCCTGGAAGGACAAACCCATGCCGAACTTGGGCGCGCGGCCGCGGACCCGAATGCCAAAGCTGCCCTGTTTGCCGCCGTCGAAGCCGGGAACCTCTCGCAAGTCACCGCGGTGATTAGGGGAGGAGTCAGTGTGGATAGTGTCAACGAGAAGGGCATGACCCCCTTGATGGTGGCTGCGTCGATCGGCAACATCGGGGCATGCGAGCTACTGCTTGACCACCATCCCGAATTGGCAACTGTCAGCAAGGAGGGGCTCGGTGTCGTCCAGTATGCAAAGGGGGTCCCGGAGATCCTCCGGTTGGTCCAGACGGCGATGGAAGATCGCGATCTTGCTGACATCAAGTTGCTCGTTGGGTCCGGTCTCGACATTAACCGGCCAAACCCGCGCCGAGGCGGCCGCACGATGCTCATGCAGGCGGCGGCTGACGGGAAATCGCGTTTGTGTGAGTTCCTTGTCGATCACGGTGCGGACGCCAACGCCAAGGATAGTAGTGGAATGGATGCGGCAGGCTATGCCCGGCGAAGCGGTTTGCCTGAGGAGGAGAAACTGCGGTTGGTCCAACTGCTCCTCACCGGCAAGAACAAGCAAAGGCTCCAATAGCCGCCATCTGTCGACCTCATGGCCCAATGCGGACATATGACAGGCGGGACTCGTGTAGCACGCCCCGCCCACCAAGAACGCCATGCCTCCGTGCTTCCCGGCGGAGCGCGCCGGTCCTCTCAGGGGCACGAGGGCAACTATCGGCCTGACTGAAGTGGCGGCCAGCAGTCCCACAGTTGGTCGTCGGAACGTGCCGGGCATGGGGACCGATGGACGGTTCGCGATTCGCGCAAGTCCAGAATGGAACGATCACTGTGGTGGTCCGCGCCGGTTACTTGCCTCTCTTGGCCTTCGCAGTCGCCGCGGTGGCGCAGCCGGACACGCGCGTGCTGCTGCCGGGCGGCTTTGTGTACCCGGCGATTGTCCGTCCGTCCGTTCCGACACCGGCTTCCCGTTCCTGCCCGACCTGCGGGCGGTTGCGGAGCGGGCCGCTGGTGGTGGCGGAGAAGAACCTGGTCTACCACACGGTGAACCTGGACCGGTCGCCGGGCGGCTGGGCTGGCAACCTGCTGACGGTCGAGGCGGGGTTCGGCAAGCCGTGGTCGCCGGAACTGGTCTACGGGCTGTTGCCGGAGGGCATCGAGGGTCAGGGCGACAAGGCCGACGTGCCACGCTGGAACCCCGGTTCTCCGCAACCGGGCGGGATCCGGAAAGGCGGGTTGCGGAGAACCCGCCTTCCAGACGCGTCCTCGCCAGTTCGGCCCGCATCGCCGGTTCCGCGGCCCGCACAGGTCGTTTCTTTGCCGCACGGAGATTCCGCGAAAACCCGCTTGCCGGCGCGTGCCATGGCGGGTATAGTGGACACGTCGAGTCGAGAACTTGACCAAAGGGGATGCCCGAATGAACTCTCCGTCTCTCCGTCTCTCCGTCTCTGCCGCGCACCGTAGTTCCGCGCTGGTGTCGCTCCTGATCATGGGCGCGTGCCTGATCTGGCCATGGCCCGATGCCCGCGCCGAAGACCCGACGGTCGAGGCGACGGTCACGTCCGGTTGCGCCGGCAGCGGCAGCGGAATCTGCGTCGAGAACCCGGACTGCGGCGATCCGTTGCCCGACCAGGAGCAGACGCGGAATTCCTGGAGCCCCAATCCCTCGATCGATTTGGGCAACCCGCCATGCAAGCCCACGGGACCGACCCTCATCTGTGTCGGACTCGGGGGGTATGCCTACTCTATCTCAGGGTACAGTGACCTCGATACGTATACGCCCCAGAAGCGGACCCGCAGTGGCTCCTACGATGGCGAATGCGTCTGGCACTGGGGTGCCTGGAGCGGCTGGGCGAACGACGGCTCGCCGCAACAGGCCGGGGACTCGACGGACGTCATTGCCTGGCACACGACCGGGGGCAGCATCACCAGCGCCGGGGTTCTGACCGCGCCCACGGCGCCAGGCGCCATCTCGATCACCGCCACGATCGACGACGCGCCCGCGTCCGTGAGCCCTCCCGACGTGGGAACCCGTGACGATTCCCCGGTTACCAGCGCGGCCTTGGCGGTGACCGTCGTTGCGGTGACGGACCTCACAGTTCCCGGCGCGACGGAAATCCCGGACGGCGATACCGACAACGTCAACACCAAGGCGTACGTCATCGCCAAGTCCGACACGGCCGGCGCCACGCTGGTCGCCACGGCGGTCCCGTCCTCCGGGCCGCCGCTGCCCGGCTGCTGGGGTTTCACCGGCGGCACGGCGGTCGGTGACGGCCTGCTCCAACGCTCCATCCCCCTCGACCAGCCCGGCGCCTACACGCTCGACGTCACCTGCGGTACGTCGTTCAAGAAGGCCGTCGTGTATGTGGTCGAGGTGGACTTGGACATAGCCAACGGCGGAAGTGATCTTGACAACGGAGAAGTGGACAACTCGCCACCCAGTGCGCTCCTGGCTGAGGCCGACGAGGGAGACCCCACGGGGGAAGGCGCGTTCCTGCTGGTCAACTGGGACGATGACGACGCGGACGGCGCCATCAATGCGGCTGGGAGTGGCTGGGTGTCTGTGCCCGTTCCGGATCTGGACGAGAACCCGGTCCTCGATGAGGACAACCTTGCGAAGGTCAAACTCTCGCTCACTCCCGCAATGACCGTCGGAACGCTGGAACTGCAACTCGATAGTGGCGCCGCGAGCGTCAAGATATGGGACACCGCGACCAAGGGCAGCGCGGTGACGGACCTTGACTGGGACCTCGCCACCGAGGCGCCACCGTCCGAACTCTGGGTCGAGGGACGATCTTTCAGTCCAGAGAAGGGAGTTGTGCTGAAACTCAGGTACAAGGCACCCGCGGGCAACGAAGTGGACAACGATAAGGTGAAAGCTACGGTTGTGCTCATCAAGCTCGCGGTTGGGTTACACCGTGAGATGGCATCAGCCATCTCCGACCTGGGCCACGCTGGCCTGCTGACAGCTTTCACTGGCAACTGCACGAAGAACGATCTACTCGATTCTGCGAAGTACGAGGTCACCGAAATGCAGGCCGATCCGGATACCTGCGTGCGGACGACTTGGAAGGCCTTCCATAGTGCCGCACCTGTGTACTGGGGGCAGTACGACAATTCCCCAACCTACACACAGAGACTGAGAATTCTCTTGGCGGCCAAGTACATTTTCACCGGCGGTACCACAAAGTACACTGCCGCCAACGTCTTGGAGCCGGGTGACTGGAATGGGCAATTGGCCAACGTCGCCGCCCTGCGTTGTGACGGACTGGTCGAGCTCTGTCATGAGTGGTCTGGCCTCAGTGTATGGGGCAGGATCGTGGATGGGGCGACCCATTACTCCCTTTCGGCCTACCTCGGCGAACACAACCAGCTAGTGGGTAACTGGAAGAAGAACCTGTTCCCAGCCACGCAGTCTGCGCACGAGAGCACGTACAAGGGCAGCGCATGGGACACGGCGTTCTCTCTGATCGACGCAGTAGAACCATTGGGCACAATGAACTGGTGACGGGAGGCGTCAAATGCGGTCTGGCGTATCCGAACTGGCGGCCTTGCTTGTCTTGATGTTGACCTGTGGTCCTTCCCCATGTTACAGTCAACAGAGTGGCATATTGGCTGACTTCATCAAAGCCGCGAAAAACAGCGATGACCTGGGCGTGGACTACCTGCGGAAACTGACTTCCCCACAGCTCCTTGACCTGTGCAATGAATACGGCAAAGCGGTGGATGATGGTTCCGAAGGGAAGGAGGGGATAGTAATCGAGATCGTCCTGGGTTCGGTCAAGGAGAAGGGGGATCTGAAGCTCGGCACCTTGCTGGCCGTGGCAGCGGATCCGAAAGCCTCCAGACACTGGCGGACGCGGGCAGTCCGGTATTGCTCCGGCAGGGACAAGTTCGTTGACTTCCGCAGCGAAGACATTCCGGTCGCCGTCGATGCGTTGTTGAAGCTCCTGTCGGACCCCAACGAAGTGCCGCAGGTGAGGGTTGAGGCCTGCAATGCTTGCGGGGAGATCCTCGCCAGGGGCTATCAGATGCTTCTGTGCAAGGTTGAGAACCGCAAGGAGACGTTCGACCGGAAACTGCGCGCCCGAACTCGAACAGAAGACCTGCCGGTGTGGGCGCCTCACGACAAACGGGTCGGCGACTTCGTTCTTCTCATCTGCAATCTCGCGTCCACCGATGGCACTCCCGAACTGCTGACCAAGGAGCGGATTCCGTCCGCACTGCGTGAGATCGTCACGGAACGCGGGACCAAGACTCCCCAGTTACAGGAGATCCAGCGCCTCTTGAATGCCGTGCGGGAACGGCAGGCCGAGTTGCCCAACGCGTACCGGAACCTTGCGCGCGAAGTCGACGAAGCTGCCAGCCCCGTCCGAGCGGCTGACGGTGGCGGCGGGCAATGAGGACCGCTCAGGTCTTGCGCTTGTCTCACTGAACCATGCGCGGAGGTTCTTGGCAGCGCGCGAGGCGGCTCGCACCTGTGAACCGCGGAAAGGCATTTGCAGTCGTCATTTCTCTGGCCGTGGCCATCGGCTTGCTGGCATGGATGCTATGGCTCCGGTCGGCCAACCGCTCCTACTCCTCCGTGGGGCCGGGTTACATCGAGCGCTCTGTGGCGGCCTATTTCTATATGTTTAAGCGTTACCCTCGCAACCTCATGGAGAGCGAATATCAGCGTCTCTTTCCGGAGACGCAAGAACTTGTGGTCGGGAGGGATCCTGGGCGTGAGGACACGTTCTTCGTTGCCAGCGCGAAGTCGGCGCGGGCGAAGAGGACGTATTTCCATTACGAGTACAAAGGCGAGAAGGAGCCGCCCGTCGTCAAGTGGGTTCCGCCGCCCGCCAACTCTGACCCGGCGCAGTGACCGCAGGCTGGCCTGGCGATACTCTCCGGCTGCGGTGGCCGACCGCGCGTCGACCAGGACCTCTCCACTTGTATCTCCGGTTGCGAGGGGAATCGGTGGAAGCCATGCCTCGGGATCGTGAGAGTCCGGGAGGGGGATTCGGGGAATACGGATACGATGAAGCGCTTCTTGTGCTACGTTTTGTTCTCGTTTGCCCAGGTTGGGGCGACACAGCCGGACACGCGCGCACTGCTGCCCGACGGGTTTGTGTACCCGGCGATTGTCCGTCCGTCCGTTCCGACACCGGCATCCCGTTCCTGCCCGACCTGCGGGCGGTTGCGGAGCGGGCCGCTGGTGGTGGCGGAGAAGAACCTGGTCTATCACACGGTGAACCTGGACCGGTCGCCGGGCGGCTGGGCTGGGAGCCTGCTGACCGTCGAGGCCGGGTTCGGCAAGCCGTGGTCGCCGGAACTGGTCTATGGGCTGCTGCCGGACGGGATCGAGGGCCAGGGCGACAAGTTGATCGTGTACCTGGCGCGGCGCCTGCTCGTGTTCGAGCGCCGCCTCGACGAGGCGGGCATGACGGTGCTGGACGCGGTCAATGCCCCGGGGTTCACGC
>MHBL01000357.1 GCA_001803235.1 Lentisphaerae bacterium RIFOXYA12_64_32
CGCTCCCGCCACGTTGGCCATCTACCGCCCAACCGTCCACCCGCGACTGACGCATTACGTCGCGGGCCGCCCGCGAGTTCTCATCTGTCGCGAGTCGTGCTAATGTACGGGGTTGCACCTGCAGCTTCGGCCGCGGCCAGGTATTTCGCGTGCATGTCGGGTGGTTGAGTCACGTGGGACCGATGGGACCCATGCTGTTAGGTACCGGACAGGCGGGAGGAACGAGGATGAGCGCCAGGAACATCGCCGTCATCGACATTGGTAAGACCAACAAGAAAGTCCTGGTTTTCGACACGAACCTGAAACTGCTGGACAGCGCCTACCAGACGTTTCCGGAGTACCAGGAGGATGGCGTCAACCTCGAAGACGTCACCCACGCGTTCGAGTGGATGAAGACGCAGTTGGCGGTGTTCAGCAAGCGCCACCACTTCCAGGCGCTGTCCATCACCACGCATGGCGCGACGGCCGTCTGCATTGACCGCAACGGCAACCTGGCGGTGCCTCCGATCGCCTACACGAACCAGGCCGGGGACGATTTTTCGGCCGAGTTCTTCCGGGAGTTCGGCAACCGTGAGATCCTGCAGCAGCGGACGGCCACGGCGGAAGTCGGCAGCATGATCAATGTGGCAAAGCTCCTCTACTTTGCACGGAAGCGCTGGCCGGACAGGTTCAAGAACACCTGGAAGATCCTCAACTACCCGCAGTACTTCGGGTACCTGTTCACCGGCAAGATCGGCGCCGAGCCGACGTACACCGGGTGTCACACATACCTGTTCGATTTCGAGAAGAAGACCTATTCGGACGTGGCCAGGAAGATGGGCATACTGGATCTGCTGCCCGAAACGATCTCGAAGTCCTGGGAAGTGCTGGGCACGGTCTCGCCGCAGGTGGCCGCGCAGACCGGGTTGCCGGCCGCCTGCCTGGTGACCATGGGCATCCACGACTCCAATTCCTCGCTGCTGCCTTACCTGGTGAAAGGCTACAAGAACTTTGTGCTCAACTCGACCGGGACGTGGTGCGTGGCCATGCACCCCACGAACAAGGTGCAGTTCAAGGGCGAGGAGCTGGGGAAACTGGTCTTCTACAACATGGACGCGTTCTTCAACCCGGTGAAGACGTCAATCTTCATGGGCGGCATGGAGTTCGAGACCTACACCGAGATTTTGAAGGCGATGCACGGCGCCAAGGACTACCCGCCGTTCAACCCCGAGGTGTACCGCAAGGTCATCGCGGAGCGCGAACTCTTCATCCTGCCGTCCGTGGTGAAGGGGACCGGGCTGTTCCCGGATGCGCGGCCGCGGGCGGTCGAGTACGGGCAACCGTACGCGCTGGAGGACATTCGTGAGAAGAAGGCGGTCCCGGAATTCTTCGGTGACTACGCCAAGGCCGTCGCGGTGCTTAACCTGTCGCTGGCGCTCCAGACCCGCACCGCTCTGGACATGGTCGACTTCAACGGGACCGGGAACGTGTTCACCGAAGGCGGATTCCGCAAGAACGCAGACTACAATGCTTTGCTGACGGCCCTGTACCCCAAGTCCAAGGTGGCCCTGACCCAACTCGAGGAAGCAACGGCGTTCGGTGCGGCCATTCTCGGGAAGGCGGCCATGGACAAGACCACGCCGATGGAGACGGCGAAGTACTTCGAAATCGGCATCCGTGGGGTGGAACCGCAGTCGTTCAAAGGCCTGTCCGAGTACGCCGACGCCTTCCACAAGCTCCTGCGCCGGGCCTGACGACCGCGTGCCGCCGGAACCGAGTGCCGCGCCGGCGCGACCGGCGCGGGCGAATGGCATTCAAGGACAACAGGAATGGTGGCCTATCAAGAGTCGGTTCCGGCACGACGACTGATGCTGCTCCTTCTGGTGCTGTTTCCGGTCCTGTACGTCACCCATCTCGGGGTGCAGGAGTTGCGGTCCCAGGAAGCGCTGCTGGCCTCCATCGCCACAGACGTCGGTGCGGGCGGCAACCCGTTGACGACCACGGTCCACGGCGAGCAGGTCCCGGCCTTTCCGGTGTACCCGTGGCTGATTCGGGTCTGCAGCGCCTTCCAGCGCCCCAACGAATGGACCATCCGGCTGCCCGCGGCGCTGGCGGTCCTGGGGTTGGCGACCCTGGCCGGCTTGGCCGCCCGGAACGCCGGCGGCAGAGTGGCGGGGTTCGTCGCCGCCAGCATGGTACTCACGAGCGTGGCGTTTCTGCGCGAAGGTGTCGTGGCCGGGGAAGACACCCTGTTCGCCCTGTTCCTCGGGGCGGCGTGGCTGGCCTGGTTCTGGTTCGGCCGTGAGCGGCAGACGTGGTGGCTGGCGTGGCTGATCTCGCTCGTCGCGGTGCTGCTGGCCACGTTCACGTCCGGCATTCACGCCGTGGTCTGCTTTTACCTGCCGCTGCTGTTCGTGCGTCGGCCGCTGCGGCGGTGGCAGCGGTTCTTCTCGGTTGGCCACTTGGTCGCCATCGCACTGGCCAGCGCGGTGATCATTTATTGGCATCAGAGCGTTCCCAATCAGACCTTGCTGCCTTGGAGCACCCTGGTCCTGCGCGCCGTCCCGGAGGACACGGGCAGCTATGTGGCGCATCTGATGTCTTTCCCCTTCAAGAGTGTCGTCCTGATTCTGCCGTGGGTGTTTCTGTGCTGGCCGGGCTTTTGCCTGGCCTACCGGCCCCTCGAGAAGAACCCGGTGTTCTGTCATTACCTGCGCACCATCCTGGTCAGCCTGTTCGTCGCATCGTGGGTGCTGCCCCGGAACTCGCCGCGCGTCCTGATCCCCCTCATCTGCCCGCTTGCCATCCTGACCGGGCTGCACTACGAAATCCTCGTGCGCCGGTATTACCTGGACCTGCAGCGGCTCATCCGCGTCGTGACCCATGCCACCCTTGCCCTCGCCGGGCTCGGCATCCTGGCCGGAGTACTCCACTTGACCGGCGTGATTGACCTCTCGGGCTGGAACGCCGCAACCACGCCACGGGTGCTCGCACTGCTGCTGATCACGGCCACGGTCTCGGACTGGGTCCGTCGGCATAGCGCACGGTACCCGGTGTGGGCCATGCTCCTGCTCAGCTTCAGCATGCTGTGTCTGTTCGAACGTGCCGTGTACCCCCCGTGGCAGGCGTGGCTGGGCAGTAATCGCCGGCTCCAGGCCAACGTCCTGAGAGCTGAGGTGCCCGACGGCGTGACGATTTACAAGACCGTGAATCGGCTTGTCGTCGGTGTGTGCTTCTACCTCCGACACCCCGTCCGCCAAGTCTCGGACCTGGACCTGGAACTCCCCGATGACGAGGCAACCGTGTACGTCCTGGGGGGCGAAAAACCGCCCATCCTTCCCACCCGCTCGTGGCGCGCCTGCAGCAAGCGGGTCGAGTTGCGCCTGCATTCGAGCCCGTTTGCCGTCTGGCTGCCTGGCGGCCGCTGCCTGGTCCGCGTCATGGCGGTTCCGGACCCGCCAACGGAGAATGAACGCGAGGGGACGCTCTGCATGTACCGTGGCGACCTGCGATAGGCGGCACCCGGGAAGCGCGTCGGGGGGGGGCAGGCCGGAAGGCCACGACCCGCCAAGGGGGGCCATGGCGCTTCGCGTGCCTGGGGGACATGGTACATAGTCCGTTGGTTGTCAAGGAAATGTGTAGCATTCTCGAGGCGTGGCGCTATGTTAGAGCCGTACCGAGGTGCCGGACCGCGGGAACGCCATTAGCCCGGCCAACAGGCCGATATCTCCACCCGCCGGCACCAGGCGAGCCGTGTGGGAGTTGGGCCGGCACGCCAATGGCCGTGGGTGTGAAAGGATGACATGGAAGCCCTGCGTCAACTCAAGGATTTCACCGACGATGAACTGCTCGCCTGGCTGGCTGCGCATGGGCAGCCGTCGTACCGTGGCCGACAGATTCACGAGTGGCTGTACCGCCACTGGGCCGTCAGCTTCGATGAAATGCTGAACCTGCCCAAGGCCCTGCGGCAGGAACTGGCCGCCGAGTTCCTGCCGTTCGCCCTGGTTCCGGCAGAAACGCTGCAAGCGGTCGACGGGACGCGCAAGTTTCTGTTTACGCTGGCGGACGGCGAACGCATCGAGACGGTCCTCATCCCCGCCGACGAGCGGCAGACGGTGTGCATCAGCACGCAGGTGGGGTGCGCGGTGCGGTGTGCGTTCTGCGCCAGCGGCGGCACCGGGCTGATCCGGGACCTGGTGCCGGCCGAAATCGTGGACCAGGTGATCTACGCCTGCCACGAGCTTGGCACCCGCGTGAACAACGTCGTGGTCATGGGCATGGGCGAGCCGCTGCTGAATCTCGAGAACCTGGTGCAGGCGCTGGAATGGGTGTGCGGCCCGGAGGGACTCGGGGTGGGGGTGCGACACGTCACCATTTCGACCAGCGGCATCGTGCCGGGCATCCTGCGCCTGGCCGAACTGGGGCGCCAGTGGGAACTGGCCCTCTCGCTGCACGCCACGTCGGATGTAAAGCGCGCCCGGCTCATCCCCGGACCGACCCGTTATCCCCTGGCCGAGATCCTGGCCGCCTGCGACACGCACCGGGAACGGACCGGCCGGATGACGACGTTCGAGTACGTCCTCCTGGCGGAGGTCAACGACAGCGCCGCCGACATGGCGGAACTCGCCAACCTGGCCCGCGCGCACCGGGCCAAAATCAACCTGATTGCCTGCAATCCGGGCTCCAGCCGATACCGCGCCCCCGACGCTGCGGCCGTAAAGCGTTGCCTGCAGGACCTCACCCGGAACGGTGCTCGCGCCACCCTGCGCCAGAGCAAGGGCGAAGACATCCGCGCCGCCTGCGGGCAGTTGCGGCGGCGGCAAGACGGAACGGGAGACGTCTCGGAGGAAGGCTGACCGCGCGCCTGGCGCCGCCCCGGCGCCGCGGCCTCAACCGGCGTGCAGTTTGGCGGAGGGGGTGGGATTCGAACCCACGGGCCACCGTAAGGTGACCAACGGTTTTCAAGACCGCCGCCTTAGGCCACTCAGCCACCCCTCCGGGGACGCCGGCGTCTGCGCTCCTCATAACTTGGCACTCGCACTGCCGGCGTCAAGGGGAGCGGCTGGTTGGCGCGACTGCGCCTTGGGGTTCCGCGGTCTGGCCCTGGGGCCGCGCCGCTTCCACTCAGGGCTGTTTCAAAGTCGGCGGTTTGAGCGTGGCGTGGCGGCTAGCGGCTCGAGGTGCCCACGGCGTGCTTGTCGCGGCGTAGTGGCTGCACGAAGCCGGGTCCCTACGCCGTGGCGAAGGTGCGTTCCGAGATGCCCGCCGACGGTCCGTTGCGCCATGCACTCTACACTGAGCCAGAGCGCCGCCGACCCACGCACCAACACACGTGGCTCAGAGGCCCAGCCTGGGGACAGGCCGGGCCTACTGGAGCGTCACAAGGGCAGCTCGCACAGCCGACTTTGAAACCGCCCTGGCTTCCACTCCCTGGCCGTTGCAGGTCGCCGGCGACTGGGTATCTTAACACTTCAGGTAAAGCGGGTCTGATGTTCGACCCAGGAGCACGGGGACTTCCCCTGATGTACGGATGATTCCAGACAGTGCAGTCAATGCCTCCGGCCAGCGGCCCGACGCGGCGTTCCGGTGCCCGGGGTGCGGGACCCGCGAGGCCGAGCTGTACCTGCCGTGTCCGGCCGACACGCGCTGGGACCTCATGCGCTGCCGGAACTGCGAGCTGCTGTCGTTGCGCCAGATGCCCGCGCCCGATGAACTGGCCTCGTTCTACCAGGAGAACTACTACAGCAAGGACGACGCCAGCCGTTTTCCCAAGCCTCTTGAGGCCCTGGTCCGCGGGTTCCGCGGCAGCAGGGCGCGGGCGGTGCGGAAGTGGTTGCCGCCGCCCCCGGGGCGAGTCTTGGACGTCGGCTGTGGGCGTGGCGTGTTTCTGGTGCATATGAGGCGCTATGGTTACGACGTGCACGGGACGCAGTTGTCCCACACGGCGGCAGAGGTGATTCGACAACGGTCCGGGATCGACGTTTTCGAGGGTGACCTGCGAGACGACCGTCTGCCCTACCCGCCCGAGACGTTTGACTTGGTCACCGTGTCGAATGTTCTCGAGCATGTGCCTGATCCGGCGGGCACGCTGCGGGTCGTCCACCGCGTGCTCAGGAAAGGCGGGTGGCTCTTGGTGGAAACACCCAATGCCGCCGCGTGGACGGCGCGGTGGGGGCAGCAGCACTGGTTCCACTGGGACCTGCCCCGACACGTGGTGCTGTTCACGCCGGCAACCGTCACCGCGATGCTGGAGCGCGAGGGGTTTGAGGTGGTAGCCAGTTCCTTTCTCTCCTGGGAATTCGGGCCCTTCGGTGCCGTCCAAACCGTGCTCAACCAAGCGCTCCCCGGGCCGCGCAATCTGGTCTTTGACGTGCTGCAGCGCACGATTCCGCTGGCCCGGTATCCATGCTTGCTGGCCGTGCACCTCGCGGTCGCGGCGTTGCTGACGGTGCCAGCCCTGGCCTACACGCTGCTCGCGGCTCTCTGCCGTCGCGGTGACATCATGCGGTTCCGGTGCCGTCGACGCTGATGCGGCGCACCGCACCGGAATGGTCCGGAGGGCAGCCGCGGGACGGGATAGACGCCATGACGCCAACAGAAAGACCTGACCGGGACACCTGCGGAGGGGGCCTGCGGCTTGCCCTCGGCGTGCTGATCGCGGCCCTCACGACGGCGGTCTACTGGCGGGTGGTGCACTGCGGCTTCATCGCTCTTGACGACCCGCTCTACGTGACCAAGAACGCCTGGGTCCAGAACGGCCTCACGGCCGACAGCCTGCGGCACGCCCTCACCGACACGGCCGACAGCACCTGGCATCCCGTGACGTGGGTGTCACACCTGCTCGACTGCGAGCTCTATGGACTGAATCCGGGCGGACACCACCTCACCAGCCTGGGTTTCCACATCGCCAACAGCTTGCTGCTGTTCTGGTTGTGGCTGACGATGACCGGCGCGGTGTGGCCCAGCCTGTGCCTCGGCCTGCTCTTTGCCGTCCATCCGCTGCACGTCGAATCCGTCGCCTGGGTGGCAGAGCGCAAGGACGTGCTCAGCACGTTCTTCGGCTTGCTCACGATGCTGGCTTACTGCCGCTACGTCAGGGGTCCGTCCCGCACGTGCGCGGCGGTCACCGCCGCGCTGTACGCCCTGGGTCTGATGGCCAAACCCATGCTGGTGACTCTCCCGTTCGTCTTGTTGTTGCTGGACGTCTGGCCTCTTGGCCGCGCTGCACTGCCGTGGACAACCGCGCCCGGGCCTCATCCGTGGCGCGGGTGGTTCTCAGGGATCGCGTTGGGCCCCGGAAACCTGGGCCTGCTAAAGGAGAAGATTCCGCTGTTCGGTCTGTCGGCGGCCGCCTGCCTGACGACCTTTTGGGTGGAGCGGCGCGGCGGCGCCATGGAGGTGCTGCAGGATGCCCCGGCCTGGTCCCACGTGGCGAATGCCTTGCTGTCATACTGGCGCTACGTCGGGAAGGCGGTGTACCCGCACGACCTCGCCATCTTCTACCCCCACCCCGGGGCCTCGGTCTCCATCGCCTGGGCCGTTGTGGCCGGATGCGGGCTGGTGCTCAGTTGTGCACTCGCCCTGTTGGCGTTGCGCCGTTACCCTTACATCGCGGTGGGGTGGTTCTGGTACGTGGGGATGCTCGTTCCGGTGGTCGGACTGGTGCAGGTGGGCGGGCAGGCCATGGCCGATCGCTACATGTATACGCCCCTGATTGGCCTGTCCGTCATCGCCTGCTGGGGATTGCCGGACTTGCTCGCAGGCTGGCGGCACCGCACCGCCCTTCTGGCGGTCGTCGCCGTGTCTGCCGTGACCCTACTCAGCGTCGTGTGCGCGCGGCAGGTTGCCTTGTGGAAAGACACGGCAACGCTCTTCGGCCACGCCCTGAAGGTGACACCGCCCAACGCCATGGCACACTACATCCTGGGCAATGCCCTGATGGAGGGGGGCGATCCGGGATCTGCCATCGGGGAATTTCGCCGCGCGCTGGCCATAGCTCCGGAGTTGGCAGGATGCCACAACAACCTGGGCTCGGCCTACCTCCGGACCGGGCAGACCGCGCTGGCGGCCGAGCAGTTCCGGGCCGTGCTGGCATTGGACCCCCAGCACATTCGGGCGCACCTCAACCTGGCCGAACTGGCCAGTCGCGAGCAACGCGACGCGGAGGTCGTGGCGCACGCGGAGGCGTTCTTCAGGTTGCTGCCGGACTACCTGCTCCGGCACTCGGCCTGGCGCGCCGCAGAGCACGCCGCGCGGGCCCGCGGCATGCTCGTCACCGCTCTGATCCGCCTGGGGCGCTGGGACGAGGCCCGGACGCACCTGGAGGAAGCCCTGCGCCTCCAGCCCGACGACGCCAGCCTGCACAACGACCTGGGGTATGTGCTGATGCGACAGGGCCAGTATGAAACCGCCGCCAGCCATTGCCGCCAGGCCTGCAAACTCGCCCCCGACAACGCGGAAGGGTTCGACAACCTTGGCCGGGCGTTCTTCGGGCTGGCGCAGTTTGACGCGGCGGCCAACGCCTTCAGGCGCGCTCATGAACTGGCCCCGGATCAGCTTGACCCCATCGTGAATCTGGGCTCCACGTACATGGAGCAGGGGAAAGCGACCGAGGCCCTAAACTGGTACAGAACGGCGCTGGCCAAGGCCGAGGGCGACCCGCGCCTGCAGTGTCTCCTGGGAACGGCGCTGTTGAGGAGTGGCGACCCGGCCCAGGCGGTGGAATACCTTCGGCGCGCGGTGGGCACGGACCCAACTCTGGCGGACGCGCATGGCCGTCTGGCGTTGGCTCTGGACGGGCTGGGCCTCCCTGAAGAGGCCCTGGCCGAGTACCGCCAGGCGTTGGCTCTGCGCCCCGAGTGGCCGGATATCCTGGGGCGCTACGCCCTGGCACTGATTCGACGCGACCATCGTACCCCGGCCGACAACCAGGCGGCCGAGCAGGCGGCGCTGAAGGCCTGCCAGCTCGTGTCTGAGCAGGACCCGGAGTGTTTGCGCGCGTTGGCGTGGGTCTATGCCCGGACCGAACGCCCGGCCAAAGCCGCGGAGACGGCCCGACAGGCTGCGACCCGGGCCATGGAACGGAAGAACACCGTCCTGGCCGATTGCCTGAAGCGCGAGTTTGGCCCGGACGGCGCCATCCTGCCCGCGCCTCTGGCCTCAGAACAGGCTCCCCCTTAACGGTAATGCGTCAGCGCCCCCCGGCCGGCGGACCGGCCGGTCATACCAAGCTGAAACTGGCCACCACGCTTAAGGAGCCCGCGAGGACGCGGGCGCTCCAAGTCAGACCCCGTGCCAGACCCTGGAGCGCCCGC
>MHBL01000358.1 GCA_001803235.1 Lentisphaerae bacterium RIFOXYA12_64_32
ATACCGAGGCGTTTGCCAAGTGCGACGGACACGCAGCACCGGAGAACCTTAGTAGCATTGGGGGCGTCGCTAGGCAGGGCAACGGCGAGGTGGGAGACTCACCCCGTGCGGATGAGCATCTCTTTGTCCGGCGAATACCCGTCGGCAAGGCTGGAGCCTTGCCCTACTTCAAGGGGCGTGCTGCACGGATCGAGAACCTTGGCAGCGTCGGGGGGACGGTCGCCCAATCTACTTCTTCGCCTTTTCGCAGGTGGTCTTTTCGCCCTGAGAGTGGTGGTACTCCTTGCACTCGTCGCAGTGGCTGTGCCGCGGGCAACCGGGGTAGGTGCACGGGCACTCTTTCTTTTCCTTTTTCTCTGCTTTCGCCATGGCGTGTCTCCTGCTTGCACCGCAATGTTGAACGGACCCAACGGACGAAACAGACCCAACGGACACGTCGGGAGTATGGGAGAGAACCAGCGGCATTGTGTCCTTTCACCGCTTAGCCGCTTCGGAACCGTATCGAAGTCACCGCTTCTGGTGTGGCGAACGTTTCCGCGCCGGCGCCCTTTTCGCTCGGGTGGACAGGAGTCCGGCGGCTTCGGCGCAGCCGTACATAGTCGCCGAATAGGTCTTGCCCATGCCGGCCTGGGACGGCTCGGCCATGAGGCGCTTGAACTTCGCCTTCCACGCCAGGCGCAGAATGCGCAGGTGCTCCGGATTGTCTGCGATGCGCACGGCGTTGACCAGCGCCATGATGGTGACGCCGGGCTGGCCCATCTTGGGGGTGGCCGGGCAGGAGGTGTAGCGCCAGTCCTGCCACTCCTCGTGCCAGGTATCGTTGTTGAGGAAGGTCACGGCCCGGTCGATGGCCTGCGGCAGGCCGTCGTGGCCGGCCAGGACTTGGTACCGGCTCAGCCCATTGACCAGGATCGAGGTGATGAACCCGGCCATGCCGACATGTTTATGCGTCTTGCACCAGCAGTGGCCGGGGTAAAGTGAGTACAGCCAGCCGCCGCAGTTCGGGTCCTGGCGCGGCAGAATGCGCTCCGCCAGTGCCTTCATGGCGTTGAGGTGGCGCGGATTCAGGTCGATTTCGTAGGCACCGGCCAGGGCGAGGAGTGGCCAGCCGATGGCGCGGCCGCTGTGCGGGTCGTTGATCATGAAGTCGAACTCGTTGTCCTCGACGAGCTGCGCCAGGTTGTCGCCGATGCGCAGCACGGTTTCGCGCACGAACGGGTCGCCGGTCAGGAAGTAGAGCCGCGCCGTGCCCTGCGTCCAGATGTGCCCGAGGTTGAACGGGTCCAGGCACAGGTACGGGCGGGCGATTCCGGGGCTGACCTGTGTCTCGATGAACAGGCTGTGGATGGTCTCGATGCTGTAGAAGCCGCTGACGTGGCCGACCGTGTGCTCGTGGACCATGCCCGGCCGCGGGTGGAAACCCTTGACTGGCCAGTTGGTCGTGAAATACGCGGCCAGGTCGGCGTTGACGCAATGGACCGTGTCGACCTCCGCGGAGTGATGGCCGGCGGCCTCGGCAATGTGGAAGTAGCGCGGGTCGCCGGTGCGGGCGAACTGGATCAGGAGCTGGTTGGTTGTGTCGTACTCGTGATTGCCCCAGTTGACGATGCGCTCGCCGAACCAGTCGCCCCAGTTCATGGCGCCGTAGTCGCGCAGGGCGGTGATCGAGTCGCAGTACGCCTTGAACAGGCCCTCGGCCCACGGGTCGTACTCGGCGGTTTCCGGCGTGCCGGCCGGGGCGATGGCGTCCCACACACCGGTGGCGATGGCCTGTGCGGGGTCCGCAGCCGGCACGAGCGGCGCGTCGGCCAGGCGTGCGAGGTCCGCACCGTTGCCGGCCAGGTCGAGCCAGAGGTCCCAGCGCCGTGCTTGGCCGGTTCGGAGCTGGTAGCAATTGCCGTGGAACATGTACTGGTACTTGTACCACGGTTCCATGTGGCTGAAGTCACCCTCGTGGAACGCGGGGAACAGGCCGATGGCAAGGCCGTCCGGGCCGGTCTCCAGGCTCTTCGGCCACTGCTGCCAGAAGTCGCGCAGTGCGACGGCGACCGGGCCCTGGGCGTCGGTGAGTTCCGCCCAACCGGGCGCCTTGGAACCTTTTCCAGCCGCGCCGTCGATGCGGTACTGCCGGTCGTCGACTTGAAAGAGGCGGACCGGGTTGGCAGGGGTGCCCGTCCAGCCAGGGTCGCCGCCGAGGCGCGCTGCCGATTGCGGAGTCCGCGGACGGAGGAGGAGCTTCAGTTCTCGAATGCGTTGCACCACGCCTGCATCGGCGTCGACGAGGATGAGCGGCTCGAGTCGGATCAGCGAGAGGCCGGCAAACGCGGAGGCACGGAACCGGAACTGAAAGACGCGTTTTCCCGTCGGGTCGCGGAAGGCGCCGCGGAATTGCGTCGTCCAGCGCAGCGGTCCGGCGGCCTCCGCCTCCTGCGACTCGACGACGCCACGGCAGACCTGGCCACTCTCGTCAGTCAACAGGAGCAGTGCGTCAAGGCGGTCCGAGATGTTCAGCAGGCCGCCGTCCTGTGCCCGGAGCGCGACCGGTGCGAACGATGCGGTAACAGGTGCGGACTCCGCACTCCATGTCAGCGTGTAGTCGGCTTGGCCGCCGGTGGGTGGGGCGGCCAGGAAGTCGAGCAGGACCCAGCGCGCGCTGCCGTCGTTCCAGCGGGCCAGAACCGCGGTCTGCAGCGGGACGTCGTGGCCGTCGGGGTCGGTGAGCCGGAACGCGGCGCCGGCGGGCGCGGTGCCTTCGGCAATCGGCACGCCGCCGGTCACGGGGCGACGCGTGCTCAATCCGGCCAGATCGCGAACAGAGATGCGAAGCTCATGCATGGCACGCCTCCCGACAGGCAAGTCCATCGATCGACACAGGTGGAAGCATACCATGCGGGCTTGGGTTCGGCAACCTACGGAATGCCCCCAACAGGGCTGTTTCAAGATCCGGCGCCGCGTCTCGGAAGGCCACGCCTCCGCGCACACCAAGTAGGGGCGGCCTGTCCTCAGGCCGCCCCCCCCCCGGCGTGGGGACACGCCGGGGGTACTCGCCGCACGCGACGGTCACGAATCTTGAAACAGCCCTGTGCCCCCAAGACGCCAGGAACGGAGAACGGCGCCAGGTTTGTAGTCCCGCGTTTACGCGGTCCGGGTTGCGCGTGGCCACGGGAAGGGGTACTACCGCACAAAGGGTCTGGCGATTTGTCCGCCCCCAGCGCCCGTTGTCTCGCGGGCTCGCTTAATGTGCCGGATCGGTCTGGGGTGGCTCAGTGGTGACCGTCGTGGTGGCGGTGCGTTCGTGCGGCACGTCATTGGGGTCGACGACGGTGACGGTGCGCGTCACCGTGCCGTCGCCCGCTGTGGTGGTGACGACGCGCTGCCACGTCTTGCCGTCATCGGTCTGGACATAGGTCGTCTTGGAGCGCGAACCGTCGGCGTTCACCACGTCGGTCTCCAGGGTCCCGTTCTTACCGGTTGAGGTCGTGTACGTGCCGGTCGCGGTGCGGCCGGTGTCCGTCTTCGCGAGCGTCTTGTCGACTGTGGCCGTTTCACCGTTCGGCAGGTTGTGGTCGGCGTGAACAGAGACGGTCCCATCGTCGTTCTTGGTGGCCGTCTTGTCCATGCTGGACGTCTGACCGTTCGGGCCGGTATTGTCCCGGTGAATCGTCACCGTGCCATCGTCGTTCCTGGTGGTGGTCGTCTGGCTGGCCGCGGTCTTGCCGTTCGGCAGAGTGGTTGTGGCGTTGCGCGTGGCGGTGCCTTCCTCGCGGTCCTTTTCGGTGTCGACCGTTCGACTGCCCTGGCCCTTGTCCGTGTTGACCGTGGTGTCGCGGTGTGACGCGTCCCGCTCGCGCTTGACGTTGCGCTCAAACGTTCCGGACTTGCCGCGGCCGCCGGTCACCGAGCCGCTGCGGCTGCGCTCGCGCGCGCCGGCGTCCGGGGCGATGAACAGAGCGGCGACCAGGGCGCAGGAGGTGAGCAGAGCGATGCGGCGCAGGCGGGGGTGCATGGTGGGATTCCTTTTCGATGTTCCGGGACGTTCTTCGGTTCTAGGTGGCCCTGAAAAATTCCAACCTATGCAAGCAGCGGATCGAGTCCCGGCACCTTCCGCCCGCGGTACGGTTAGTCAGGGGAGGCCGTCTGGGCTGGCGCCGCGACCTACCCGGCCTCACTCTGCTTGCACAGGTCGGAAAATTTCCGCTTACTGCACAAAAAGACGGTGACAGGACGTTTTTATTGTATGGCGTCGCAACGAAAAGAAAAGCGTGCCGGGGAGAAGCCTGGGGCGTGTGGCGTCGGCGTCACGGCCGAATCCAGTGCGGTTTCGACGCAATGCGTCAGCAAAGGGTGGAGCATAGACCCCTGCCACCTCGTGTGGCAGGTGAACGGGTTCATTTGGCTACTACACCGCGCCCCCCCCCTCTCTTCCCTTTCCCCCGTCCGCCGGCGGCGGACGGGGGAAAGGGAAG
>MHBL01000359.1 GCA_001803235.1 Lentisphaerae bacterium RIFOXYA12_64_32
CCACATCGAGGCCCCGAACAACACTATCACCGTGATGCTGGACAAGACCGCGCCGACCATCGCGGAACTGACGCCTGCCAATGGCAGCGATTACCTGCCCGGCGAGACCCCGATCTCAGCGAAGGTTGCGGACGCGCTCTCCGGGATCGACCCGGCCCCCATTGTGCTCACGGTGAACGGCGCCGTGGTCCCGCACACGTTCGACCCGGCCACGGGCACGGTCGCGTACGCGCCGCCCGCTCCGCTGCCGGACGGCGCGGCCACGGTCACTCTCCAGGTCCGCGACATCGCCGGCAACCCCGCCACGGCATCCTGGGGCTGGACGGTCACCAACGGCTACTTCATCTATGCCGGCGGCACGAGCCAGACGCTCGAACTCGGCGGCGGCCACCACACGGTCTACGGGTTCGTGCACAGCAACGATGACATCAAGTACCACGGCGGCCACAACACGGTGACCAAGACGTCCAGCGCCTGTGGCGCCATCACCATCAATGGCGGCCAGAACAGCATTGCCTCGCCGACCCCGAACGCGCCGGCCCGGCCCATGCCGGTCTACACGCTCGCCGAGTTCGCCGCGCGCGCCGACTATACGCATTCGGGCTCGATCCACATCAGCGGCAGCGACACGCTCGAACCCGGACTGCACTACGTCAACGGCAATGCCAAGATCAGCAGCACCAGCCTGGTCGCAAACGTCACCCTGGTCGCGACCGGCTCGATCGAGATTTCCGGGGCCGGCAAGGCCCTGACCGCCGCGGACCCGACCGGCATGCTCCTGTTCGCCGGCACGGACGTCAGGCTCACCGGCGGCTCGAACACGTTCGCCGGCCTGGTCTACGCGCCAAACGGCACAGTCGAGGCCAGCGGCGACGGCAACACGTTCCCCAACGGCCGCATCTGGGCGCTCGAGGTCAAGATCACCGGCGGCCACAGCACGTTCGGCGCCGCCGGAGAGTGAAACCACGAACCACACGAACCACACGAAAGCGGCAGGGCAGACGCCAATGACCCCCAATTCAATACCACGGAGACCGGTTCCCGGAAGGCGGCTCTTTGGAGCGCCCGCGTCCTCGCGGGCTGGCTTGGGGCGGGCTTCGTGTTGCGCCCGGCAATACGACAGACCCTCGCGTCTTCTCCCATGGCCATACGCCGGCTCTTTTCTTGCCGCTCTTTTCGTGACTTTCGTGGTTTTCGTGGTTAACTATCACAGGAGTCGATCAT
>MHBL01000360.1 GCA_001803235.1 Lentisphaerae bacterium RIFOXYA12_64_32
CACCACCCTCGAGACCGACGCGGACGGCACGCAGCACCGGTACGTCCGCGACGCGGCCGGCAACCCGGTGTACGAGGTGCGGCGCGACGGCACCGTCATCGGCCGCGAGTTCGATACCCTAAACCGCCTCACCTCGGTCTGGACCCTTCCGGCCGGTACCGCCACCACCACCGCCGTCCACCCCTCGACGCTCGCCAACGCGGTTCTGCGCCAGTCGTTCGAGTACGACGCCATGTCGCGCCTGGTTCGCGCCGTGGACCACAACGACCCAACCACGACCAAGGACGACCGCGAAACGCGCTACGCCTACGACAGTCTGGGCCGCGTCGTGTCCGAGACCGAGGACGACAAGGCGGTCCTCAGTTACTGGGATGACCGCTCCGGCCGCTGCGCCGTGACCTATCCGGGCGGCCGCACCGTGACCATCGAGCGCGATGCCGCCGCGCGGCCGGTCACCGTCACGGACCGCGACAGCGGCGAGGCGTTCGCCCTGGAATACGACGCCGCATCGCGCCTGACCTGCGTCCGCTCGCCGGGGTTGCAGCAGCGCTTCTCCTACTACGACAATGGCAGCGAGTGGCAGCGCCACTTCGACCGCTGGACCGGCGCCGGCTACGCCAACTTCGCGTGGCTCGACGTCACCAGTTACGACTTCCGCAACCTGGCTACCGAAGAGCACCGCACGCTGCCCAACCTGAGTTCCGACTCGACCTACGGCTACGACAACCGTAGCAATCTCACCGGCGCGGCCACGACCGGCGCCGGCGCCGCAACCTCCACCTGGACCCTCGACAAAGCCGGCAACTGGCAAACCCGGCTCGTAGTCCCGCCTTCAGGCGGTCCGGGCACGACCACGACCTACACCCCTAACGCCGACAACGAGTACGCGCTCATAGACGCCACCACCCCGACCTACGATGCCAACGGCAACCTCACCGCCGGCATCTTCCCTCGCCCCCTGGGAGAGGGCCAGGGTGAGGGTACGCAAATGCAGTTTGCGTTTGACTGGGCCAACCGCCTGGTCGCCGTGGCCGTGGACGGCGTCACCGTCGCCACCTACACCTACGACGCGTTCAACCGCCGCATCACCGCGACCACGGCGGACGGCGTCACGCGCAGTGTCTACGACGGCAGCCGGCTCATCGAGGAGTACAACGCCCGCGCCCCGGCCGCCGCACCGCTGCGCGCCTACGTGTACGGCGTGGACCGCGTGCCCGTGTTCAGCGACGATGCCGCCGGCACGGTCCGGTACCTGCTCACCGACCGCCAGGACTCCGTCGTCGCCCTGACCGACCCCGCCGGCAGTATCGTCGAGCTCTACCGCTACACCCCCTATGGCGCCAGAACGGTTTGCGATCCGTCCGGCGCCCCCATCCCCACCGACAACTGGCAACTGACAACTGGCAACTGCTTCGGCTTCACCGGCCAGCGCTGGGACGCCGAGACCGGCCTCTGGGACTTCCGCAACCGCGCCTATTCGCCCGAACTCGGCCGCTTCCTGCAACGCGACCCCGCCGGGTTCGTCGACGGCTACAACACCTACCTCTACTGCCGCAATAGCCCGGTCAATTTCACCGACCCGGATGGGCGGATGGTACGGAGAGGCAGCGCCGACGCCTGGGTGATCGGCTCGAGCCTGGCCGACGACTGGGTCAATGGCGCCGCCCGCGACCGCGGCATTGCGGCCGCCTATGCCATGTTGAACATCGGCACTGGCGTGGGGGAAGCGTTCCTCGGGGCTGAGGCCACGGCCTCCACCGGTGGTGTGGCCGTTGCAGGTGGATACGCCATGACGGTTGACGCCGCCAACAGGGTCACCGGAGGCGCGACCGAGTATCTTTCGATCTTCACGGATACCCCGCTGCCGAACGGCAACCTGATCGAGAGGGGGTTCGAGCAGGCATTGGGCCCGCAAGCCGGAAACATTTCTTACCAGACGACTTCGGCGGTTCTCACAATGGGAACATCGAGTCTGGTCATGTACCCGAGCATAGCCGCAACCACAAACATCGCCCAGAACATAGACGAGACCATAAGCCTTGGTCCAGAAGGCGTGGTGACCGGAGAGGGCACGGGGTTGGTTGCCCCAAAGAGTGGAGCCGTCACCTACTATCGGGTTCAAGGAGGAGGCAGTCGCCAGTTGATCAATGTTGATGCGGCAGGCAACATCACGATCAAGCAGGGCACAAGCCTGAACGTCAGTGCGGGAACCTCGGAGCATGCTGACTACTTCCTATCGAGGCGTCCTGGGGGTAAGATTACGTCCTTTGAAGTCCCCAAGTGGCTTGATGACTTCATTCAGGAATCAGCCGTTCCGCAAAAGGGCTACCGCTCCAACCCGCTGAACCAAGGTGGGCTTGCGCCCAAGGTTGTCGATCCGACCACTCCTGGTACTTCCTACGAATTGCCTCCGATCTGGTCGGAATGGCTCCAGGAATACGCCATCCCGGGAAGTGGCAGAGTCGGAAAGTAGGGAGGGCGGATCCGGTGGGTATCGAGAAAGTGGAATACGGACAGGAACTGGTCGTTGCGGTTAGACACGCCGAGGTGTGGGCCTACTACCTAAGCGAGAAAGATTTCTGGATGCTTGACCAGATGGCTTGGGCTCAGGGCTTTCGAGATGCGGGCTACCAGATGCCAGAAGACTACTCGGACCGCTTTGGTCTCCCTGTTGTTGATCAGAACAACGCCAGGGAGTTCCTGACCCACATGGCTGAATTCCGCGTGAGTGCAGAACTCTTGCGGGAGGCACTGCTGAAACAACTCACGCCTCCCGCGGATATGGAGGAGGCCGTCCTCTTTCTTCCCGCGCTTCTGGTGGATTTTGATTCGAGGAAGTTACGGTCCTGCTTCCCGGAGCCGTTTCCCTTCGAGAAGTACATTCCCGACGGGTGGAGCATTGCATCTGATCCCATTTGGGAACAGATTCCTCCTGAGTTCCGGTACTGGGTTATTGAGGGACGTGACTACTCCTCGCTCGCGTCTGGTGGGGTGCCTGGTTGACCGGAACCAATGGTATGTGCAATCCCATCGGGCAACGGATATGGACGTTCTATCGGTAGCATCCGCGCACCGGACTCACCTGCCCTGCTGATCTCTGCGACCATGCCGGTGAGATCCTCTATGCGGTGTATCCATTCGGCGATGTAGCGCTCGACCGCTTCCCCCGTCAGGCCGACTTGCAGCGACCGATATTCCAATCGGTTCAGCGCAATATCGCGTTCCGGATCCCACTGAACCCGAACTGGACAGTGGGTCTTGAGTCCCTCCCACTCCTCTCGCGAGGAATAGACGTCCGTATCGAAATCGCTGAGGCATGAATGAGATAGCGCCCATTCAAATCCCTCCCGGCTGATATCAATTCCCAGAATCCTCCCCTGACCCGGCTTTGTCGCCCATCCCGAGCGGTACATCATCCACAGGAACGAAGGTTTGATCCAAGTCATCCGGTCCATCTTGAACGGCGGCGAGACAAACCTTCCGGCCGCCAGTGCCGAGTCCGCAATCGCACCCGAATACGCCTGATAGACCCGTATCGTCCTGTCTGTGTAGAAAGCTCGAATCTGTCTGCAAGGTGTTGCTTCCATTGCCGTCAAATCCGTGTTCTGGATGGCCGCCCGGTGTCACGTTGCCGTTTGCCATTGGCGCGGTTCCCGGGGATGCGGGTGTGGGAACATCCCGCCGAATCGCTCGCTGCCATCCCCCGACCATCCACCCCTTGTGCGGGGGCCCAGCTCCGTCCCCGGCCGACCGGGGGCGTATTTGTGAAAGTTCGTGGCTGGAAATAAACTATAGTGAGAAAATGCGGTGGGTCAAACATCTCGTGCTGAGCACGTTTGCCCATGGCGGCAGCCGGAGAGACCCCGTGTAGGTAACGGAGAACCGCAGCGGATGACGTCAACCTGGAACAACACCGTACGACGCTGGTTGGCGGCCGCTTTGCTGGCGTGCTGTGTGCCCGTGCTGGCGTCGCTGCCCGCCGTCCGTGCGCCGAATTGCGAACTCCGCACGCCGGTGGACCACGCAGCCGGTGACCGTATCGTGCTCGAAACCGACGCGGACGGGGTGACAACGCGGCGGACGGTGCGCGATGCCGCCGGCAACCCGGTGTACGAGGTGCGGCGCGACGGTACCGTCATCGGCCGCGAGTTTGACACGCTGAACCGTCTGACGTCGGTCTGGACCCTGCCGGTCGGCACCGCCACCAACCCCGCCGTCCTGCCCTCGACGCTCGCCAACGCCGTGAAGCGCCAGACGTTCGAGTACGACGCGCTGTCGCGCCTGGTCCGCGCCGTGGACTACAACGACCCGGCTACACCGAACGACGACCGCGAGACGCGCTACGCCTACGACAGTCTGGGCCGCATCGTGTCCGGAAGGCAAAGGGGGACAGCCTCTTTCTGAACAAGGGGGGGGCAAGGGCAGCGGGCTGCCAGGAATTGGGC
>MHBL01000361.1 GCA_001803235.1 Lentisphaerae bacterium RIFOXYA12_64_32
TCTCATCATCAAGCGGGATAGGTTGTTCACCCTCGGCCAGTATCCTGTAGGACAGGGTCTGCCCCTTGTACAGCACCGTGACCGCGCCATCGAAGGCCTCGCAGAGGGTGATCCTTGCTCCCCTCAGATGATAGCCCTTTCCTTGCCCCAGGATCTGGTACTCGCGGTTTTTGAACTGAAAGCTGAGGTTCTTGGAGAGGGTACGCGTATCGTGCAGAGAGAGGATGAGCTTGATCTCCTCCGAGCTGTGCAACAGGGGCCGATGGGCGTCGGTAGGGTTTTGGGGCGCGACGGCGAAGCGGCCGTTGTAATCGGCCATGAATTCGGGGAGAAAGGCATTGGCGGCGTCCCTGTCGCTGATCCCGCGTAGGCGCAGTTCCTTGACCAGACGGTCCTGCAGGGTCTGGTTGGCCCGCTCCACGCGGCCTTTGGCCTGGGGTGTGTTGGCGTGGATGGGCTCGATGTCGAGGGTCTTGAGGGCGCGGGAGAACTGGGTCAACTCACCTTCGTGGCTGGGGTGATTGACGCGGAAGATGCTGTGCTTGTCCGAGTAGAAGGCCACCGGGCGTCCGTGTTGGTCCAGGTACTGCCCGAGGGTCTCCATATAGGCCTGGGTCGTCTCGGTGGGGACGAAGCGCAAGGCCAGCAAACGGCTGGTGGCGTCATCGATGAAGACGATGAGGGTGCATCTTGGCCCACGCTCCTCGAACCAATCGTGGGGTGATCCGTCGATTTGTATCAGCTCACCCAAGCAGGGGCGGCGCGGGCGGCGCTGGTGGATGCGGGCGGCCTTGCGCCGCTTCGGCTGCCACAGCCCCTCGGCGGTCATCCACTGACGTAGGGTCTCTACCGAGAGGCTGTGGCCGTGGCGCTCGGCCAGTTTCTCACAGGCCAGGGTGGGGCCGAAGTCGGCATAGTGCTCGCGCACCAACCCCAGGATGGCCTGGCGGACCTCGTCGGCGATGGCGTTATTGGGAAGCCGGCCCCGCCGCCGGGAGACCAGCCCAGCGGCGCCTTCCCCCCGGTAACGGTGCACCAGCCGTTTGAGCTGGCGCTCGCTCAGGCCCAACTGCCGGGCCGCCTCCGTTTGTTTCATTCGTTTGACTACCACCGCCGGGATCACCGCCAGACGGTCTATCTCTTTGTGACTCATCGTAATGTGCTCCTTTGCCATCGTCCCTCTCAGATCCCAAAGGGGACATTTTAGAATTGGACAAAGGGGACATTACTGCTTTGGGCTAAC
>MHBL01000362.1 GCA_001803235.1 Lentisphaerae bacterium RIFOXYA12_64_32
TGGTCCATTGTCCATAGTCCAGAATTGCGGGGGAACTTGTGGCGGACGAGCACTAGTGCCGCCGCCTCCCCCCCCCTGTTTGTATTCGTTCCGGCGCCGTAAGGGCGCCGGCGGCGGGGCAGAACAAGAACGCGCTGAGTCCCAAACACAATGCAGCCACAGCCGATCTACACTCCTGAGAACGTGCGACCTGCCTATCACCTCCGGTTTGGCTGGACGGGGTGGCCATCGGGCGGCGAACTCCCGGACCCGCCTGTCGGCGAAGCCTGGCAGGACCTGGTGGCCGGTTGGGAAAAGGACGGATTGCGCCTGCTCGAACAGCGCTGGACGCGTGAGCAGGTCCAGATGACGTTCAGCACCACGCCCGAAGTCTCCCCGGAGCTGGTGGCATCCCGTGCCAAGGGCCGGCTCCAGCACGCGTTGCGCATGGCTGGGACACCGGTGGCGTTCGCACGGAACTTCGCGGTCCGCAGTATTGGTGACAACACGCGCGCGGCGGTAGCCGGTTACGTAGCGAATCAGGTGGTGCGCTCCGACTTGGCGGACCCGCGCTTCCGCGAGACGCTTGCGGAGTTTGCTGTCCGCGACGACACCGTCGATCTGACACAACCCACAGCGACCGGCAGCGGCAGGTACTGGTACAACCTGCACCTGGTGCTGGTGGTCGCAGAGCGGCAGCGGTTCGGCAAACGCGAGACGTTGGCTGCGTTGCGCGAGATGAGCGTGCGTGTGGGCCGTGGCAGACGAATCGGGATTGCCGTGTTGTCGTTCATGCCGGACCACCTGCATGCCGTACTGCGGCCTGAGCCGGCGCTGGCACCGGCAACGGTGGCTATGGGTTTCCAGAACAACCTGGCGTGGGCGGTCGGGCCGTGTGCGTTCTGGGAGTTCACCTACTACGTTGGGACGTTCGGGGAATACACAATGGGCGCGGTGCGGTAGTCGGCGAACACCGCTCCGGCGCCGCAAGGGCGCCGGGGGCGGGGAAGGGATTGGTGCGGCACGGCGCGGTGCGGTAGCCGGCGAACACCGCTCCGGCGCCGCAAGGGCGCCGGGGGCGGGGAGTACGAGGTCCCCAGACCCCTGCCGCCTTGTGCGGCAGGTGAACAGGTTTGCGGGCTACGCCACAGCCGCCCCACTCATTTCTCCTCGGCCCCGCCACCAAGCAGCAGACGCGCCGCCCGCATCACTCGAACAGTTCGAGGTTGCCGCCGGTGTGCAGGAACAGGACGTTGTCGGTCTTCCGGAAGCGGCGGCGGTTGAGGGCATCCAGCAGTCCGGCGGCCGCCTTGCCGGTGTAGACGTAGTCGAGGAAAATGCCGCCTTCACGGGCGAAGCGGTGCACGGCCTCGATGCACTGCGGGGTCCGCACCGCGTATCCGGGTCCAAGCTGGCTGTCGTCCACGATGATTCTGCGCTTCGTCACGCTCACGTCCAGCAGCCGGCCGGTCTCGGTGGCGAGGCGGCAGACGTCGGCTGCCTGTTGCTGCCCGGGCTTGGCGACGGTCATGCCGACGATGCGGCCGCGCCAGCCGGACATTGCCTGACCCACGACGAGTCCGGCCTGTGTCCCGGCGGAGGACGAGGCGAGCAGGATGGCGTCGAACTCAACGCCGAGCCGCTTCTGATCGTCGAGGATCTCAGCGAGGGCCTCGACATAGCCGAGGGCGCCGGTGGGGGTCGAGCCGCCGACCGGGAGCCGATAGACGTTGCGGCCCTGGTCGTGCAGGCGCGCTTCGACAGCGATGGCGGTCGCGGCCCAATCGTCCCAGTCGCGGCTGGCCACGTGGTGGCAGGTCACGCCCAGCAAGTGGTCGAGACGCAGGTTGCCGGTGGGGGTGCGCGGTTTCTTGCCGCCCAGGACCAGGTGCACCTGCATGCCGCTGGCCGTGCCGTAGGCCGCCGCGACACGGCAGAAGTTCGACTGATTCGCACCGATCGCAATCAGGGTGTCGCAACCGCGCGCCAGGGCCTCGGCAATGAGGAAGTCGAGCTTGCGCGTCTTGTTGCCGCCGAACCCGAACCCGGTCAGGTCGTCGCGCTTGCACCAGACCTGCGGTCCGCCTGGCCGACAGAGGAAATCGAGCCGGTGCACCGGCGTGGGAAGCAGGGACCGGGCTTGCCGGGGGAAGCGTTGCAGGCCTTGGCGAATCGATGGGCGTGACACGTTTCTCATTTTCCGGCCTCCCGTTCCTCCAGAGACAAAGATGGGGAGACAAAGATGGGGAGACAAAGATGGGGAGACGAAGATGGGGAGACGAAGATGGGTCTTCGTCTCTAACTCTTTGTCTCTAACTCTTCGTCTCTAACTCTTCGTCTCTAACTCTTTGTCTCTAACTCTTTGTCTCTAACTCTTCGTCTCTCGTCTTCGTCTCTCCGTCCAGTCCGGTCTTCCGTTTCCATGCCAAGTTTGGCACTACCCTCCAGAATTGCGACAGACAACGCTTTGCCACTGGCCGCGGACCTCGGTCCAGGGCATTCGGCCACGGAACGCCAACTCAGGAACGAGCCGGCAATGATGAGCAGGCAGCCGATGGCGAGGCTGGTCCCGGGCATGATGCGCAGGTAACAGCAGGCCACCAGGGTGGAGAGCAGCGGGGTCAGGTACGAGCAGGCGGCGACGAAGACGACGTCGCCTTTGCGCATGGCCAGGTCCCAGAGCGCATACCCCAGGGCGGTGGCGCCGCCGAGGAACGCGACTTCGGCAACGCCGCGGGCGGTCCAGTGCGTGGGTTCCGTGGTTCCGAGCCGCAGGCAGAGCAGGGCCAGGCCGGTCGCGGCGACGAAGACGGCGACGCCGCTGCCGCTCTCCGGGCCGGCCCAGCGCCGGGTGAGGTTCGAGTACAGTCCCCAGGACACGGCTGCATAGAGTGCCAGTGCGTAGGCGACCGGGCGGCTCGCCACGTTGGCGGTGAACGACGACCACGACACCGACTGGCCCTGAGTCAGGACCAGGAACACGCCGGCCAGGGCGAGCAGTGTTCCCGGCACGAGCAGCAGGCCGGCCCGCTGGCGCAGCAGCAGCAGCGAGAACAGGATGGTGAGCGTGGGCCAGAGGTAGTTAACCAGGCCGATCTCGAGGACTTGGTGTCGATCCGCTGCCAGGCCAATGGCGACATAGAGTGCGATCATGTACGACACGAACAGTGCACCGCAGCCGAAGAGGTACGGCCGGGACAGGCGTCGAAGCGAGTCGATACCTCTTGCTTGCCCAAGAAGTTGCGCCAGGAAAAGCACCCCGGCGGTGAGGTACACGGCGGCGCCGGCCGTGTACGGGCCGAGCTTCTCGGTCAGACTGCGGACCACGGCGACACTGGTGCTCCAGAGCAGGATGGCGGCCAATCCGGCGAGCGTGTAGCGGTCCAGGCTGACAGTGCGGCGGGTCACGTCGCACCCCAGGCATTCCACGCGGTGATGTCGGTTGCATCGACGCGGCCCGACGGTCCGGCGTGCGGTTCGTCGGCAGGATACCCGAGCGAGATGAGCGACGCGACCCGGACGTTGCGCGGTATGTGCAGAACCTTGCGCACGGCCTTCTCGCTGAACCAGCCGATCCAGCAGGTGCCCAAGCCCTGCTCGGTGGCGGCCAGGACAAAGTGCTCGCCTGCGATTCCGACGTCCAGGAGGTAATACGGGATGCCGGAAATGGCAGGGGCAACGCGGTGCGTGATCAGGTCAAGCCTGGCGCAGAGCGCGACAAACACCGGGACTTCGTCCCACCACGGGTGGGGAATCCCGGCCAGGCGTGCCGTGTCGCACAGTTCGCGGCGTTTCGCCGCGTCGTCGACGATGATGAACCGCCACGGCTGGCGGTTGCAGGCGGACGGCGCCAGACGCGCCGCTTCGATGCAAGACTCGATTATCTCGCGCGGCACAGGGCGGCCGGCATCGTAGTGCCGGCAACTGCCGCGGGCCTGAACAAGTCGGAGAAATTGTCCGGTAACTGGCATGGTGGGTTCAGGGGTTCAGGCGGAGAGACAAGAGTCAGGGCCAGGGAATACGCAACAGTTTCAACCCTATTGTTTTGCCGCCCCCACGCATTTGATGTTGGACGGCTCATGGGCGACAACGCCACCGATGGCCGCGCGGGGGAAAGTGATTCACATTCCTGAAAAGGCTTATTCGAAGTTAGCGCTACGCGCAACTGGGGACCATGCTAAATTGTCCATAGTGCATTATGGCGCAACGACATATGTAGTACTTGCGGGACGTCAAGATAACCGGATGGCCACGACCTCTGAACCTCTGAACCTCTGAACCTCTGAACCTCTGAACCTCTGAACCTCTGAACCTCTGAACCTCCGTAGCTACGGCTGGACCGGTATGTTCTTCTCGTACGTGGCGTCGATCGAATAGGTGGGTTGCCGCGTGTCCGTGCGTTCCTTGACGACGACCGCAAGCCGGTTCAGGGCTGCTTCCATGCCTTCGATGGGCACGATGACCCGGGCGCCGTCACGGAACGTGTACTTCGGGCGCAGGTGGACGCACAGGGATGGCAGCGAGTAGTCCAGTTGCACGATGGCCACGTCGTAGTAGATGCCGTCCGGTCGCGTGGCGATCAGTTGCAGGAATTGGAGTGCCGCCAGCGCGATGTTGTCGGTGAGTCGGGCGACCTTGCCGCCCGCGGCAGACTCGCTCTTGACGCCGGTGATGACCGGCAGGCTGAGCGACCTGGCGTCGAAGCGGGCCGGCAGGAACCAGCCATTGGGGTCCAGGAGCAATCGGCCGCGGCGCCGGAACTGGGCGATCGGCTGGCGCTCGAACACGCTGACCCCCAGCGTCCCCGGGAGGCGCCGCACGACCGCGGCGCGCTGCACGGCTGGCTGGCTTTCCAGGGTCTTCAGCAGCTTGCGCACATCCACGGCGAACAGATTGCTGACCCCGATCTGGACCCCGGCGGCGCGCAGCAGTCCTTGGATTTCCGACTCGCGCATGTCGCCGGTGGCCGTCACGTCGATGTGGCGGACGGTGAAGTACGGGTTGCAGGTGAAGAGCGTTGACTGCAGGCCAAAGCCGCACCCCACCAGTGCCGCTGCGCCACCAATGGCGATCACGGACCAGATAAGGATGCGTCCCACGACCAGGCCCACCCCGGAACCCCTGGCCCCGATGGCGGCTGCCCCTGGTTTCGCTCTGCGTCTGAACTCTCCAGCCATGCGGTTTAGATAACGCCGCCTGCGGAAAAGTCAAGTAATGCGTCAGCGCCCCCCGGTCGACGGACCGGCCGATCATCGGTTGATGTTAGTCGCGCCGGTTCGCGCCGCCGCGGGTCTTGCGCCCGCGGGGCGACGATTGGGGGAAAGAGGGCGGCCTCACCGCCCCTTTTCCCCCAATCGTCGTCCCGCCCGGCCGAGCTGGGCGGCGGCGCAGAGTGACACGCGCGTAACATGGGAGTCGCGGGTGGAACGACGGCGTGCTGGCCCGCGCGTGAGACCCCCGTGGCCTTGTGCCACGGGTGAATCGGGTTCGCCCGCCAAACGTAGGCGCTCGCCTCCCCCTCTCTTCCCTTTCCCCCGTCCGCCGGCGGCGGACGGGGGAAAGGGAAGAGAGGGGACACGGTGCGGCGTAGTAACCAAAATGAACCCGTTCACCTGCCACACAAGGTGGCAGGGGTCTATGCTCCACCCTTTGCTGACGCATTACGGCCCCTGGGCCGCAGACGGCCCGGTCAGACCAAGGTGCAACTGGCAACGACGCGTCCGGAGCCCGCGAGGACACGGGCGCTCCAAAGTCCGACCCCGTGCCAACCCCTGGAGCGTCCGCGTCCTCGCGGGCTCCGGGCGCCTTCAGTTTCATGGAGTCACGAGTGCACGTCTATTCGAGCTGTCCCGCCTGCCGGTCGGGACTCTGCCGCCGCACTCCATAGGGCGCGGCGTGCGCGCCGGGTGCGGTGAGACCCGGTCCCGCCCGTCGGCACGGGTCAACCCGCCGCGCGGCCGTGCAGGTCATAGGGATCGGCGCGGGTGATCCGGACGTCGACAAAGCCGCGCTCGAGGCAGTCGCGCGGGCCGGTGAAGCGGACCAGATTGTCGATTTCCGGCGCGTCCGCGCCGGAGCGGCCGAGGAAAGATCGGGGGCCGGCCGCTGCATCGACAATGACGCGCAGGGTGGTCCCGACGGCGGCCTGGTTCCGGCGCAGCGAGATCGCCTGCTGCAGTTCCATCAGCCGTGCGCGGCGCTCGCCCGCCACCTCGCCGGGGACCCGTCCGGTGCGGATGGCGGCCGCCCGGGTGCCGTCCTCGTGACTGTAGGTGAAGACGCCGAGGCGCTCGAACCGGTAGTCGCGCACAAAGTCGAAGAGTTCCTCGAAATCGGCCGCGGTTTCGCCCGGGTAGCCGACGAGGAATGTGGTGCGCACCGCCACGCCGGGCCAGAGTCTGCGCAGGTGTTCCATGAGCCGGCGCGTTGCCGCGCCGCCCCGGCCGCGACCCATGCCGTGCAGGACGCGGTCGCTGATGTGCTGCAGCGGGATGTCGATGTACGGTGCCAGGTGCTGGGTTTCGGCCAGCCCGCGGATTACGTCTTCGGTGATGTGGCGCGGGTGCGTGTAGAGCAGGCGCAGCCAGTACTGGCCGTCGAGGCGGTCGCAGGCGCGGACCAGGGTCAGCAGGTCGGAGCCGTCGTGGAGGTCGTGGCCGTAGCGGGTCGAATCCTGGGCGATCAGGTCGAGTTCGCGGGCGCCGAGGTCGAGGAGTTGCCGGCATTCCGTCAGGACCGAATCGACGGTACGGCTGCGCTGGCGGCCGCGGATGTTCGGGATGCTGCAGAACGCGCAGCGGTGGTCGCAGCCGTCGGCGATCTTCACGTAGGAGTAACTGTGTGGCGTCAGGCGCAGTCGCGGCGCGGTGTGGTCGTAGAGGAACGTGGGCGCGCTGATGGGCGCGGGTTCTTCCCGGGGTTGCGCATCATCGATGGCGCGCAGGAGCCGTTCGGCGACGCGCGGGATGTCATCTACGCCGAGGATCAGGTCCACGTCCGGGTAGCGTTCGGAAATGTGCGCCGGGTCGTGTTGCGGCAGGCAGCCGCCGATGACCACGCGTCGGCCGCGGCGCTGGCGTTTCCAGCGCAACGCGGTGCGGATTTCCGAGTCGGCCTCGCGCCGGGCGTCGGCGATAAAGCCGCAGGTGTTGATGAGCAGAATGTCGGCCAGGTCCGGCTCACTGGCCAGGGCAAACCCGGCCGTGGCCAGATGCCCCGCGATCACCTCGGTGTCGACCAGGTTCTTGGGGCACCCCAGGCTGATCAAGTGGACCCGCAGGGGTTCCGCCGGGCTTGATTTCGTTCTGCGCATGTGGAGGCATATCCTTGAAGGGGCAGGGCTCGGGTGTCGGGTGTCGGGGGCGGAATCGGTAACTTGGATGTTCGCCCTGGCGCGGCCCCGATCCGCCATGTGTTCCCCTGGACAAGTATCACGCATGCTCAGGGTTGATCTTGGCCAGTTCGTCGGCATCGGCCAGGTCCTTGGCTCTCTTGGAGTTCTTCTTGCAGCAGATCAGGTCTCGCAGCGAGATAATCGCCAGTGAGATGTCGTTGCAGTTCACGCGTTGCGCCCTGGCCAGGATTTCTGCGTTGGAGACGCCCTTCAGATGCGTAAGGAGGTCGATCCGGTTCGGTTCGACGCCCAAGTGAACGGCTGTGCCTTCCGTCTCGAAGCACTTCTGCGGTATCCCAGCGTTGCCAAACCCAAACTCCATCAACGCCTTCATGGTCCTCGCAGCGTTGTCACGAGACGGAACGATCAGGATATCAATGTCCTGGGTGGTTCTGACATAACCGTAGTAGTTGACTGCGAATCCGCCGACGAGCACGTACTTGACGCGGTTCTTTTCCAGAAACCCGATGAAATCCCGCATGTCACTTGTGAACAACACGACGGCGACGCCCTCACCAAGTCGTAGTCTCGATCACGGCGACTCGCTTCAGGGGGGTTTTCGACCATCTCTCGCCCCATGCTCGCTCCTGCAGAACCGCGAGTTCGTTCCAGCGCTCTGCCGGCGTCATTTCTCTCAGCCGCTGGTGTTCTGCACGGTTCTCGTCCTCGAAGGACGAGAATATGCGGACGATTTTCTGGGGGGGGCGTCGTCGGTGTTGCACTTGGCTTTCTCCTGGAAACTGACCGTCAGTGGACAAAGATAGTGGCAGAGAGGCGTCAGGACAAACTGGCAGCCGTTGCGGTGGGCAATGCGTCAGCGCCCCCCGGGCGGATGCGCCCGATCATGCGTGGGCGTTACCCACTGCTTGTCCGGGTCGTTCTGGCAACGTGGCGGGAGCGGCTCCGGCTTCGTGCAACCACTTCGCCGTGACACGTCGCTCCCGCGGGTGCCGGAGCGAGCCGCTCCGGCCACTCTACCGCAGCCCGCGAGTAACATGGGAGAGTCGAGGAGGCGAGTGTCGGGTTGTTCCGTTGTTGAGTTGTTGAGGAGAAATGGCACGTGCCTCTCTCTGCAGTACCCCAAGCCCCCAAAACCCCAACAACTGAGCAACTCAGCAACCCAACAACGCCCTCGTGACTTGCTCCCTGCTCCGCGCTCCCTGCTTCCCTCACCCCAGCGGTTGGTTCGTGAGCCGACGGTCGGCGGCTTGCTGTACCAATAGCGTGGCTCGGGCTGATTCGAGCACCTGCGCGGTCGTCAGTTCGCACTCGGCGGCGCGTCCCGTCGCTTCGGCGACGAAGTCCTCGAAATACCCGCGGGCCCGCGGCGGGTCGAAGGGCAGGGTTTCGGCCGCCTTGGCGCCGTCGCGCCAGACGGTGACGTCCTTCAGGGTGGCGCTGGTCTCCAGAACGCCCTTGTCGCCATGGAGTGTGAAGCGCCAGTACTGTGGCGTGGAGTAACCCTGGCTGGCCGGCGCGTAGTACGAGACGTCGCCGAGCACGCCCGCCTGGTCGTCCAGGCGCAGCAGCATCTGCGCGCCGACATTGAACGGCGGGCACTGGGGCAGGCTGCTGTTCCAGACGCGCGCCGCCAGCACCTCCGCCCACTTGCGGCCCAGCATCCAGGTGACGAAATCGATGCCGTGGATACCGATGTCATTGATCGTGCCGCCGTGCTTGCCGTCCTCGAAGTACCAGGCGGGGCGGACTCCATACGAAAGCGGGTGTTGCCCGGTGAACAGCACGGTGTGAACGCGGCCGATGATGCCCTCGGCGACCAGGCGTTTCAATGTCCGCGTCGGCGCCATGTCGCGCAGGCTCAACTGGCAGCCCACGGAGAGCCCGTTCCGGGCGCTGAGCTGCGCCATGCGTTCGCACTCGTCCAGGCGCGTGCAGATGGGTTTGTCGAGGATGACGTGCTTGCCGAGTTCGAGGGCGCGGATGGCGAGGTTGCCGCGGCGTCCGTAGTAGTCGCCAATGGCCAGCGCGTCGAACGCGCCGGGATCGGCCAGGAGCGCATCCACCGACGCGTGTGTCAGCGTGACGCCCTGCTTCTGCACGCTGGCGGCCGTCTCGGCGTGGTCCTCGGCCGCGCCGGCAACGCAGCACTGTGCGTGTTTGCCCGCGAACTGGTACACCTCCATAATGTGCCCGTGCCGGAACCCGGCGAACGCGATGCGGACGATTTTCGGAGCGGTGGCTTTTCGTGGCGACTGCACGCTACGTCCTCCTGGAAACTGACTGTCAGTTAAGGGATGGGGGAAAATAGCGGCGAAGAGGCGGTATGACAAACCGACAGCCGTCGAGTGGGCGCATGTCACTTCTGCAGGGGATTCTCTTTGTGGCGAGACAAGACGCTCTTACGCTA
>MHBL01000363.1 GCA_001803235.1 Lentisphaerae bacterium RIFOXYA12_64_32
CGGGTTGGCCGGACGACCCACACACCTGATCGTCCCATCACAGGAGGACCTGCTGAGCGTCCTCCCACAGGAACGCAGACTCGGGAACCGGCACCTTCGAGTGCCGGTTCTCTTTTTTTTTGACCTGTGCAATAAGCGGAGCAGTGTGGTGCCAGCCCAGGCCGGCCCCTCCTGACAGGCAGTACCGCGGGCGGTCCCCCGCCCGCCATACGAGTCTTGTTCTACGTGGGCGCCGAGAAGCGGGCGGAGGGCCGCCCGCGGTACTGTCGGATGGTGGCGGGGCCTGATCCCCTTATTGCAGAGGTCGCTTTTTTTTCCCCTGAACTGTGCACTGCCTCGAGGCAGGGAACCCGCGTGGGGTGTCGAGAAGGCCTCTCAAGACAAGCGGCCTGAGCTCACGCTGAAGCCGGGGTTCCGCCACAGCCACATGGACATAACAGGCAAAATCGTGACTATAAGTGGCAATGATTGACTGCGGCTTGAAGTGGATCGCCTCATGGGAACAGGAATCAGCATTACATCGGTTGGCAACGCGGGTTTTCGGATTTGCCTGCCTGACGCGGTACTGTTCATCGACGCGTTCTATGACGGGATTCGGGGTGTTGCGGATCCGCCGTGGCTCGAGATTTCGGGTGTCGAGCGTGCGGATGTGGTGCTGGTCACCCACGCTCATCCTGATCACTTCAACCGCCAGGCCGTCGTGCAGGTGGCTGACGTGACCGGGGCGATCGTTGTCGGTCCACCTGTCGTGCTCCGCATGCTGGCCGCGGAAATGCGTCCGGATCGGCTTGTTGCGGTGCCGGGTCGCCAACCCCTAGGCGCCGTCGCCTGGCGTCGTTCCTGGCCTTGGGGAACGGTCACAGCCATTAGCACGTCTCATGGCAAGGAGCATATCTCCTATCTGCTGGAGGCGCCAGGACTGCGTCTGTTCCATGACGGTGACAACGAGGACACGCGTTGCGTTCCCATTGGGCTTGTCGATCGTCTCGATGTCTTGCTTCTTGGCCCCTGGCAAGGCTCAGGTTGGGTGGATTGGATCGAAGCGTTGAGACCGGAGCGGTACGTTCTTATGCACTTGACGGCCGAAGAGCGTGCTGAACACGCGGTTGGTCGATACCTGGTCGAGATCTGCGACCGTGTCCCTCCCGGCTTGTGCATACTGGCGCCGGGGGATTCACTTGAAGTGCACTCGTCCTGTGGGAGTGATGCGGGATGCAGGAGATAGGCGGGAAGCCGTGGTTCCGTGAACGATGGCGTTGGCCGGGGTTGGCCTTGGCCGTTTGGTTTGGTTTCCACCTGACCGTCTGCGCGGCCTTGGCTTGTGTCGGTCGAGTGACGACCGGCTATCCGGCCACACTGAGGGACCGCGATCCAAGGGCGGACGAGGGGCCGGTGCTGTACGTCTACCACGTAGGAGGCGGTTCCTGGACTGGCTGGCGGCGAGGGATTGTGTGGGGAGGGGAACCTTTCTCGGTCGTCTATCTGCCGTTTCTGCCTCGATACCACTTCACATCGCTGCAGGCTGACGTGCCTGGTCCTGCTCAGTTCCTTGCGCAACCCGATTACTGGATTCGTGTCGTATTCAACGCGGGAGGGATGATGGCAGGAATCCTGCTTTCCCTCTACCTCAAACGGATTCCCCGTTTGCTGCCAAAGAACTGTAGTCTGCTGCCGGGGCTGGAGGACCAACGGGAAGGCAGGCCTCGCGGCCCTGGCTCAGTTGAGAAGTGAAGGGCAGGGAAATCCGGGGTGGTGAGCCGCTGACGAAATAGTGCCCGCGGCGCATCTGCGAGACGAACAGGAATTCTTCCTTGTCACTGCAGCAACACACGGACCAGGCCACGTCCAAGCGGTGCACGGGAGATTCGACGGCACAGGCCTGCGCGCCCCCTCCTACTTGATCTTGGCAACCCGCCGGTATCTGCCCTGGTACTTGTCTGAAAGTTGCTGGAGGAAGCGTCCTCCTTCTTTGTCGATTTGGTAACCGATGGTGTGGATGACGGGCGGTTTCTTGCTCTTTTTGGCATAGAGGTTCTGGTACAGGACTTCGAAGTGTTGGATGAAATCGCTGAGGGTCCAGAGATCGGCCTTCGGTTCGGGTGGTCCCGCGGGCCTGTGGGTCTTGCCTCTGACCTCCCAGTGCCCCTCCCGGGCTCGAGGATCGTCGCCTTCCTTCAAGGGGCCCTTCTTCCCTTCTACCCAGACTTTCTCTGCGGGTGCGGCGTCGGCGGCGGCAATCGCTCCGGCGTTCTTCTTCTGCCATTCTCCCATTATCTTGCTGTACTCTTCCATTTTCTGGGCCGCAAGGGGTTTCTCAACCTTCGGCTCCCCATCGCTGATAATCAGGATGGTATCAGCGCCCTGTTCGAAAGCCGAGGTGAGTGCCAAGTCAAGGCGGGTTGTGCCGCCGGCGGCCTGCACGCCCGTGGTGGCTGAATAGACATTGCCGGAAGTCAGGCCGAAGTTGCCCTCGGTATTGAAGGGCTGCAGCCAATCCTTGGCGGCGCGCTTGTTGCTCTCGTTGGCAATCATCATGTTCGGCTGCCAGACGCTGGCGGCATCCGCGAACACGGCGACGTTGAAGAAAGCCGCTTCGTTCAGAGCGCCAATCACCTCGCTGAGCCGGGCCTTGACCCGTTCGTAGCCGGCCGGACCGCCCGCATCTTCCTCGACCATGCTTACCGATACGTCGACCAAAATGGTGATCCGGTCACCGCGGCCGCGAATCCCGAAAAAGTTGAACTCAGAGACTCCTTCGCCGAAGCCCCCGAGCCCGTAGCCGGTCCCCATGCCGACGCCGAGGCCCTTGCCGGCTACGGCTTTGAATTTGGGCTGGAAACTGGTGTGGATGACTTTGGGGTCGATGTTGATCTTGGGCAGGGAGAGGCTGGCCGTTTTCATGGCGACCATTCGCGGCACCATGGATGGACGGCTGGAACTGCGCTGGCGCTTGCAGACTTTGACGCTGTGTTCGAGCTTACGGGGTTCGTACGTCTTGATCGGCGGCGGTGCGATGAAGACGGTCTTTTCCTCATGCTTGGAGCGCATGATGACCCAAGACCCGAATGCGATCAGTCCGATGATATGCAGAACCAGACTGATGGTGATGGTGGTGGTCAGCGCCCGGCGCTGCCGCCTTGTCACGGCGAAGAATCCACTGCCCAACAGCTTTTCGGCCAATTCCCGTTTCATGGTTTCAGGCCTCCTTCGTCTTCACCTCTGACACCGTCACATGTCTTGGCCGGTCATTCGACGGATGCGGAGAACGTGACGTTTATGATGCCGGCACCGGCACAGCAGTTCATCACGTCAATGACCCGTTGGTGTTTCGCCAAGTCGTGCGCGGCTATCGTGACCATGGCCTCGGTGTGGCTGGCCTCCGAGGCCATCTTGTAACGGGTGAGGGTGGAGTAGAGTTCCGGCAAGTCCTGGGACACGGCCGAGTCAAACTCGCGACCGTTGAGGAAAAGGCGGCCGGTTTCGGTTATTTCGATGATCTGTTCATCCGGCAGGTCCACGGTCTGCGCCTGGGCCAGTGCCCCAGGCAGGCGGATCCCAAGGTCCCCCTCCGATTTGTTCAGACTGCAGGTGGCCATGAAGTACACCAGCAGCAGGAACGTCATGTCGATCAGTGACGCGACGTTCAGGGCCGGATCTTCCATTTGTGGGACGGCCAGTTTCATGGCACAGTCTCCGTCACGGGTTCTCGCTGGGTTTGAACACACCGAAAATGAAGTCGGCCTCGCCGATCTCGGCCAAAGCGTTCATGACCTTCTTGACTTCCTTGTGCGGTGTGGTCGCATCGGCCCGGATATAGACCTTGAGTGTTGGAACTTCCTTCATGCGTGCCTTGACCATGCTGGTCAGGTCTTCGATGGTGGTCCGGCTGCTCCCGCTGTAAAGGCTGCCGTCTCGGGTGATGTTCACGACCCAGCGGTCGGGGCGTTCTTTGGGCACCACGGCCTTGGCGGCAGTGGGAATTTCCATGGGGATGCTCTGCGTGGTGCTCAGGCTGGATGCGCACATGAAGAAGACGAGCAACAGGAACACCATGTCGATCATCGGCGCCATGGCGAACTCAGGATCGGCGTCTTCCGGGACCTTCACGTTCATGGTCTAGGCTCCTGTCCCTGGCGCTCCGCCGCCTGCCGCGCGCCGGGCGGTTGAAACCATCTGATGCGTGAGGTTGCCCAGGATGCGGCCGAGTTGGGCGACCAGGGACATGTACTTGGTCTTGTAGAAGAAATAACCGAACATTGCAGGGATGCCCACGATCAGCCCGAAGGCGGTGGTGATCATGGCTTCACCGATGTTGGCCGCCAGCAACTCCGGTTTTCCCATGCCGCCCATTCCGATCTTCTGGAACGCCTTGATCATGCCGCTGACCGTGCCGAGCAGCCCCCACATGGGCGCAAGCTGGGCAATGATCGACAGATAGTTGATGGGTTTCATTCCGGCCGTTATTTCCTGAGAGCTGGCAGCCTCCATCGCCTTCTCCATGCTGTCGATATCGATGACGCCGTCGCTAATGCGCTCCAGTCCGGCCCCGAGCGTATTGGTCAAGAGGCACGGCCGGCCATTGCAGAGGCTCCGAGCCTGTTCCAGTTCGAGTCTGCCCAGATTGTCCTGCAGTGTGGATAGCAGGTCCGTGGCCAGGACCTTGGACTCCGTGACCATCATTTGTGCCCAGATGCACAACCCCACGGCTGCGATGCACAGCAGTCCAATGGGCCACATACACCAGCCACCCACTGACCAGAGTCCCCACAGCGTCGTCTCGTATCCTGTTTGGGTGGTGGTGGTCTCTGTGGTTCCTCCTGGTGCCGCTGCGGCCGATGCCGCTTCGGCGGCTGGGGCTTCGGCGGGAGCTGGACTCTGTGCCAGGGCCGTCGTCAAGAATGCCGCCAGTACCAGTCCTGCTGCCAGAAACGTTATGAATCTGATCTCTCTCATTGTCCGTTTCGCTCCTCTCCTTGTTCAGCCTTATTTCTTCTGCTTCTCGGTTTTGTCTTTGCCGGGATTCTACTTCTTTTCGGGTGCCACGTTCCCCTGAGCGTTGTCGTCTTTGGCAGGTGCCTGACCCGTTGGCTTGCCCTTGTCCGCGCCCGTGTCCTTTTCGGCGGGCTTCCGACCCTTCTCGTCTCCCTTCTTGTCCGCCCCCCCGCTCAGGAACTCCTTAACCTTCACGTTCATATCTTCTTCAACGCCAAAGAAAACGTTTCGGATCCGCGCCTCTTCCGGAGTTTCCGTGAGCTCTTGTGCCATGACATGTTTCAGTCGGTTGGTGGCGATCTCTCCCCAGTACGTTTTGGAGAACAACATGCCCAACTCGTAGTACACATCCCGTGCACGGTACCAGTCCTCCAGCTTCTCGTAGCACTTTGCCGACAAGAGCAGTGCGTCCGGAAATGTATCGATGTCGTGGGTATCGAAATCGACGGCCAGTGAGACTTGGTCCATGGCCGCCAGCGATTCCTCCCCGGCAGCGCTCAGATGGGCACGGGAAAGCCAGTACAGCCCATAGGTCTCGTCCGTCGTCCCTGGTTCGGCGATGCGGTCCAGCTCCTTCTTGGCGTCCTCAGGCCGGTCCAGCAGGACAAGGCAGATCACCGCCCGGAGCGTGGCTTCGTCGGCTCGGTCGTACCAGCCGGCTTTGCCGACCGTCGCCAGGATGGTGCATGCGGTACGATAGTCGATGTCCGCCGCACGCGCTTGTTCCGGCGTGAAGGCCCCGGACGTCTTCGTCATCGCCGCGCGCATCAGATACAGTCCGGCGCGGAGTGCCATGGGGGTGGCGTTGTTCCCCTTCAAGTCAAGAAAGGGGAGGGCCGGCCACACGATGCGAGTCAGCATGCTGCTGGCGGCGCCCCAGTCCTGCGTGCCGACGGCTTTGTCCAGGGCCGCCGTGTCATACTCCAGCCGGATGCGCGTCCGTTGAATATCGTTGGCTTCCAGGGCGAGGACACTCCGTGACGCATCGGAGAAACAGTACAGAACTTTGGAGCCCTTACGCCCCACCAGGAATACGTCCTTGGTGGAGTCCTTCAGCTTTAGCTGGGCCGGAAGATTCGGCGGCGGCTGGGGGGTCTGCCCTGAGCTCGGCTCAGCACTTCGGCCGATCAAGCCGAGGCCGATGCCCAAGGAAAGCACGATGCTCACACAGAGTTGGCGATGTCCTCTCACAGGCTCGTCCCCTGAATCTTCTTCAGCATTTCTCGGGCTTCGGTCCCTTCCTTGCCCTCGGCCAACTCCTTGATCGACAGCATCTCTTCCAAGGTTTGCCGAGCCTTCTCGCGCTCCTGCAGTGCCACCAGGCAGTTGGCCCGTTGCATGTATGCTTTGGCGCACCAATCCCTGTAGTTGGCATACATGAGGTAGATTCGTTCGTAGTAAGCGCATGCCTCGTGGAACTTGCGCTGGAATCGGGCACATTCGCCGCGCTCGTACAGGGCTTGCGGCCAGAGCGGACCGCGCCACTCTTTGACCCCCAAGATGTCCTTGTAGAACTTGTCTGCCTCGTCGTACTTGCGTTTCTGTTTGCAGATTTCCCCGAGAAGCATCAGAGCGTTGGCGGCTTCCATGCTGGTGGCAAAGGTTTCACGGATGATATTCAGGTGCAGTTCTGCGGTGTCATAGTCCTTATTCGCCATGGCCTGTTCAGCCATCAGCATCCGCGCCGTCATGACCGTATCGGTCTCCGGAAAGTCCTTGATCACGGCCTCCGCGGCCTTGACGGCCAGGTCCATGTTTCCCCGTGTCTTGCTTTCGTCCATCATGAATTCCAGCACTCCGATGGGGGCGACGGGCAGGTTGTCCTCTTTGAGCAGGTCAGCCACCAAGAGTTCCTTCGCCTTGTCGGTGATGCCAGGTCGGTACAGGAATGTGCGTTCGAGTCGCAGCGCCAAGGCGCGTTGCCCTTCCTTGCGTGCGTCCGCGGTAACCGCATGCAGATAACCCCATGCCTCATCCGCGACCGTGGGGTCGAGTTTCTTGGCACGCCCGATCCATTCATCGAGGATCAGGTCCACGCCCAAGGCGGTGCGGTCAGTGCCGTACTTCTTGACCGCCTTCAGGAGGTACTGCATCGCGGCCTGGGGTTGATCCATCTGCCAGAGACCTTTGGCGATCCAATAGGTGGCCAACGGGATGTTCGCCCCCTCGCGCTCTTGTTCCACGTAGGCTTCGAAATGCCGGACAAGGTTGGGGAAGTCGTTGAGATCGTTCAGCATCTCGCCGCACCGGAAGGCGCAATAATTGTACAGTTCGATGTTCAGATCGTGTTCCAGCGCCTGCTTGTAGTATTCGACGCATTTCTTCAGGTCGCCGTACGTGCCGGCAATGTCGGCCAACATCATGAAGGCTTCCCCCAGGAGCCTGCTGTTCGGAAACGCTACGGTGAAGTCCGTCAGCAGTTTCTCCGCCTGTTCGAACTGGCTGAGGCCGTAGACGCAGGTGTTGCGGCGAAAAGTGGCATCCTCGATATAGGGCGAATCGGGGAAGTCTTTCAGGAAGCTTTCGAACGTCTCCACGGCAGGTTGATACTTCTTGTCAAACATGTAAGCCATGCCGGTCCAATAGGTGCCTTCCATGGCCCGTTCGTTGCCCGGGTACTGGGTGTTCATCTTCGTGAGCCAGGTGACGGTGTCGCCAAACTTCTCCAGCATGAACGAGGCGTAGCCGATCAGGAACATGCATTCGGCCGCCGACTGGTGCTGGGGGCTGATTTCGAGGGCCTTGGTCAGCGTGGCGATGACGTTCGGCCAGTCCTTCTGCACCGCATGGAGTTGTCCAACCGTAAGCGAGACGATATCATAGTAAGTCCCGGCAGGGAACTCATCCATGTACTTCTGGCCCAACTCCAACGCGCGGTCCCAAGGCTTGAGTTGGGTTGAGCAGTGGAAGGCGAAATAGAGTGAATCCTCAATCTGTTTCTTGTCGTCACAGGCTTCGTACAGGTATAGAAACAGGGCGCGGGCTTCCCAATAGCGGCGGATTTCCATGTAGGCCCGGGCCGTGCGGGATTTCAGCTCGATATCATAGTTCTCGACATTGTCGAGTAGTTTCAGTTCTTCCTCCAGGTCGCCGATCATCTCCTGGGTCCGAAGCATGTCCCGGTGCCGTCCCTGTGGGTTCTCCTTCATGTCCTCCAGGTCCTGCTGGAGTTCCTTAAGGAAGCGCTCGGCGCGTTTCTGGATCTGGTCACGAGGGTGGATCAGCCGGTAGATCCACAGCGAGTCGCGGTAGCGTTCGTCGGCAAAAAGCCCGTCCGCGGCCTCGAGTCCGGACAGGTTGAACGCCACACTGCGTGAGGCCACGGAATTCGGGCGCAAAAGGTACGGAACGAGCTTGTAGACCTCTTCGACTTTGAGTTCCTTCATGAAGGCTACCGTGAGCAGCGTCGCCGCCCAGTTGGCGCGTGTGTCGTCGGGCGCCACGACGTACGCCCGTTTCATGAATGGGATGGCGCCCTGCCAATCGTCGTCGACGAGATAGCAGCGGACCAGCGAGCACAGCACGTCGGTTTCCCAGTCTGCGCTCAAACCGCCTTCGTCCAGGATCTTCTTGTACGCCGCGACCGCTTCCTTGGTCTTGCTTTGATACCGGTAGCCGTCCGCGGAGTAGATTCTGGCTTCGGAAACGTGGGGTCCCTTCGGGAATTTCTTCAGGTATGTCTGGAATTCCTTTTCGGACTCGACGAAATGCCCCAGCAGATAGTGGCAGAGCCCGACGTTGTACTGGCAGAATTCCATCTGCATCTGAGTGGACGCTTCTTTGCTCTCGGCGAACCACTCGATCAGTTGTTTCAGCAGGGTGATGGCTTCTTCGTAAGCGCCGGCCGCCAGAGCGTTTCTAGCCTGGACGCGGACCTCGCGCACCGAAACGTTCTCGGCAGCTGGGAGCGACCGCGAGAGCAGAAGGGCCAACATCAAAGCCGGCAGACGGGCAAAGCGGACGATAGCGGCCGTGGGGGGACAAAACCATGGGAGTCCGTGGGCCAAGTGACAGTCCCTCATACACCTGCTTCCCGGTATGTCGTGCGATCCCTGCGGGCATTATCCCAAAAGAAGGAGTGATGCAGTATCAGCAGTGGGTGCTCATTCGCCGCGCGCGCCTCTTACCGCGACGTGCTTTGCGGACGAGTGCCTTCTTGCTGATCACTGTACGAGGCGACTCCACCGCCAACTCGCGTGTACCCCGGACACTGCCTCATATGATATACCGACGGAGCGGCGTGTTCAATCACTACTAAGACGGAAACCGCCAGATTTTTTCGACCTGTGCAAGCCGCGGATCGAGTCCCGTCACCTTCCGACAGTACCGCGGGCGGCCCTCCGCCCGCTTCACGGCACACACGTAGCGCAAGGTTCGGATGGCGGGCGGAGGGCCGCCCGCGGTACTGTCAGTCAGGGGAGGCCGTCTGGGCTGGCACCGCGACCTACCCGACCTCACTCTGCTTGCACAGGTCGGTTTTCTTGGCGTCGGCCCTAACTTCGGCCACCGAACCTCACGCAGGAGGGCCAAACCGAACAGTCCGTGCGGCACGCGAGTGCTACTCTGAGCATCGTGGCCGAAGTTGGGGCCGACGCCGGTTTCTTTCAACAACATACCGGCGAGATGGCGGGGCGTCCTGCGGAACCGCAGGTGCCGCAGGCTGAAAACCGGGACTCCTTGCTGCCTGCGCGCAGTTTGGGCGGGCGCGGCTGAACGCCGAAATGTCCTTTTGTGAAGCGTCAGAGAAAGGTGCCGCCTTGCGCCCCGCTGTTGGAGTTTACAGCCTCAGCGTGCTCCCGAGGCGCTCCGAAGACACGCTAAAGCCGTGAACTCCAACGTGACGAGCATTTTTCACTGACGCTTCACGTCTTTTTTCGAGGAACGGCTGGGGATGCGTCCCCGTGTAGATATATTACACCTTTTCGCTTTCGGATCAGAGGTGCAGTTTTGTTCTGCGTCGGTTCCGCCACGCGGAAGGTGTTGTCTCACATGAAGTTCCTTGTTACAGGTACGGCGGGTTTCATCGGGTCCCACCTGGCCGGGCGTCTGCTTCGAGACGGCCATCGAGTGGTGGGCTTGGACAGTTTCTCCGACTACTATGATGTGCGGCTGAAAGAGGCACGGCATCGACTCCTCTGCGCGGAATCGGGCTACCGCGGCGAGCGTGGCGCCGTCGAGGACCGCGTCCTGGTCCGCAGATTGTGCGCGGAGGAACGTTTCGACCAGGTCATCCATCTGGCGGCTCAGGCGGGCGTACGGCATTCGCTGCAGCATCCGTTTGTCTATGTGAGTAGCAACATCGAGGGGTTTCTCTCGGTGCTGGAGGCGTGCCGGCATGAAGGCGTCCCCCGGCTGATCTATGCCTCCAGTTCGAGCGTGTACGGGACCAACACGAAGATTCCCTTCTCGGAGAGCGACGGTGTCGACCACCCGGTGAGCCTGTATGGGGCCACCAAGAAGTGCAACGAACTGATGGCGCACGCCTACAGTCATTTGTTTGGGATCCAGACCATTGGCCTGCGCTTTTTCACGGTATACGGGCCTTGGGGCAGGCCCGACATGGCCATGTGGATCTTCAGCGAACGGATTCGGCGCGGAGAACCGATCTCGGTGTTCAACAACGGGGAGATGAAGCGGGATTTCACCTTTGTCGACGACATCGTTTCCGGTATCTGTGGCGCGATTTTCGCACCGGACCTCAGCCCGTACGAGGTTTTCAATCTTGGGAACCACCGGAGCGAATTCCTGCTGGATATGATCGCGGAGCTCGAGCAAGCCTGGGGCCAAAAAGCCAAGCTGGAGTTCCTGCCCATGCAACCTGGCGACATCCCGGCAAGCTTTGCTGACATCACACGGGCACAGGAGAAGCTCGGCTTTGAGCCGCGGACCCCCATCAGCGTCGGTATCCCTAGATTCGTGCAGTGGTTCCGGGACTACCACGCGTGCTGAAGGGCGGGGTGAACTCAGGTCAGATTCGCACCGGATGGCGATTGGGCTGACGACCATGAACGGTGCAGAGGAGGCTGGGAATGGCAGAGAACATCCGCATGTCGGACGCCGGACTGGTGGTCCCCGATTACCCGGTGATCCCGTTCATCGAAGGTGACGGGACGGGACCTGATATTTGGCGTGCCACGGTGCGGGTTGTGGACGCGGCGGTCAGCCATGCCTATGGTGCGGCGCGCCGCATCGAATGGAGCGAAGTGCTGGCCGGGCAGAAGGCGTTCGACCGGACGGGGAGCTGGCTTCCCGACGCGACGCTGGCTGCGTTCCGTACATGCCTGGTCGGGATCAAGGGGCCTCTGACCACTCCGGTGGGCGGGGGCATCCGCAGTCTCAACGTGGCATTGCGGCAGATCCTCGACCTGTACGTCTGCCTGCGCCCCGTGTGCTATTTTCAAGGTGTCCCATCTCCTGTGAAGAGGCCGGAGTTGGTCAACATGGTCATCTTCCGCGAGAACACCGAGGACGTGTACGCCGGCAAGGAGTTGGCGGCGGGCACGCCTGAGGCCCTGGATCTGCTTCGGTTCCTGAAGGAACGGTACGGGTGGGATCTCCGGGCGGATTCGGGGCTTGGCATCAAGCCGATCAGTGAGACCGGCAGTAAGCGCCTGATTCGTGCGGCGCTGGACTACGCGCTGCGCGAAGGACGCCGGAGTATCACCTTGGTGCACAAGGGCAATATCCAGAAGTTCACAGAGGGCGCCTTCCGGGCCTGGGGCTATGAACTGGTGCGGGACGAGTATGCGGGACGGTGTGTGACCTGGGAAGACTGCGGCGGCAATTGTCCCCCCGGCAAGGTCCTTGTAAAGGACGCCATCGCGGATATTTTCCTGCAACAGATTTTGACCCGGCCGGAAGAATTCGATGTGATTGCCACGATGAACCTGAACGGCGATTACATTTCGGACGCTCTGGCAGCCCAAGTGGGGGGAATCGGGATCGCGCCCGGCGGCAACATCAACTACCAGACTGGACATGCGGTGTTCGAGGCCACCCATGGCACGGCACCGAAGTATGCCAACCTGGACAAGGTGAACCCCGGCAGCCTTATTCTCTCCTCGGAAATGCTGTTGCGCTACATCGGCTGGCGCGAAGCCGCGGACCGAATCTTGCAGGGGCTTGAGCGAACCATTGCGGCGCGGACGGTCACGTATGATTTCGCGCGTCTCATGGAGGGGGCGCACGAAGTGCGGTGTTCCGAGTTTGCCGATCACATGATCTGCAACATGGCGTAGTTCGACGTGTCGTCGACCGACATTCCTACTGTCGCGTGTGGGCGAAGTCTGCCCGGTCCCGTTCTCGGGGCGTAACTTGGATGTCGGGGGGGCTGGCACTCGTTCGCCTGCTGAACGGCGAGGGTCGGCAGCACTTCCCGAGAAGCCCGGTGGCACAAGCAGGGCTGCGAAGTCGAGGTCTTGACCGTGCCCAGTCTCAGGATCGAATCCGGTATCGAGGCGACCGACCTGGTCGGCCAGGTGTTCGAATTCAAGACGAAAGAAACCGTCATTGGTCGCGATGCCGGCTGCGACCTTTGCCTCCCGTCGTCCCGCATCTCCCGTCGCCACTGCATCATCACCGAGACGGACGGGGAATACTCGATCCGCGACTTGGACAGTCGCAATGGGACATGGGTCAACGGAGTTCGCCTGCCCCTGTCACCCATCCATGACGGCGATCTGATCCGGCTTGGGCAGACCAATGTCAGGTTCCAGGCGAAGGCGTCGGTGCCTGACGCCAGCATTACTGCCGGCGCCACCTGCGATGCGATCAACTTCGCCCACACGGGCTCGGAGTTCAAGGCCGTCGAGTCGCTGGACACGGCGCAATTGCCCTCGGTGCTCAAGGGTGTTTCGGCGGACGGACTGGCTGCGGCGATCCAGGCGATGCTGCAGACGGCTCGGAGTCTGAACGCGGATGCCACCGACCCGCGGATGCACGACGGGATGGCCGAATGTCTGCTGGCGCTGTTCCCGAACGTGGCGGAAATTCGGATCCTGGCTGGGGCGAAACCGGACTCATTGGAGGAGAAGGCCAGGATTGTCAAGGCGCGGACCCCGCCCGAAGCGGATGACTACGTCGCGAATGACTTGGCGGGTGACGTTGTTGGGAAGCGTCGGGCGGTTCTGGCCATCGGCGGGCAGGGCCTCGGTTCAAGTGCGCAGGACAAGACCCTTGCCGGTCTGTGCAGCCTGTTGGGCGCACCCCTGCAGTCGGGGAATGATGTGTTTGGGGCTGCCGTGTTGATCAGTTCCTCCTCCGGGCAGCCGTTCTCCCCGGCCGACCTCAGACGGTTTTGTCTGGCCTGCATGCAGATGGGGTTCTACCTGGCAACGGTTTCCCGCGGTACGGTGGTCGCCGCGGAGCGTCAGCGTGTTCGGGGCCTTGGCGGCTTCTTTCCGCCCAAGGTCGCAGAGAAGATCGCTGCCGGCAGCCTTCAACTCGACGGGGCGCGCTACACCGGTGTCGTGCTGTGGGGGGAAATCTCAGGTTTCAGCCCCATGAGCGAGGAGACCAGTCCGCGCGAACTGATCCGGCGTGTTTCCGAGTGCTCGGATCTGTTGGGCGCCTGTATCTTGCAGGAGTCCGGGGCGTTGCACGAGAGCCGTGCCTGCGCGATTGCCGGCACGTGGGGTGCGCCCGACAAAATCGGTGATGCCGCGACACTTGCGCTTCGGGCCGCGCTGCGCATGCAGAACGTGTTGGTCGAATACAATGCCGACCTGTCCTTCATGGGGGCGCAGCCGGTCAGCGCCAGGATCGGATTGCACGCGGGAAAGTTCGTGGCCGGCGATCTTGGAATGGAAGGGCGCCTGGAGTACAAAATCATCGGTGCAGACGTGGACCTTGCGCGCCAGATTCAAGCCAAAGCGTCGGATGGCATGGTGCTGGCCTCCGCCGACTTCTGCTCCGGACTGAAGGGACGGGTCTTGGGGTATCAGTACCCTTCGGTTTCCCTGCGCGGGTCGGTGATCCCGGTGCCCTTGATCTGCATCCGCGGTACCATCAGCAAGACTGGACCATTGCTCAGCCTGCCCGTGCTGATCAACCGTACCGTGGCCGGCCGGGCGGTGCAGGCCAGCGCCGATGCGCGCCGCGTCGATATCATCACCGGTATGGTGCTGGATCTGGACACCACGGTCACGGTCGAGTGGTTGACTCCCGAGCGGGGAACGGAGAAGACCACTGCGGTGGTCAAGGAGTCCGGCGCCCCCTACGACCACTGCCGTGAGTTCCATTTCGCGACGCCGCCGTCGTATCTGGCCGAACTCATGTCCAAGGGGCTCATCGAGGGTGCCACGGCGTAATGCCCGCCCCAACTCGTCCGCCGAGCAGAGATTACGTCTTTGCCACGTCCCTGGCCCAGGCGTTCAGGGACGGGTCTCGGGCGCCCATGATCAGGATGACGTCGTCGGCCGTCGCTTCGGCTGCCAGGCGTGCCATCGCCGCCGCGCGGTCCGCGGCGTACCGGACGGGGAGTCCGGCCTGCGCGTACTCGTCGGCGACGTCCTGCGAGGTGGGACTGAATCCGGTCGTGCCCCCGGCGTAGTAGACCGGCAGCATGAGCAACAGGTCCGTTGGCCGCAGGGCTTCCCGAAGGGCCGACTTCATCGGGGCGCGCATGAACCCGAGCGGGCCGAAACCATGCGGCTGAAACACCGCCAACACGCGCCCTCGACAGGTCTCGCGAGCGGTGCTCAACGCCGCCCCGATCTTCTCCACGTTGTGGGCATAGTCGTCGTAGACCGGCGTCCCCCGGGCGGTTACTCCGGCCAGTTCGAACCGCCGGCTCACGCCTCTGAACGCGCGCAGTGCGGCCGGCCACTGCCGGGGCGGGGATGCCAGGCCCAGCAGGCGCAGCAGGGCAAAGACGGCGCAGGCATTGCTCGCGGAATGCGCCCCAAACTGGCTCGTCGACACTTCACCCATGGCGCCGACACGAAAACGGATGCCCTGAGGCCCAGGTTGGTAGCCCTCGGGGAAGAGGACGTCAGGAGGGGTGTCCGGAAGGGGGTGCCCCGAGAACAGGCTGGCGCGTACCGTGCCCGACGGGGGGAACTGCCGCGCCAGGTCCGCGGGGACAACGATGCCCGAGCGGCAACGTGACAGGAACGTCCCGAACAATTGCAGAAGCTTGGCCGTGTCGTGGTGGTCGGTCCCGAGGTTCAGCACGGCGCCGTAGTCAGGGTTGAACACGACCAGACTGCCGTCGCTCTCGTCGACTTCGTAAACGGCCCATTCCGGGTCGGGATCGGAGAAGAAATTGCCGGGGCGCGTCGCGGTTGCGAACTCCGCGACCATGCCGCCACAGACCATCTGCACGCGGCACCCGAGGGCGCGCAGGGCGCTGGCGGTCCAGCCGGTCACGGTGGTCTTGCCGCAGGAACCGGCCACGGCGATTTGCTTGGCGGACGTGCGGTTGAGTGCCGCGGCCAGGGCTTGGGCCCGCGGGATACAGGGCGTATCCCCGCCGGCGTCCAGGTCCGGGTTGCCCTTCTCCACGGCAGAGGAGATGACGATGGCGTGCGGCTGCATCGCCCGTACCCCCGACCCGTCCTGCGGCCAGAGCCGGACGCCCAGTCCGGCTAGCTGGCCTAGCAGTCCGTCCCGGCCAGGGCCGACGAGCTCGCGGTCGCTGCCGCCCACTTCGTAGCCTTGGTGCAGGAGAAGCTGGGCCAACCCGCTCATGCCGATGCCGGCAACCCCGACGAGGAAGACGCGCGCCGGAGGCGGGATGAATTCGGCCGGGAGATGGGTGTCGGGCGTTGTGCTCACCACACACCGTTGCGTCTGGCTTTACCATATCATGCGACGGAGGTCGAGGGGGGGGGGCCCTGACCCCTGACCCCTCACATCACCACCATCCACCCTTCACAGCGGTGCCGGATTGGCTCAGAACAGGTCGGACCAACTGGGCAGTGAATGGTCTTGGGGTTGCGTGATGGCGTTGATCCGTCCGTACCACGTGTCGACCATGAACAGACCTCGCCGATGGCCGGTTGTCTGGGAGCACACCACGTGACGTCCGTCCGGGGCCCACGAAGGGGACTCCCAGTCGCCGGCCGCGTTCGTCACAATTTTCGTCTGGGGTGAGCGGGAATTGAGGTCCAGCACGCCCAGCGCGTATTGTTTGCCCATGCGCATGGAGAAGCAGAGCGTGTTTGAGGTGCGGGACCAATCGGGCGAGACCGTTTCGGAAGCCCCGGTCTGGATCCGCGTCGGCGTGCCGCCGCGCGCGGGCGTGATGAAGAGCTGGGGCCTGCCGGCGCGACCGGACACGAAACAGATCCGCGTCCCGTCGGGTGACCAGCAGGGGGACGACTCCGCGGCCGCGTCGTTGGTCAACCGGTGCAGTCTGCCGGAGGCGACCTCCAGCAGGAACAGGTCGACGCGGCTGTCGGGGCTGAGGCAGACCGCTGCCCACCGCCCGTCAGGCGACAGGGCGGCGCCGGAGTTCAGCCCCGGGAACACGGACATCCGGCGCTGCCGTTGGTTGGTCATGTCCGCCAGAACCACGGTGGTTGCGTTGTTCTCGTACAGGGTGTAGACCATGGCCGTGGCGCCAGGCCCCCAGGAGGGTTCGGTGGCAATCGTGCCTTGGCGTGTGACCTGGCGCGGCGACGTGCCGTCGAAATTGCACGTGAAAACCTCCTTGCGGCCCCCTGAGCCGACGGCAAAGGCAATGCGGGAGGCGCACAGTCCCGGTTTACGGAACACGCTTTCGATGACCTTGTCGACCGCTCGGTACGCGACCCATTCGACGGGCATATTGGGCGCTGTGACCCGGAACCGTGCAATCTGTGCGGTTTGCGACGACACCTGCACATCGAGGGCCGGCGGCGTGCCGCCGGGGGACGCACAGTCGATCACGTACTCGGCCGACTCTCTGCCGGGAGCCACCGTGAACCAGTCACAGCGTTGCAGGGAGCTGACGAACCACCGCCGCAGGTCTTCCGGGCCGTTGAAGGAGGCCACGTACACCCCGGGGTTCTCCGCCGCCGCGGACTTCTTCACCGTCACTTGGGCGTGAAGCTGGGCCGTTAGTGCGGTAACAAAGCAGAGAAAAAGACCAGCCTTGAGGTGTCGTTTGAACCCGATCCCGGATCGTTTGCGGAGCATGGCCCTGACTCCTCCAACAAGATACCTGGTGTCCGACGGCCACAGCCGTGAATGCGCTCTGCGATTCAGATCGCGGCGGTGCCGGGAATGTGTCGCGTCGCAATGCTGAGAGAAACATGACACGGTCTGATTCGTTTGACCAGTGCCAGAACGGCATATTGACCGAAAAAAAAACGACCTGTGCAATAGGGATGGCTTGGCGACCCCACCGGCGCAAGGCCGGTGGGGTCGGGTTATTGCACAGGTCGAAAAAAAGCGCAGAGTGGGGTTGCATGGGGCGGAATTGCGGCTAAATTCAAAGGTAGAAACAAGTGAGGTCCAAGAAGAGCAATACAGTCCGACAATACAACAGTCTCCACGCCCCTGTCTCTGCATCCCCCCCCACTTCCCCGGAGACAGGGGCACTTTTTTTTCTGACCTGTGCAAGCACGTCCGTCCTCGCCTCGCCAGGCATCGCGGAACCGTTCGTAGTGGTGTCGCAGTCCCGGCGGTCGTCCGCCGGGCAAGACACCATCCCCGCGGCCAAAGCCCCGCGCCGGATGGGCTCTTGGCGCTGCACTTCGTTCCGCGCACTGCGAGCCCACTACAAGCGAGAGTATCCAGGCCTCCACGCGCAGGGCCGGCTATCTATGTGGACGTGCTTGCACAGGTCGCTTTTTTTTGTCGGCCTGATTGCGTCTGTTTTGCCTATCCCGTCGCGGCACTATTTCTCCATCAGTGCGTCCAAGACTCCGATCAATTCCTCCAACTGTCCCTCGGCGTCGCGGGAGTGGAGTCGCAGGCGTCGGATCGGCTCAGGCTTCGTCTGCCCCGCTGACCACAGCAGAATGACGTTCTGCTGCGACACCGTGAGGCTCGTCACCCCGACCCGCCGCGCCAGCGCGCGGATACGGGCCACCTGCAGGAGGTTTTCGGTCGGGCGCGGGAGCGGGCCAAAGCGGTCCATGAGTTCCGCCTCCAGCGCATCCACGTCGGCCACGGACCCCACTTCGCTCAGGCGCCGGTAGCAGCCCAGTCGCACCGCTTCCGCGCCCACGTACGGCGTGCCTATTTCCGCCGGACTGGTGCCTGGCCTGCCGCGGCTTCCGAAGACGAGGGTGTCCATCTGCACGACCACCGGAACGGGGCCGGCGGCGGCCGGCGTGCGGGCGAGGCGCGCGACCGCCTCCTTCAACAGCGTGCAGTACAGCTCGAACCCGACCGCGGCGATGTGACCGCTCTGCTCGGCGCCCAGGATGTTGCCCGCACCGCGGATCTCGAGGTCGCGCAGCGCCAGCTTGAATCCGGCCCCCAGGTGCGTGTAACGCCGAATGGCGGCGAGGCGTTGTCGGGCGTCCTGGGGCAGGCTGCCCATCGGCGGGATCAGCAGGTAGGCGTGGGCCTGGCGGTGGTACCGTCCGACGCGACCGCGGAGCTGATACAACTCGGCCAGCCCGAAGCGGTCGGCCCGGTCGATCAGGATCGTGTTGGCATTCGGGATGTCGAGTCCGGACTCGATGATCGTCGTGCACACCAGCACATCCACGGCGCCATCCATGAAGCGGGTCATCACCTCTTCGAGAGTGTCGGACGCCATCTGTCCGTGGGCCACCGCAAAGCGGGCCTCGGGCAGCAGCCGGCGCAGGTTCGCGCACATCTTCTCGATGGTTTGAACCCGGTTGTGGACAAAATACACCTGGCCTTGCCGTTCGAGTTCCAGGAGAATCACTTGGCGAATGAGTTCCGGGTCATAGGCCGCCAGAACGGTGGTGATGGGCAACCGTTCCGCCGGGGCGGTGAGGATGGTGCTCAGGTTCCGGATCCCCGACAGGCTCAGGTACAGTGTCCGGGGGATCGGGGTCGCGGTCATGGTCAGCACGTCGACCTTGGTTCGGAGCTCCTTGAACCGCTGCTTGTGCTGAACCCCGAAACGCTGCTCCTCGTCGATGATGACCAGGCCGAGATTGGCAAACACCACATCCTTCTGAATCAGCCGGTGGGTGCCGATGACAATGTCGATCTGCCCCAGCGCGAGCCGCTCCAGGACCCGGTTCTGATCCCCGTGCGAGCGAAAGCGGCTGAGCACGTCGATTTCCACCGGGTACTCGGCCATGCGTTCACGGAACGTGACGTGGTGCTGCTGCGCCAGGACGGTGGTGGGCACGAGCACGGCGACCTGGCGCCCGTTCATCACGGCACGGAATGCCGCCCGCATGGCGACTTCCGTCTTGCCGTAGCCGACATCACCGCAGAGCAGGCGGTCCATGGGTTCGAGGCGTTCCATGTCGGCCAGGACTTCGCAAATGGCCCGCTTCTGGTCTTCGGTCTCCGTGTAAGGGAACGCCTGGGTAAACGGCTCTTCCCACTCGCGAACCGACCGGAACTCCACCCCGCCGGTCTCGCGGCGCGTGGCGTCGATTCGCAGCAACTCCGCTGCCAAGTCGAGCGTGGCGGACGTCGCGGCGGCCTTGGCCTTCTTCCACCCGGCGCCCCCGAGTCGACTCAACCGCGGCATTTTACGGTTGCCGCCCACGTAGCGGCTGACCAGGTGCACCTGGTCGAGCGGGACGTAGAGCCGGGCTTCCTCGTCGAACTCCAGGTCCAGGACGTCGTGGAGTTCGCCGTTCACCTCGATCTCGCGGACCCCGTGGAAGATGCAGACGCCGTGGGCCGCGTGCACCGCGAAACGGCCCTCCTCGAGGTCGGCGCCTTCGCGCAGGGCGGCATCGATGTGGTAGGGGCTGCGCGTTCGGCGCCGGGCATCGGGGCGGCGCCCGAACAGTTCGCGTTCGCTCAGCAGAACCAGGTGCGCGGCCGGGATGAGCACGCCGATGTCCAGGCGCAACGGCTCGATGGCGACGGGGGTGGCCGCCGTCTGCGCATCCTCGGCCAGGAGTTCCCGGAAACGGGTGGCGTCGCCCTCGCTGCCGCAGCAGGCCACAACCTGGCAACCGCTGTCTTTCCAGAGTTGCAGGTGTTCGCGGAGCCGGCGCCAGTGCCAGAGGCCGGGCCCGGCGTCCGCCCCGGAAACGGTTGGGCTCAGGTCGGACCCGAGGGCCACCGGATCCGGCCGGACGACCTGGGGCGCCGAATCGACGCCGGTTGGCTGTGCCGGCGGTGTGCTTCCCACCAGGCAGGTCCGGTGCCGCTGAGAGAGGAACCGTTCCCACTGCTCCCGCATCGCCGATGTCCCGAACCGCTCGAGGTGAGCCACGATCGCCGCCGGGTCGCAGACCGCGACGGGGAGCTCGGGGCCGAAGTAGTCTGCCGCGCATCCGCCTTCCGCTGCCAGGACGGCCTCGCCGCGTGGAACGATACGCACATGGTCGGTCCCCCCGGAGGACCGCTGCGTTTCGGGGAGGAAGAAGCGCATGGATTCGATCGTGTCGCCGAAGAATTCGATGCGGACAGGGTTGTCGTGCAACGGCGAGTACACATCCAGAATGCCGCCACGCCGGGAGAACTCACCGGGAACATGGACTTCGAATTCGTTGTCGTAGTCCAACTCCACCAGGCGTGCCGCGACCGTGTCCGGCGCGATGCCGCTCTGTCCCACCCGCAGGACAAAGGTGCGCTCGGCATACTGCGCGGGAGGCGGTGCCGCCGTGAGCAGTCCGAATACGGAGGTGATGAACACCGCCGAACCAGGATTGAGGGCACGGTCCAGGGCGGCGCAACGTGCGGCTTCGTTCTCGGGCAGCCACTGATTGCGGTGTCCGGCGCTCACTTCCGGGACGGGAATCAGCGGTCGGTCGTCTCCCAGGATTGTCCAGTAGGTTTGCAGTGCCGCAATCAGGTTCTCGGCTAGCCCAGTGTCGGCGGTGACTACGAGCAGCCTTTCGTGGCACACGGCACCCAACTGTGCCACGGTCACCGCGGTGGCATCCGGGTCGGAGGCAAGATGTACGACGCCCTCCCTGCCGAGTTGCAGGGATCGCGCCCACTCTCTGAAAGCGGTCTGCCAGTTATGCATGCAGCCAGTAACCTCGACGTCTCGGAAGCGCTAAGTTCCGTCATTGCTTGGCATCGTGTGGCCGGCGATTATACTATCCGCTCAGCGGCGTCCCGCAAATGCGAAGGGGGCGCACGTGAGCGTCGACATCCGCTCGCAGCCGTGAGACATCAGCGCCACAGGCGCACGGGAAGGACAGCACAATGCCCGGTTCACGCGACACGATGAAGGTCTACATTCAGGACATCGGGCACATTCCGTTGCTGACCATTGAAGAGGAAACCGACCTGGCAAAGCAGATCGCGAACGGCTCCGACGAGGCCAGAAGCAAGCTGATCCGGAGCAATCTCCGCCTGGTCGTGAAGATTGCGCATGACTTTAAGGGCTTGGGGTTGCCCCTGCTGGACCTGATCTCCGAAGGCAACATCGGCCTGATGCGTGCGGTCGAGAAATTCGACCCCGGCAAGGGCGCTAAGTTCAGCAGTTACTCCGCCTGGTGGATCAAGCAGGCGATGCGGCGCGCCCTGGCGAATCAAAGCCGGACGATCCGCATTCCGGTGCAGTCAGCCAGCAAGATCAACCGCATCAAGGCGACCCGCATCCGCCTGGCCGAGAAACTGGGTCGCGATCCGACCGACAACGAGATTGCCGAGACCCTCGATTTCAGCGAGCGCACGGTCAGCAGCCTGCGCCGCACCGACATGAAGAACCTCTCCCTGCACGAGACGCTGCAGGAAGGCGAGGACAACCGCTTCGAGGAGGTCATTGCGGATCAGAACTCGATTCCCCCAGACCGCATGCTGAATCGCAATGAGGATATGGAGCGGCTCGAGCGGTTCCTGGCCCGACTCGACGACCGCGAGTCACGAATCCTCCGAATGCGGTTCGGCCTTGACGGCACCTCGCCGCCTCGCACGCTGGAGGAAGTGAGCAAAGCGATCGGCCGGACCCGTGAGCGGGTGCGGCAGATCCAGAACCAGGCCTTGACCAAGCTCAAGCAGCTGCTCGACGAGGACAAACCAACCGAGTAGGCCGCTGGCGTCGGCGCATCACCCCTCGTCCCGTCATGCCATTGTGGGCGCGGATTGTGAAGCGGCAGCGCCCCCCGGGCGGATGCGCCCGATCATGTGTGGGTGTTCCGGGGTGGACGTGTTATAGTATGCAGTTTTTCAGCGGCTGGCGCTTTCACCCGCCGGTCGTGATCAGGCGAAGGAACCCCAAAGCGTTCGAAAGGGGGTGAACACACAGACCATGTCAGAAATCAGATGCAGAAAAGGAGAACCGGTTGACCGTGCCCTGCGTCGACTGAAGAAGAAGCTCGACAAGGAAGGCACGATGAAGGAACTCCGCAATCGCCGGCACTACGAGAAGCCGAGCGAGGCCAAGCGACGCAGTCGCCGACGCGGCGCGGGTCCGCGGTAAACGCGGTCAGCGCGACGTTCAATGGATATGCGAAGGGGTGAAGGCCTGATGGCCTTCACCCCTTTTTCGTAGCCGCGCCATGACGCGCCCGGAGGGAGAACTGGCGACGCGTGGGACATCAGGCTGCGCCCGTTTGTAGTGGGCTCGCAGTACGCGGAACGAAGTGGAGCGTCAAGAGCCCATCTAGCGCGTTGTGGCGGCGTGGCACCGGGATGGTGTCTTGCCCGGCGGATCCCGCCTGACAGGCGGGACCGGGACTGCGACACCACTACGAACGACCGGCCCGTCTGCGACCTTCTGCCTAACCCCCGGCACTCAGCCCTTCAGTTCGTCCGCGTGTTCCGCCGCCTTGCGGTAGGCCTCGGCGTACTGGCGGATAATCTCCGGCCGGTCCTTCTTGAACCACGGCACGCCGATGCAGATCTGCGCGACGCTCTCGGCGACCGGCAACGTGCCCTTGCCCTGACGCACGTCCCGCTGCCCGAACGCGATCATCGTGGGCTGACCCTGGTTGAAAATGTCCGCCGTGTGGAAGACCGGGTGCAGATGCAGCGGCGCGTTGGCGCCGGGGTGGCACATGCCGACCCCTTCGGCGCGGACCGCTTCGCAGAACTTCGCCGCTGGCAGTCCGCCCAGTTCCTCGGCACGGTACAGGCCGCGCGCATAGTACCAGCCGCCCATGGTCGACCCGGTCTGCTTGGCGGGTCGGTGCGCCTTGACGCCCGGCACGCCGTCGAGCAGGTCCCAGAACCGGTTCATCCCGTCCTGAATGTCCTTCATCCGCTCGTCGTAGTGCTTGAGCTGTACGCGCCCCATGGCGGAGCAGGTCTGGTTCATGCGGTGTTTGAATCCGCCCAAGGGCAGGCCGGCGTACTTGGTGAGCTCCGGGTCCGTGATCTGGCGGTCCGCCTTGTTGTAGACCGACGCGAGGCCGGTCCGTTCGTAGTGGCCGTAAGCGATGCAGCGTTCATAGAGCTTGCGGTCGTTGGTGGCCACCATGCCAGCCTCGCCGATGGCAAACGCCTTGCCGGACATCATGCTCATGCCGGCGATGTCGCCGATACTGCCCACCTTGCGGCCCTTGTAGAGAGCGCCGTGCGCATGGCTGACGTCCTCGATTACCTTCAGGTTGTGCTTGCGCGCAATCTTCATAATGGGGTCCATGTCGCAGGGGTGGCCGCAGTAGTGCACGGCGACGATGGCGCGTGTGCGCGGGCCGATGCGGTGTTCGATGTCGTTCGGATCGATACAGAGCGTGTCCTTCTCGACGTCGGCGAAGTGCACGGCTGCGCCCATGGTCAGGGCTGCGGTGCAACTCGCCCAGTAAGTCATGCTCGGGCAGATCAACTCATCACCTGCGCCGAGCCCACAGGCCCACATCGCGGCGCGCAGGCTCTCCGTCCCGTTGCAGTAGCCGAGGGCGTACTCCGTGCCTTGCCACTGGGTAAACTCGCGCTCAAACTGCTTGGTGATGTCCGTGCCGCTCATGGCGCCGGCGCGCAGCACGCCGAGCACTGCACTCTCGTCTTCCTCAGTCACAATCGGCCACTTGAGAATGTCGCCCAGGTCCAACGTCACTGCCTTGGAGCCGCCGCCGAGCGCCAGAACCGTCTCCGCCGTTGCCGTCGTCATCGTGTCCTCTCCTTCTTTCCTTGCCCGTGCCCGTGCCCGTGCCCGTGCCCGTTCCCGAAGGCGCTGGGCCGCGGCGCGGGAGTGTTTGGATACGTTTCAACTCAGGCGGTCGCACCTCAGTGTGCGGCCGCCCCGGCCTGTACTTCAACCCGCTTGTACGGGACCAGTCGCTGCTGGCCAGGCGCCTCGCCGCGGATCAGATCGCGGAGAAGCACCCAGGCTGCACGGCCCACCAGCCCCGGTTGATGATTGTAAGCGCTGACCTCGCCGTGCTGGCGAGTGGTGAAACTTGTGCTCGTGCCGGACGAAATCAGGTGGAAGTCACGCCCCGCGGCCAGGCCGCTGCTCTGCGCCTCGCTGAGAAACGCCGTCGCCAGCTCCGGGCCGTCCACGAAAACACCGTCCCAGCGTGAACCGCCGCGCAGCAGGGCTCGGACTTGTGCGGGGAAGTCCTTGGTGTCCGGGGCCAGCGTGGTGCCCGTGATGCCGTTGCCGGCCGCCGTGGCTGTGGCCGCGACAAACCCCTCGAACATCTGCATGTTGGCGTCGCAGGCGCGCGGATCACCGATATTGAGCAGGCTCCGGCACCCGAGTGCGGCGAACTCCGCAACGACATCGCGCATCATCCGGTGGTGATCGGCGTGCACGCAGCCAACCGGCTTGTCGGGCTGAACCGGGTAGCCCTTGTTGACCACCACGGTCGGCAGGCCCATCTCCACCAGCCGGTCGATGTGCCCAACCTCCAGGTCGCTTTGCAGCACGAGCATGCCGTCAATGCGGCCCTGCTCGACCACACGCATGAAACGCTGGTCCGGCGAACGGAACAGGATCAGCAGGTTGTAGTCGTCCGCCTGCATGGCCTGAACCATGCCGTGCACCATCTCCTGGTAGAACGCGTAGAACAGGGCTTCGGCGTGGGGCTGGAGCAGGCCGACGGTGTACGCCTTGCCGGACACCAGGGCGCGACCGACAAAACTTGGACGGTAACCGAGTTCGCGCGCCACGCGGCGGACCCGTTCCCGGGTCTCTTCGCTCATGCGCACTCCCGGCGGCGGATTCAGCGCGTGCGTCACCGTCGTCAGGCTCACCCCGGCCGCGCGCGCCACATCCTGGCGACTGACGCGCGGACCGCGCCCGTTCGCCGGCATCTGCTCCAGGTTCTTCTTTGGCGCGCGCTTCATGGTTGAGAACGGTGGCCTTTCAGTGTGCCAACTCGATTAAATGATAATTAACAACACAAAGCGCAATCTGTCAAGGCCACGCGCGCTTTTCCTGGACTGGCGGGGTAAACGGTCCGGACCTCGCCGGGGCCGGTAACCTGAACTCCTTGGCCCGTTGACCGTCGACGTTCCTATACGGAAACGGCGTGGGGGGTAGGGCAGGGCGCAAGTCCAGCAGGAATCGGGAGGAGTTTGCCGCCCCGGCAGGGGGTGTGCCAACCCGATTTACTGTCAGCCACACCATGGGCATTGCTTTCAAGCTAACGCGGGCTTTGCCCGCAACCCAAGAAGTCAGGAGTCAGGAGTCAGAAGTCAGAAGTCAGGAGTTGGTTGGGTGACAAATGTTGTTTTTCATGACAGTTCCCGGGAATTAAGGCGCTAACGGGGGTGGCCCGTGTGCGCCACATGGCTTTTGGTTAACAAGGGCGTAGGGGGCGGTCGAGGACATGTGCAGGCGGGGCGTGGTTCTGGTTGGCCCGGCCCGTTGGGTGCCGCGTCCTGGCCCGGGATCATGACTGTGGAGGGAGGCAAGGCCGGATGGGACGCAGAGCCAGACCGCACGGGGTTGCCGAGCAGGCGTGTGTGCACGTGACGCATCCCGCACAATGGGTCTGCGGGGGATTCCATGAACTGGCCGGGCGCCGGCAGCGGTACCGAATCCTGGACGTGCCGTGCCTGCTGGACTGCCTGGACATGACGACCGAGGCGGAGTTCCGCGACTGGTACCTGCGCACGATCGAGGCCGTCATCGAGAGTGGCCCGCCGGTGCGCGAGCCGGATTGGGGCCGGGCCGTGGCGGTCGGCGATGAGGCCTGGGTACGACGCCTGGCTGGACGCGTCACCACAGGTCGTTGCCAGGTGACGGCCCTGACTGCGGCAACACCGTTCGACGCGCGTCCCGCCGCCGGTTCGTACGCGTTGAGCGCCCCAAAGGCCGTATCGGACGGCCTGGTCACAGCTTTGCTGTCGAAACCTTAAATAGCGCTTCAGCCTGATGAAATGAGCAATAGAATAGCTATTTCGCCAAAAGTAGGTCACAACCTGCTGTAAGGCAGTAAGAACCACAGGAACGACCCTGGTCGAACACCGCCGACCAGCTCCTCACGGTCACCACGCCCGACCCGGACGACGCCGGCCCGCAGGCGCCGCAGGTCACAGGCTACGAGTACGACACGCGCGGCCGGACTTCGCAGGTCACAATGCCGGACGGCGGCGTGGTGCACTACACCTACTGGCCCACCGGCGAACTGCGCCGGACCTGGGGCGCGCGCACCTACCCGGTCGAGTACGCCTACGACACCCAGGGCCGCCGCACCACCATGACCACCTGGAAAGACTTCACCGCCGACACCGGCCGGGCCGTCACGACGTGGAACTACGCCCCCGTCACCGGCTTCCTAACCGCCAAGCTTTACGACGACGGCAAGGGCCCCTCGTACACGTATTCGCTCGCCGGCAGACTGTTGACCCGCACCTGGTCCAGGCTCGTAGTCCCGCCTTTAGGCGGTCCGGATTCGCCCTTGGTCACCACGTACGCCTACAACCCCGCCGGCGACCAGGCCAGTATTGATTACTCCGACGCCACCCCCGACGCCACCTTCTCCTACGACCGCCTCGGCCGCCGGGTGGGTGTGGTGGATGCCGCCGGCACCCAAACCCTCACCTACACCCCCGACAGCCAACTCGACGAAGTTGCGTACGCCGCCGGCTCCCTGGATGGTGTGTCGCTCGACAACACCTACGACGCGCTCGGCCGCCGTTCGGGCTTGGAATGTGGCGTAGGGCTCCTGCCCTGCGCTTCAGCGTCCTATTCGTACGACGGTGCGTCCCGCCTCGCGACCGTCACCTCCAGCACCTCGACCCACACCTACGCCTACTTGCCAAACTCCGACTTGGTCGATACATTGACATCGAGGACCGGAGCGCAAGACATCATGGTCACCCAGAAAACCTACGACAACCTCAACCGCCTGGTGAGCATCGCCAGCGGCCCTGGAGCGCCCGCGTCCCCGCGGGCCGCCTCCTTCACCTACGTCTACAACGCCGCGAACCAGCGCCTTCGCTCGACGCTCGCCGACGGCTCCTACTGGCTCTACGAATACGACGCCCTCGGCCAAGTCACGTCCGGTTCCCGCCACTGGTCGGATGGGACTGCAGTAGCCGGCCAGCAGTTCGGCTACACCTTCGACGACATCGGCAACCGCAAGCTCGTAGTCCCGCCTTCAGGCGGTCCGGCGTCTTATACCTCGAACGCGCTCAACCAGTACGAGTCGCGCCAAGTCCCCGGCGTGGTGGATGTCCGCGGCGAAGCCCAACCCGGCGCCACGGTGACGGTCAACAACCGCCCGACCGCGCGTCACGGCGAGCAGTTCTACGGCGCTCTCCCCGTCGACAACGCCGCCGCCCCGGTCTGGCAGGACCTCAGCATCGTCGGCGTGCGCAACGACGCCGGCCCGAACGGCGAGGATGCCGTCACCACACAGACCGGGCATGCGTTCGTCCCCCAGACCCCTGAGCCGTTCAGCTACGACGACGACGGCAATCTCCTGACCGACGGCCGCTGGTCCTACACCTGGGACGCCGAGAACCGCCTCGTGGCCATGGAAACGCGTGGAGATCTCGCCGTGCCTGTCCCGCAGGCAAGGCTTGAGTTTGCGTATGATTCCCAGGCCCGCCGCGTCGAGAAGAAAGTCTACTCCGGCGCCCCGGGCAACTGGGCTCTCCAGGCGGACATTAAGTTCCTGTACGACGGGTGGAATCTCCTCGCGGAGATCGACGCGACCGGGGCTCTCCTTCGGAGTTACGTCTGGGGTTTGGACCTTTCGGGATCTCTCCAGGGCGCCGGCGGAATCGGCGGGCTGCTCTCGGTAAATGGGGGAGGCGCGGCGACCTTCCCCGCCTTCGACGGAAACGGTAATTTGGTCGTTCTGGTTAATTCAGGAACCGGTGCGACCTCCGCAACCTACGAATATGATCCCTTCGGCAACACCCTCCGCGCCACAGGTGAAGCAGCGGCTACAAATCCCTTCCAGTTCAGTACCAAGTACTTGGACAGTGAGACAAAACTCCTCTATTACGGCTACAGATATCTCAGCACCGAGATCGGGAGGTGGATAAACAGAGATCCGTTGGAGGAGGATGGCGGTGCGAACTTGTATGGAGCCATGAACAACGATGCACTCGGCAGGTTCGATGTTCTTGGCTTGTGGCACGCAACTCCAGAGTCCAGCGGCCTTCCTCGAAGGGTGTTTGTCAGGGACAGTCAAGCCGATGACTTGGCCTCGTTGGCTCGTCTGCGGGGGCTTGATGAGAGGGATGCAAGGAAATGGGCCGACGTGATTGAAGGAACCACCGAGAAGCCCTGCGCTGTGTCGGTTCCGAACGTCCTTGTGGTTGCGGTCGGGGAGATCAGCGAATCGCTGCTTGGATCCCTGGTAGAGAAGTTGCTGGCCAAGAGGGCGTCCCAAGTAGTTGATCACGGCATAAAGAAGGGGTACGACGTCCGGTACCTTTACTACAATGCCAAGCCGTTTTCCAAGCAAGACATCGTCTCGCTCAAGGCCGACATGCACGGTTTTGTCCTCCTTGGGCACGGTACGGCCCCAGGCGGGGGGGATTATGTGATAAACATGGCAGCACAACCGCAGGACGACCTGCACTCCTACGACATGGTTCACCACAGATATGCGGTGGTCGTCGTTAAGTTCTGCAGTTCAGGATATGGGGGATGGAGGGGACTCGCGTCCAGGAATGGCTTCTACAACCAGACCGAGTTCTACTACACCCTGCCGTTCATCATGTCTTGGCGGATCTGGCTTCTCGAACACGCTCTGACGCGACAGGCAGGGAAGTGAGAGGAAGATGGCGAAAACCGTTGGGAGAACGCACCGTCGAACGGCAGGGTGGCTTGCCCTTGTGCTGGGCGGGCTGTCGTTGATTCTGTATGCAGTCTGGCCCAGGGAGATCCTTGTCTACAGGTCGGTCAGAGATGGGCATGAGATAAGGAGTACAGAGAGTGTCGCTTCGCAGGCCAAGGTCGCCTACCCGCGCGAAGGTCTGTTGGTTTGTGACGACGACCTTTTCTTGAAGGTACGAAGAGTAAGGCATATCCCACTTTTCTTGGCCATAATCGGGCGGGACGAGATCGTGTGGACACCTCGTGAGATTGCCGGAGTTGTCGAGAAGCGTCCTGATCTGAAGAGGTACTTTTCGACCGACAGCAACCACGCCATCACGTTGCCATGGACTGACAACTGGGTTCCGGCGGGGACGCGGAGTCCATGAAACGGCGGGGGCTGTCTTCCTGAGCACGTCTACTCGGTCTGCAGGCAGGATTCGGATTTCCGGACGGCCCGCCGAATCACTCGCGGGTGCGGGGCGCGTGGGCGTGGCCGGGCCCGGCGCGCCTGTCGTCGGCGCACTACGTCGGCACTACATAAGGGCGCGCCGTTATGCGTTCGTTCGCCGGGCCTCACACGCAGCCGTGGGTCCGGGCCGGGCGCGCCGGTGCTTTCGCGGGGCCTCCCGCTCCCAGCCCCGTCGCGCCTGATCGGCCCTCTCCCGTTGGTCGCCCCGCGTCTGCGTCGCATAACGCGGTCCGTTATGTACTGCCGCCTTCGTGCCGCGGTTCGCCCGTGCCAGTCTGCTCACGGGTCCCTGC
>MHBL01000364.1 GCA_001803235.1 Lentisphaerae bacterium RIFOXYA12_64_32
TGCCGCCTTCCACCTTCGCCCTATCGGGCTACGGCGGACATGTCGTGCCGCGGTTCGCCCGTGCCAGTCTGCTCACGGGTCCCTGCCCGTTCCTGCAGCATGGCCCGTGCGACCGCTGCCGCCGCCAGACGCGCCGGTCCCGTCCCCGCCCACACGCCCCCGCGCTATCGCGCTCGCAGTCCCCTCCCGTCGGTCGGGGTCGCTGCGCCGACTCGCTCTGCCGCACTCATTGGCGCTCGCTGCCATCCCCCGACCGCCCCGCCCTTCGGGCTGAAGTTCCCCCTCGGCTGTGCCTTCGGGGTCGCTCGGGGGCTCGCTAACTCTCCCCTTGCCGCCGCTCGACTCTCTCTCCCATCCGCGAGCTTTACACGAACCTCGCGCCGATCGGTAGGTTGCTGAAGAACGGCAAAGCGTCCGTGGCCGTCCCGTGCGGTGTCCGCCGCAGCCCGCGGCCGCCGCCCGTGCCGTCCCCGGACCCATTGCCTGCCGTTTGAGGTTGCGGCGTTCGCCCTCCGCCAGGCCTGCGTGCGAACCCCGCGCAGATCGGTGGCGCTGCCCCCGAACCCCTGGCAGGGTGGCGCCGCCCCCTGCACCCCTGGCCGGGGCGTCGCGGACTCCCCGCGCCCCTCGGGGTTGGGCGCTGTGCGGGCGCGGGGGGGCAAACCTACCGTTTTGAGCACATTTGCCCGGTCTGGAGGCAGGATTCGGCAACTCGGACGGCGCGCCGAATCGCTTGCGGGTAAAGCGGCCCAGCGACCTTCTGCGCTAACAAATGACAGGTAGTTTGGGACGTTTTCGGGGTCGGAAGAAGGGGCTGGATTGGCGGGAGGAACGGTTCGGGACCCGGGCAAGGACTTCAGAACGGCGTTGTGAAGGGCGATTTTCCGGTGCCAGGGCATAGTGGTTCTGTGGCGTGGGTCGAGGGGAAGACAGCGAGCATCGGCGACCTACGCGGCCTGTTCCAGACTGACGATGGGCAGGTCGTAGGGTCAAGAAACTCATCCGGGGTCGGACAGGGCCGGAAGTGATGGAAGGAGAATGGGATACGGCGGGGCTGGAGTGGTGGAACGGCCTGGATTACCATCCGTTCCCGGTCCACGGGGTCAGCTCAGCGACGAAGCCGAGATGAATGGCTGGGCCGGCGACCTCACGAAAGCCCAGCTTCCCGACCAGTTCCTGGTGGACTACGTCCGCGTCTACGACCTGGTCGACCGGAAGTGACCGCGTCCAGACTGGTGTCGGAGTCCCGCGTTCACGTGCAATTGGGCGCGAGTCTTCAGCGAACACCCCGCGGATGCGCGGTCGGTATGCGTGACGATGGCATAGGGTTCCCGCGTGAGGCGACGCGTCTCGCGCCCGGCTGAAGCCGGGACTTAGGCGGGGATGGCCGTCTGCCAGCAACCGGTGACTACGGCTTCCCGGCTGGGACCTGGGGCTCGGGCAATGCCGGTTCGGGCGTCACTTGCAGGTCATCGAGGAACAGTTTGTAGCCGCGCGCGCCTGGGTTGGCCACGAGCATGAACAGTCCGTAGGCGTTCGTTCCGGACGGTGGGAACAGCGGCAACGGTTGCGCGGCATCGACCGGTTCCCACGGGTCGTCCCCAACCCGCCGCAGCAGTTGCGCCGCGCCGCGCCGGTCCGTGCTGCCCGACGCGGGCAGCCACAGGTCGAGCCGATGCCAGGCGTCCTTCTCGAATCCGCCCAGGCGCACGCTCTCCGAGTCCATGTACCCGCCCAACTCCGACATGGGTATGGCGCGCACCTTGGAAGCGCCGAACGACAGCGCCACGACACGGCGGCTGGACGGGTGCGCTTCGCGGAGTTCGAACCCGAACCGGGCGTCGTGCCCCGCGCCCTGCACCAGGAACGCGAACGAGAAGTGCGCCCAGCCGCTCTTCACGTCCGGGAACGGCGTGGACACGCCCCACATCTCGGTGTTGTCGCCGGTGCGGTCGAGCAGGAACGCGTTCCGGCCGCCGGCGCAGCGCAGGTTGCTGACCACCAGCAGGTCGTCGCCCTGCTTGCCCCAGATGCCGCTCCAGGCGTTCGGCGCCTGGCCGGCGGTGCGGTCCTCGAAATCCTGCGTCCACAGTGGTTTCGGCGGCTCGCCGGCGGTGAGTGTGACCGTGGCGGCGGTGAACCCGATCAGAAATGCGAGGCGGGAGAGCATTCTCGTCTTCTCCTTGCTGGAGAGCGGGAGCATTGCCGCAAAGAACCTACGCGTTTGCCGAGACTCCGCTCGGCAACCGCGGCGCGTGGGGCAATCGCCGGCCCGCTTGTGACGCAGTGACTCAGTGACCATTACCCCACGATACTCGACACCCGACACCCCTTACGACAAACGTGTTGTCGCAACGCCAGCCGCTTAGCGCCCGCGCAAGAACAACTTGGCAGTTTGCGGCCAGCTATGTTGCTCTACCAATACGCATACTCGTACGGGTCGCGCAGCCGGATCGACGGGTCGTACAGCCGCGCGTCGCCGCCCACGACGCCGGAGGACTGCTCCGCAGTCTCTTCGCAGGTGGCCAGGTTGGCCCAGAACCCGAAGCCTTTGCTCCCGGCCAGGACCTTGATGGTGATGACGTTCTCGCCGGCTTTCAGGTTGGCCTTGACCTGGTGCCGGTTCGGCTTCGGTGCGCCGTGACCCTGGTCCATGCGGTAGAGCAGTTCGCCGTTGACCCAGACCTTCATCCAGTAGTCGACGCCGAGGCGCAGCACGGCTGTGCCCGCCTTGTCGCGCTTGACCGTGCAGGTGGCGTAGGCGACCGACTGCTCGCCTGCCTTCAGCGTCGCGGCCAGGTTCATGAAATCGTTCTTGTCCGCCTGGACCATGGTGCGGAAATCGAGGGGCTTGCCGTCCGCGCGGGTGTAGGTGATGTTCGGGTTCGTGTCGCCCGCGATCGCCGCCTTTTCGCCGGGGAACTCGGTGTCGAGGACGGCGCCCGGCTTGCCCGCATCCTCTTCTGCGGCGGCGAACGGGCCGAGCACGAACCAGTGCCCCAGAATCTCGTACGACGGGCCGGCTTTGAGCGTGGTCACACGGCTGGCGATGGCGTCCGAACCGGTCGCCCCGGCATTGGTTAGAAGCTGTGCCCACAACTGCCGCAGCCGGACCATGCTGAGCTGGGTGGCCTCGCGCTCCGGGCTGTCGTCGGCGTAGCGGCTGTCCAGCGCGAACGGGTCGAGCTGCACGAAGCACTGCGTCCCACCGCCCTGCTTGCGGAGCACGAACAGCCCGTCGCCAACGACAGTCGCGTCGGGCGGTTGGCCCTGACCGGTGAACGTGACGGCGTGAATGGCGTCGCGCCAGCGCAACAGGCTCGGGCCCACGCCGCGGAACAGCGGGTGCTCGACAGCAGCCGCGCGCACCACGTCGGTGGCTGCTGTCTTGAATCCGTCCTTCTCAAGCTGCGCCGCGGTGCGGGGCAGGAACAGCACGGTGCCGCCACCCTGCGTGAACCGGTCCAGTTCCGGCGCGCCGGGGACGTTGTCGCCGTCGCCCACGACGAGGAGTCGTTCGGCGGGCGCCGCAAGGTCGACATCCTGCCGGACCGTAACGCCCAGGCGTTCGAGCCGTGCCCGACCCTGTGCGTCGCCGGCGAAGCAGGTCGTGCGGGGCGGGGTTGCACAGGGCGCGGTTGCGGTCTCGAGCAGGTTGCGGGCGAGGCGCGTGGCAGCCGGGTCCTGGCCGACGCGGTCGGTCAGGTCGAGCGTGCAGAAGAACACGCAGCCCTTGCCGTAGCGCCAGGTCAGCAGCGGCGAGTAGTCCAGGTCGAACTCCGCGACGAGGATCGGGTTGAAGCCGACCACGTGCGGAATCTGCAGCACGCACGAGGCGACCGCGTGCGTGTTGGTCCACTTCGGCGCGTGCATGACCTCGTGCGAACGCGCCGGCTTGTACTCCGGCAGCAGGTCGGGACTGCCACGCCAGTTGATGAGGTCCTCCGGCGCAATGCCGGCCAGGATCGGGCTCGCGGCGTCGCGGGCGAACACGTAGCGTGGCATGGTCTCGATGGACTGGAAGCCGAGTCCGTCCCAGATCTCCGGCTGCTGCTCGAGCACCAGTACGCGCAGGCCGCGTGCGATGTCCGCAGCGGAGTATGGCAGGGCCATGCCCTGGCGCAGCGATTCCCGGCCGAGGATCAGCAGGTCGGTGTCGGCCAGTTGCTGTCCCGTCTGGCATGCGTCCGCCTTGACCCCCAGCGCGGTCAGCCACGGCCCCGATTTACCCGCCGGATCGAACAGCGCGACGCGTCCGGCGACGCGGGCGGGCGGTTCCTTCGGGAACACCTGCAGTGCCGCCGTGTCGCGGCCGACGACCCTGTCGCCGTCCTTGGCGAGCATGGACAGTGCGAACCCCGCACGCGCCGGCACGTCGGGCGCTGCGACCTCAATCGGTGCAAACGCGATGTCGCCGGCTTTGAGATCCAGCCGCGCGGTACCGGACTTCAGTTCGCGGTCCGTGCTGTCCGCCAGGCGCCACTGCACGTCGATCGACTTGTCGCCGGGTCCGTCCCACACGGCGGCGACTTGCTTGCGTATCGTTTCGCCCGGGTAGAAGGCGTGCGTTTTGTCGGTGTGACGCGGCGCGCCAGCGAGCCAGACCAGCAGCGCCTGCTCGTTCTCGGCGCGGATATCGAAATTCGGACTCGCCCAGTCCGGCCGCTCGGTGAGCGGCTTGTCGATCGCGGCGTAGCGTGACCAGATGCTCTTGCCGTCCCACTTGGTCGGATTGCCGTACCCGACTCCGAAGTCCCAGTAATACCAGCCTGGTACCCCCCAGGTGCGCCAGGTGCGGTCCGTGTTGCGCACGAACAGGTGCTGGAACTCCCAGTACAGCGGGAAGTCGGCGTACGGAATGGCCGAACCGTGTCCGGATTTATTCTCCAGGCTGACCTTCAGCGTGTTGCGCAGTCCGTCGAGCGTTTCGTCGCGGTAGGCGCGATCGCCGAAATACATGGCCAGGTACTCGGTGGCGAGGAACTGCGTGCCTTTCCAGAAGTTGGCGGTGTAGGGCTGGCCGAACTCGACAGGGAAGTAGGGCATGTCCCCGGCGCGCGCCCACTCGCTGGGCCACTCCTCGCGCTCCTGCAGCGGTGCGAAGTTCAGGTACGAGTTGCTCGTCGAGATGTCGCCGACATTCCCGTCCGCGTGCGAGTAGACGAGGCGCGTCGGGTCGTAGTGCTTGACCATTTCCAGGCCCTTTTCGATCACGGTGGCCTGGGATCGGGACGGGTAGGCGGTGCGCTTGCCCATGCTCGGCGGGTGGATCCCATCGCGCGGGCAGAACGAGTTCATGCCGATGGTCCAGCCGAGAATGCACGGGTGGTTCCGATACAGCCGCAGCCAGCGCTGCACTTCCCGGTCGTAATCCGCCTGGGCCTGCGGGTCGTCGAGCAGTCTGGTGCGGACATGGCACACGGCCGGGGCCGGCACGAAGCTGCCCATGCCCTGCGCGTCGAACGCGTCGAGCAGTTTCTCGTCGAGCAGCGGTGTTTCGGACCAGACGCTCCACCACGCCGACGGATTCGCCTGGGTGTAGAACACGTTCCGTCCCATGAGCCGGAAGAACGACAACGAGGTCGGGTTCAGTCCGCACGCGGTCCAGTCGACGCGCCAGCGCGAGACGTGGCCGTTGAGGTACACGTGCCGGCCTTCGGTCCAGAGTTCGCGGAACCCGAACCGCACCGGCGGTGCGGAGTCCGCGACCGTGCCGTTTGTGGAGAGCGTGACCGTGGCCGTGTAGAGATAGCCCTTCTCCAGTTCCCAGCAGATCGGGTCGGCCCACGGGCGGGTCAGCGTCCGGACCGTGCGCCCGGCTGGGACGGCGGCCGGGCCGTCGTCGAGGGTCAGGACGTCCTTGCCGTCCGCGTCGCGGATGACCGCCTGCAGGCTGAGTCCGTCGACCGGCGCATCGGCGGTCAGTTCCACGTCGAGCGCGACGTTCTTCTGTCGCCACGAGGTGCGGACGAACACGTCGCTGATCGAGACGGGGCGTGGGAAGGCGTAGAGCGTCACCGGCGCGGTGATGCCGAAGCCGCATTTCTCCAAGGGCGTCGGCGCGTGACTGCCCGGGCCGCGCGCCGTGTAGCGTAACGGGTCGTGTTCGAAGTCGCGCGAAATGCCGGTGTAGTCGCGGGTGAGATAGACGCGAAGCGTGTTGTCCTTGCCCGGCTGCAGCGTGGCGGACACGTCGAGGTCACCGCCCGGGCGCAGCAGTTCGGCCACGCGCTGGCCGTTCAGGAACACGATCGCATCACCCTCGATGCGTTTGAACCCGAGCACCAGGCGCCGCCCAACCCACGCTGCCGGGACCGCGACCGTCTGCTCGTGCCAGAGGCAGTGCACCTTGGCGCGCCCGTCCTTCTCCTTCAGGACAATCTCCCACGACGTGCCTTTGGCGTTGACCGCGCCCCAGCGCCAGTCCGCCGCTTGAATGTCCCTCGTGCCCCAGTCGTCTTCTTTCGGCGCAACGTCCGGCGACTGCGCCGGTTGAAGGCGCCAGACCGGCGCGAGTTCGAGCACGTCGCGTGGCGTTCCTGGCGCGTCTTGGCCGCGGACCGCGAAGCTTACGCAGAGCAACAGAGTTGTCGCTAGCGACGCAAGTGGGACATTCCTGGGCACCATAGTGCATTGCCTCCTACGTATGCGGGGGACGATTCAGTCCCGGGGTACGGTCAGGGCCGGCGTCAGCTTGTAGTAGCGTGCTCCCTGCGAGGTCAACGCGGCAAGGAACGCGGTGAGGTTCGTAGGGGTGGGATTGACCCAGATATCCACGTCCCCTGAGAAGGTCGCGGCCCCATACAGGACCGCGGCCTGACCACTGATCAGAAGGTACTCCACACCTTCGCGTTCAAGGCTTTTGGAAAAAGCTTTCGATCATGAATGGCCTGTAGGTTGGGGATGCGTTCACGCAGGCGCCACGACCGCGCCAGTCTCTCGGCGGGCGTCAAGCGTAGCTACGCATCGCGCTTGAACGGCGCCAGTCCATCGCCATCGTCGGTTAGGTACTCTGGCGCCGTCTCACGCACCACCATGTTCTGCCGCGTTGCCATGACGAATTACAAGTAGCATGCGCACGCGTCCGTGGCAATGTGGGAGCATGGCGGAGACGCGCCCTTCGTCGTATCGGGCGGTGGTGTGTCAAGCACGGCGCTCGCGAAAACCCACCTCCGTTTTTGTCCTGTCGGGCTACGCCGTGGCGAGCTTCCCCGGGGGGGGGCGGCGAAGCGACTTGGGTGCAGTCGGGCACTCGAACGCGTCGATGGGGCGTTGCGCTGAGTTGCGAACTCCGCGGTGTAAGCGCCCATTCAGCCGGTCGTCGAGGATGGTGACTCTCTGCCAAGCCTCCTGGTGAGCAGGAGGACCAGTCCGCGGTCCACGCGGACTGTTGCGCCGGAGTTGACGAAGCTTCCTTTGTAGTTCAGGCCTCGCACGTCGGGCAGATACCCCCGGCGCGCAAAGAAGACCTGGGCCGGGCCGCATTCCGGCGATACCCCGACGGCGGCGCCGGCGCGGTCCGCAACGACGGCGATGCGGCGCTCAGCGTCGTCGATCAGGGCTGTCCCGATACCTTGCCGTCGGCACGATTCGCGGACCGCCAGGTCGGCGATCTCGGGGGTGTGCTCCTTGTGCAGGACCGGGTGCCCGGCTTCCCACTGGATCAGGACGTAGCCCGCGATCGCGCCGCCCACCTCGGCGACCAGGATCGTTCGTGTGCCCGACTCCGCTTCGCGGCAGTACTGCTGAAAGAGCGAGAGTGACGAACCGCACAGCTCTGCCAGTGCGTCGCAATCCTCGTCCCGCATCTCCCGGATGCTGATGGGCTCACTCATGTTGTGATGCTCCGGTATACATACCGCGACGATAAACCCTGACAGCGGCCGACGCCCGGGCCCGGACTTGGGCCTCTGGCGTGCCTGGCCTGACGCCCTACTTGTCGAGTTTCCAGACCCTGGCGTCGCCGCCCGCCACGCAGACGCTTTCGATGCACACCTCCAGCGGCTGCTCGGGGGCGCCGAAAACGGGGACGATCTCCAGGCTGTGGTCGACGGCCGGGTCGAGCCCGGTGGCGGCGACGTGCACCATGCGCCCCGTGTTGTTGGGGCCGAGTTGGCAGGTGTCGAACTGCGTCTCCTTGCCGTCGATGGTCAGCTTGCACTTGGCGGAACGCGGCGAGGACTGGCCAAAGAGCAGGACCGTCCCGCCCCTGAACCCGAGCTTCAGCGGCTTCGCCGGCTCGATCGGTTCGGTCTTGCTCCTGTCCTTCGGGATGAAATTGGCGGCAACGGTCAGGTCGTCCAGCCATCGCGTCATCAGGAAATCGAACGCGCAGTAGTCGGTGCTGGGTGCGGTCACGCGCCATCCCGGCGGCAGCGGGGCGAGGGACGACAGCCGCACGCGCGCCACATGTGTGTAGGTGTCGGCGTTCAGCATCGCCTGCGGAGCGCTGCAGACGACCTTGTCGGCAACGGCCTGGTTGAAGGCGGCCCAGGCAGCTTCGGCGTACATCGCGTACCCCTTGTCGCCCGGATGGCAGGTGTCGAACGACTCGGGCGTCCAGATCGCGTCGAGGTCGATCTCGCCCTTCTTGTGCTTGTCCTGCATCAGCGTGATGGCATCGCCGCAGGGCACGTTGTAGGCCTTGGCGATCTCCAGGTGCGCGGTGCGGCGTTTCATCTTCTCGGTCGTGCCGTCGGTCACGAAACTCCTGGCCGCCAGGAACATCTGGATCACCGGGCAGTGCGCCTCGGTGATCAGCCGGCGGACGATGGCCTCCTGCGAGGCCAGCGTGTCGGGCGTTGTCTCATAGGCCCCGTCGTTGAGCGTGTAATCCAGGAAGACGAGGTCGGGCTCGTAGGCCAGCACGTCGCGGTCGAGTCGGAAGGCGCCGAGTTGCGAGCCCGTGCCGCCGATCGCCGCGTCGATGCACTTGAAGTGCGCCTTCGGGTATTTCTCCTCCATCTGTCGCCCGACGATCGCACGGTAGGAGGTCGTCTGCGGGTTGCTCGCGCGCGCGCCCCAAGACAGAGAGCCGCCGAAGAACACGACCGTCAGCCGGTCACCTGCCTCGGCACGCTGCGCGAAACTCTCGAACGATGGCGTCGCCGTGGACGCCCCGGCGCACATTCCCATGGCCATGAGTGCTCCTGTCAGCATGGTTGTCCTCATTGGTCTGTAACTCCAGTTCCTTTTGGTGTCTGAACGCTGTTGCGGCATGTTCACCGCTTTTCTGCCGTGATCCGGAGATGCAGGATCCGCTTGCCTTTCGTGTCGCTGACGAAGACCCACGGCTCCAGCAGGCCGTCGGGCCAGACCGCCAGCAGTCCGGGGCCGCTCAGGCCGCCGACGCGCACGCCCAGCGGGCGCAGGCGGGCGTCGTAACCGAGAATGCCCTGCGGGCAGGACAGCCACCACGTGCCGTCTGCGAACGACCACAGCCCGTCCCCGGCATCGCACACCACGCCGCGCATGCCGGCGCTCGGCAAGGGTTCGGTGCCGGGCGGCTGGCTCTGGCCGAGAATGCCGGACAGGCGCAGTCCCTCGCCACGGAGCGTCAAGGGTGCGAGAAGAGCCAGGGCAGCGATGACGGCTGCCGGAATCCAGCGCATCGGCATGCCTCCTCTCATTTCTCCAGGCACAGTAATCCCATGAGCGTCCGATCCTTCTTGGCGGTGGCGGCCGAAGCCGTCAGCGCGGCGGCGCACAAGATCGGCAGGATTCGCTTCATTGCACGCTGTCCTTTCATGTGTGTCGGTAACCCCCTCCCGGGTGCGATTCCAGCCAAGCCGCCTTCGTGTCCGTCCGCGCCGTATGCATCCACCGTGTCGTGGGCACGTTCAAGCGATTTTCCAGAGCGGCTCAAGCCGTTTGATGCACGTCTCGACGGAGATCCGGCAGGTGCGCAGGTCGTGGAGCGCCTCCTCCAGCTTCCGTCGCGCGTTGACGCTGTCCCAGCGCAGTACGAAGTCGTTGCGCGGGCCGGAGCACTCGATCGGCCGCCACTGCCGGAACTGCGGGTGCCGCCGCGCCGCCGCCAGCCTGACCGGCAGGATGCCGCCCGGCTTCCCGATGATGCGCTGCCCCTCGGCGCCCACGATGAACCGGGCGAAATCCGCGGCGAGACCCGCGTGCGGTGAATCCGCCAGCACCGCCACGGCCATGCAGCTCAGGCGGCTCTTCGCCGTCGACGGCAACGCCACGGGGGCGACCTTGTACTCCGCCATCACCGGCACGCCGGCGCACCAGAACGGACAGAGGGCGAACAAGGCCGGACGCCGCATCAGCAGTTCGACCGCCGGCGCACCGGCGATGCCTCTGGGGATATCCGACGGCAGTACCAGAACGGGATCGGGGCACTGCTGCGCCAGTTCGGCGAACCGCCGGACTTCGTCGCGCTGTTCCGCGAACGGCGCCTGGCCGCATCCGAGCAGCGCCATCACCGCCATGTAGTTGTCGGCAAACACCCCCATTGCCGGTTCGGGAAGCATGCCGTCCGCCTTCGCCGCCATCGCCTGCTTGATCCACGACAGTGGCGCCGCGTCAAGGCTCCCGATCGCCAGGCCGACATCGGCTGCCAGCCGTCGGTTCACGAAGAGCGCGTGGGTATGGGCCGCCACCGGGTGGAGCTGCCCCCCCGAGTTCCGGCGCAGGAACCTCTCGGCCGGCCCGAGAAACCGCCCCGTCGTTTGCGCGGGGTCGAACCACACGGCGAAACGCCGTCCCTCCTCGCGCCGATGCTGCAGCGTGAGGATCTCGCCGTACAGCATGTCGGCGTCGCCGATCCCGTCCTGGCCGTTCCAGCCCAGCCCGATTTCAACTCTGGTCTCCTGGCGGGTACGCTCGAAGCTGGCGATGAGGCGCCGCCAGGTGTCCCCGGAGTAGCGGTCCACCTCCTGGCAGTAGATGCGGATCGTGCGGACGCCAGCGGCGGCGCCGGACGCGGCCGGCGAACCGGAGTCGAACGGTACGGCGGGCGGAATAGCGCGGACATAGGTTCCGGACTGCGGGACCACGTCCAGTATCCCCCGGTCCGCAAGCATCGGGATGACCTCCCGCAGCAGTCGCACCGAGAGGCCCAGTTCCGACGACAGGCGGTGTACTCCGGGGAGCTGCCAGCCAAGGGGCTGGGGCGCCTCCCGCACATAGCGCTCCACGACGTGGAGGGCTGCCGCACGCTTCCGGGTAAGCCTGCGCTCGCTCCCTCTGGCCGTACCGGTGGGTTGTTCGACGCGCTCCCGCATTTGGGTATCCTCGCTGCGGCGGGTTGCGATCCGGCCGGACTGCACAGAACAGGCAACTATACTCTATCTGTAACCATTCTGCAACCGTATGGAGTTGCGATTCAGGGCTGTTTCAAGATCTGGCGCCGCGTCTCGGAAGGCCACGCCTCCGCGCACACCAAGCAGGCATAGCCATCAAGCTAACGGCGGTGGCTTGCGCATGTACCGCAATTCGGCTACCCGTTCGGGTATCAACCCGCCTACGACGAACACGGCGATTACGTCATCCGCAGCGTGGAGGCGGCCGGTTACTGGTTCGCGCGGTCGACGGCCAACGGACCGAACACCATCGACGGCATCAAACAACCGCATGGGGCGGTCGGTCTTGTGTCAGCGTGCCGCGGGTGCTCGAGCAGGCGCTGGCGTATGGCCTGTACGCCGGGGTGGTGCTCTACGACGGCATGAAGATCAAGGAGAACTTCGAACGCTCGCGCCAGCGGATGGCCGACCTCAAGGGGTGCCCCGGCGTGCTGGGGTACGGGTTCATGGACGAGCCTTTCGTATGGGGGACCGAGCCCTGGGAGATGAACGAATTGAGGAAGAGACTCGGCGACGCCGCACGTCTTGCCGGCTTGCGGTAGCCCACGGGTTCTGTCGGAGTCGAGGTTCGCCGCTGCATGGTTCGAAGTTTTGGCTTGTAAGTTGTAAATATTCCGGTAAAGTTGATGTCAATGTATTCAAGATTACTAAAGAAGCCGACGGCGTCCATTCTCCTGCTGGGTCCCCGGGGAACGGGAAAATCGACGTGGATCCGGCAGCATTTCGCGGACGCCATACGCTATGATCTGCTCAACACAGGCGAGGCATTGCGCCTCGAACGTGAACCCAGCTTGCTGTTCCATGAATTGAGAACCTTGCCGGCGGGCAGTTGGGTGGTGCTTGATGAAGTGCAGAAGGTTCCCGCCCTGCTGAACGAAGTGCAGCGCCTGATGGAGGATTGCGGGCTGCTTTTCATCCTTTGCGGTTCGAGTGCACGGAAACTGAAGCGCTCGGGCACTAATCTGCTGGCCGGTCGCGCGATTGACACGCGCATGTTCCCGTTGGCCTCGGCGGAAGTGGGGCCAGGCTTCGACATGGCCAGGGCCATCGCCAACGGCATGATGCCGCTGGCCGTTACCGGTGGCGATCCGACGGGGTTTCTGACCACGTATGCGCACACCTATCTCAACGAGGAGATTCGCGCCGAAGCCGTCACGCGCAACGTGGCATCATTCTCGCGCTTCCTCGAGATCGCGGCAAGGCAGAATGGCCAGGTGACCAACTTGAGCAACATCTCGCGGGAGGCCGCGGTGCCCCGGGCCACCGTGCAGAACTACTTCGACATCATGGTTGACACCCTGCTTGGCTACTGGCTGGAGCCCTGGAAGCTGAAGCGGGCGACCAAGCAGGTGGGCCACCCCAAGTTTTACCTCTTTGACGGTGGCGTAGCACGCGCTCTTTCTGGACGTTTGCCCTATCCGCCGTCCCAGGAAGAAGCCGGCCCCCTTCTGGAGACGCTGGTTCTCCACGAAGTGCGCGCCTTTCTCGGGTACAGCGGGCTGCGTTATGGCCTTCATTTCTGGCGCAACTATGATGGTGCGGAGGTTGATCTCCTGTGCGAGACTACGGACGGGTTTGTCGCGGTTGAGATCAAGGCAGCCAAGCGCTGGGAAAAACGCTTTTCCGGCGGACTGCGCCGGTTGCGCGAAGAGTTGGCACCACGGCGTGTAAACACGTTCGGTGTCTACTTGGGCGAACACCCGGCACTGCTGGACGACGTGCTGGTCCTGCCGGCAGTGGAATTCCTCCAGCGCCTGTGGCGTGGTGAGATCACCGGGTGACTGAACCTCTCCGGTTTCTTCGCATATTACCGCCTCCCCACCCGCACCGTACTCAGCGGGTACCAACCGTCGCTGTCGCGGCCCTTGATGCCGAGCCGGACCACGGGCGTTTCCGCGGACTCCGCAACCACGCCGACGGCAAGCTGGCACTCGCCGGGGGGCGTATCCGCGGGCAGCGTGACGGTGTCGGTGACCGGGACGACATCGCCCGGCGGCAGGTCCGGTGCTGCGGCGAGGAACGACTCGGCAAACAGTTCGACCGAGCCGGGCAGCCAGCGGTTCACGGTGACGCCACCGACGCACACGGCGTTCCAGCCGGCCGCGTTCGAGAACCGGTACGCGACGCGGTACGGTCGGTAGCACGGCGCGGACCCGACGTTCTGCCACTTCATTGCGAGCTGCAGCGGTGCGCCTAATTGCACCGTAGACGGGTGCGAGAGTTCGCGCAGCACGAGCCGGTAGCCGAACCGGCGCAGGAACCGCTCGATCTCGGGTTTGACCGCATCTCCCGGCGGCAGTGGCGCGGACTTGTTGTTCAGGTATGATGCGTGCGTGGCCAGCGCGTAGTTGAAGATGTGACGCAGCGACCAGCCTTCCTCGACCCACTTGCGCGCGTCCCAGCAGCTCTCGTACGCGACGGGTGCTGTCTTCCAGGCATCTCCGAGATTTGCCTCACGGAACCAGGTCGGGTACCCCTGGCACATGTGGCACCAGGTTTTGCTGAACCCGCCCATGTCGCCGAGGCAGTCGGCGCGCCAGCCGGCGCCGCGCTGCGTGGCGTAGCTGAGCGACTTGCCGCCGCCGATCAACATGATCAGCGGCGTACGCGGGAACGCGGCGAGGTACGCGTCCACCACCTGCTGCTGGTGTTCCAGGGTCGGCATCTTGTACGTCTTGCAGCCGCTGAGGTGCCACTCGCCCCACCAGCCGAGCGAGCCGATGTCGATGTGGTCGATGTCCGGGTTCCCGTCGTAGAGCTGGCCGAGCCGCTGGATGAAGTCGAGGTGCTTCGACAGCGTGGCCGGGTCGTCGAAGTCAGGGATCGGCAGGTCCTTAGTGCTGTCGTAGTTCGCGATCAGGATGCGGCCGCCGGCGGCTTCGAGCCACGCCGGGAGGTACGGCTCTTTGCGGTTCGACGAGTAGCACATGACGCGGAACGCGAGCTTCTGTCCCGCCTCGCGCGTCTCCTTCAGGACGCGCTCCATGAACGTCGTGTCGATCTTGCTGGGCTCCGGTTCGAGCGTGCCCCAGCCCCAGCGTGCGTAGTGAACGGTCGACGGGATCCACGCCGGCAGCGTCTTGTCTTGCTTTGCCGTGCGGTGGAACGTCTCCCAGCCCATCCCCGGGTTGGCGAGAATCTCATCCGTTTCTTCGGGTGTTACCGTGACCGTGGCTTCCGCGGGTCGTGGCGCGGCAGGCTTCGCCGCGGGCGCCTGGACCGCGGGTGGCGGCGGTGCGGTGAGCGGCGGCTCGCGCCGGGCGCAGCCGGCGGCCAGGAGGGCAGAGGCAAGGGGCAGGCAGGTGATGAGATGTGGGTACGGACGCATGGCGGTTCCTTCTCCGTCTGTGCGGTTGCCGAACCGGCAAGCCGCTTCCCTCAACCGATTCGCCGCACAACGTAGCCGTCCGGCACCGCGTTTTCGAGCGCGGCGGGCGAATGCAGCCTCCATGATGCGTGTAATGCGTCAGTCGCGGGTGCACGGTTGGGCGGTAAATGGCCAACGTGGCGGGAGCGGCTCGCTCCCGCGGGTGTCGGAGCGAGCCGCTCCGACCACTTTAGGCGTCAGCCCAGGTCAGACTTCGACCTTATCTCCACCCGCGACTGACGCATTACATGATGCGTGCCGGCACGATTTGTGCGGTACGTTTCTGTGTGGTATAATGGAATGTACCCAGTGCGGTCGGTGTGGTGCAAGACGGGACTCTGAGCGGCGAGACAGTGTGGGGCAGGCCGAAAGGGGGACGGATGACGGACGACGCGGTTGCCCGCGATGAAGGAGGTCCAGGATGAAGGCGAAACCCTGCGGTCGCGAGACGAGCGGCGCGCAACCGGCGTACGGACGAGTGCCTGAGGGCAGGACTGCACCGGCCGGCGCTTCGCACCGGCGGTTCACGCTCATCGAGTTGTTGGTCGTTATTGCGATCATCGCCATTCTGGCTTCCATGCTGCTGCCCTCCTTGCAGCAGGCCAAGGGCAAGGCGACTCAGGCAACCTGCATGGGGAACCTGCGCCAGCTCGGGCAGTGCACCGTGATGTACACGAACGACTGGCCCGACTTTCTGCCCTACGGCTACACTTCCGCAGTGCCCTGGTACATGCGACTCGACCCGTACATGGGCGGTCAGGAAGTGCGCGAGTGTCCCACGCTCGACGCCAGCCTGCGGCTTTACTCGTACGGCTGGAATTCGGAGATGACCTCGGCAACCAGTCTGAAGTCCATCCTGAAGCCCACCGAGACTGTGCTCCTGGCCGACGCGGCACAGGTCTGGTATCCCACCCCGAATGACATTGACCCGAAGACCTGGGCCTTGCGCACGCACTGCCACTGGCAGATGGCGTTCCAGGGCGCCGGCAACTGGAACAGCAACACGTGCTGCGGCGGTGTGGGTTCGCGCCGCATCCATGTCCGCCACCTCAACCAGGCGAATGTCCTGTGGATCGACGGGCACATGAGCACCTCCACCGGCCGCGAAATCGTCGCCTACACGCGCGGCAATCCCCTGTGCCTCTGGGACAAACTGTAAGCCGCCTTTTTTGCCGCCCTGCCAACCACGACGCTCCACGCCGTCCGTGATCGTTCCCCGTTCGTCGAGTCGATCGACATGTTGGTCGCGCAGGCCCTGCCGTGGCCGAACACCCCGCCGTTGGTCGACCAACCGAGCCCGTACCCCTCCGGAAGGGCACCCCCAGTCTGTTTCCGGGTCATCTCCGTGACCGCCGCGTCCGAAAGATACCGTTTCCCCTCAAACACGCCCCGATTGCGCACCATCTGGCAACGGGGAAACCGTGGCCTTCTATCGCCGGCGCAACTACGCCAGCTTGAGTCCGTGGGCGGTAAAGGCGCGAAAGTCATCGACGTTCAAGGTGGCGAGGGTGGCGCTGCAGCGTATGGCGACAGCGGCAATCATGCAGTCCGTCAGCGTGCCCCGGTGGCGACCGCTGGCATTGAACAAACGAGCGGCTATCGCTGCGTCCGAGACCACAAATGGTTCTTTCCAACGGATCATGGCATCCGCCGCGGAAATTTTCACCGGGGACAAGGGGCCGCACAAATACTCAGTCCAGACAATTGAACATACGCCGATTCGCCGGTCGTCGTCCAGCCAGGAGCGCAGTCGTAGGTCCGCATCGCTTCCGGGTTGCTCAACGGCAATCAGGAAATTGGTGTCGAGCATCATCATGCGCGTCGTGTTGCCCGGCGTTCTTTCCGGACGGACGTGGCCCATTGTTCCGCCTCTTTCTTGCTCAGTCTTGGGCCCTGCTGCAATGCGTCCAAGGCTTCCTTTGGTGTCATGGGGCGATGTCCCAGTGCATCCTTTTGGCGTGCAGCGGCATGCACCGCGCGGCGGACAGCTTCGGACTTGGGCACGTTCCAGGCAACGGCTAATTCCTGGACCTCAAGCACGGTAATCAGATCCATCGAATACGTAACCTTGGCGGTCATTGTCTTCATGCCATAACTATACGGCCATAACTCTGAAAGTACAGAAAAACCTATACAGGCGCCTGTCCCCGTTCATCGCCACCGCTACCGTTGAACGACGGCTTTGGTAAACGACTCCAGTGCCATGATCGTCTGGTCAGGGCGGTTCCATGCCATCCGCCCGCCTCGCCCGTCCCGAGTCTACAAACTCCGACGACAATTGTAATGGTTGCAGCGGAATTGCAGTCCTAGATTCCCATTGAGTACCCGGTATGGGGTACGTGGAGACCGGACGTGATTCTCAAGTATCACAAGGCACTGGACAGGGCGATATTCCGCAGGCTGGCCATTCCGCGAGCCATTGTCTCCGCCCTGCGCACGGCGGCGTACGGGACTGTGGTCGCCGTCTTTGGCACGACGCATGCGCAGGCCGTGGAGATGGTCGAGGCAACCTTGGTCGGCGCGGTGCTTGGCGACAGCATCACGTGGTTCGTCATGACGATCTTGCTGCTGCCCCGCCACATCAAACACGGCGGTTACGACGTGGTCCTGATGGCGCTGTTCGCGGTGTTCTTCCTGCATTCTCTCGATGTGCAACCCAACCCCGGCGCCGAGTTCACCGCCGTGGCCTTCCTCGCTCTCTTCGTCGTTCTCGGCCTGAAAATACTCTGGTACGGCGTGTCGTATCTCCAGGATGAGCAGACGATCTGACGGGGCACCTCCGGTTGGCTCTCCGGGCCGTCGGCCTCCCCCACCGAGCTCCCGTTAGGATAAAGAATGCGAAGTTCGCATAAATAATGAGAAATATCGCTTGCATTCCAGGGGTTTGTGTGGCATTGGTATAGGCAGTGACACGAGACGGCCCGGGTGGCCGGTGCGGAGGCCGCAAGATGACACGCAAACCTGAGATTCGGCGCCAGAACCTGCTCGCGCTGCTGCAGGTCAAGCGTTTGCACTCGGTGGACGAGATCATGCGCGAGGCGGGCGCGTCGCCCGCGACGATTCACCGCGACTTGGACGCGCTGGCGGCGCGTGGGCTGATTCGCAAGAGCTACGGCTGCGTTGAGGTGCTGGCGTCGCGCGGTGTGCTGTTGGACTTTGACCGTCGCGTGGCGGAGAACGCCGCGTTGAAGCGGGCGCTGGCGGCAGAGGCGGTGCGGCTTGTGCAGTCGGGCGACGCGGTGTTCATCGACGCGTCGTCGACCTGCGGGTTCCTGCTTGAGGAGGTGGCGACATCCGTGGACGGGGTGACCGTGGCAACGAACTCGCCGGACGCGGCGGCGATCTGCCGCAAGCACGCGGGCCGCGTGCAATTGATCGTGTGCGGCGGGCGGTTCGACGAGGAACTGAACGCGTTTGTTGGGCCGCTGGCGGCCGAAGCGGTGTCGCGCATGCGGTTCCGCAAGGCGTTCGTGTCGGGCGCGGGGTTTTCGCTCGCGGGCGGGCTCTCGACGACGAGCGAGGATATTCAGGCCACGATCCGCGCTGTGCTGGCGGGCGCGGGCGAGCGCTACTGCCTGGTGGACAGCACGAAGGCGAACCGCGACTGCCTGCTGAAAGTGGCGGAACTGCGCGAGTTCGACCAGGTACTTACGAATGCCGATCTCGATCCCAAGGAGGCCAGGCGCCTGCGCAAAGGCAGCGTGAACCTGCGCCTGGTGTGAGCATGCGTGCGATGTCAGAAAATCAGGAAATGCGCGCGGGGCTCTGCCCCGTCGACTCCGCCCGCCTTCGCAGAGAGGCTACGGCGTGGCAAGCTGGGGAGCGATTCGCTCCCCAGGCCCCACGATGGCATTTGCCGTTTGCGGCGAAGACGGAAGACGCCGCAAACGGCAAATGCCGATGACGTCCGTCCCCCGAGCGGGACGGAGGAAGACCCGGGGACGACGCCACAGGGACGACGTGACACAAGGATGTTGAGGACCATGGGTAGGGCAATCGTTTCACTGGGGTTCTGTTCGGTGGACCACCTCTGCGTGGTGCCGCACGTGCCCATCGACGAGAAGGTGGAACTCGTCGAGCGGCGCACGCAGGGCGGCGGTCCGGCGGCGACGGCCGCGGTGGCCGCGGCGCGCCTGGGTGCGCAGAGCGCGTTCTGCGGTGCGGTCGGCGACGACTCGAGCGGCGCGGACATCCTGGCGGAGTTCGGCCGCGAGCGCGTCGACGTGCGCGGTGTCGTGGCGCGGCCGGGTGCGGAGTCCGCTGTGTCGTTCTGCTGGGCGGAGCAAGGGACCGGGCGGCGCAGCATTGTGTGGTCGCGCGGCACGGCCAAGCCGCTGACGCCGGACGAACTGGACAAGGAACTCCTGGCCAACGCCGCGCTGCTGCACCTCGACGGGCACCAGGGGCAGGCGGCCTTGGCTGCCGCGGCGATCGTCAAGGCAGCGGGCGGTCAGGTTTCGCTCGACGCCGGCACGCTGCGGCCGGACATGGTCGAGTTGGCGAAGCGTTGCGACATTGTGATCGCCTCGGAGCGGTATGCCCAGGCGTTTCTCGGCGCCGACGATCCGGAACGGGCGGTCCGCGCCATCCACGCCCAGGGCCCGCGTATCGCGGCGGTCACGCTCGGCAACCGCGGTTGGGTTGGGTTTGACGGCGGCACGCTGATCCGAGGCGAGGCGTTCAAGGTGCCGGTGATCGACACGACCGGGGCCGGCGACGTGTTTCACGGCGCGTTCTGCGTTGCCTGGCTCGAAACCGCGGACTTGGAGCGGAGTCTGGTCTTCGCCAGTGCGGTCTCCGCGATGAAATGCCGGCAACTCGGCGGGCGCGCGGGGATTCCGACGCGGCGGGAGTTGGATGAGTTCCTGCGCGTTACGCCGCGGCCGGCGTGCGTGCGAGCGTGAGATGCGATCTGCTGCGAGAGAGAACATGGGTACGGACACCGAATACAGGTTCCTCGGTACGGAGATGACGGAGACCGGCATGGCCCACGGACTGTCCCCGTTCGTAGTCCCGCCTTCAGGCGGTCCCCGTTCCCCGTGGCGACGCGTCACCCGGACCGCCTGAAGGCGGGACTGCGAGCCGGGTCTGTTGCGGTGCCGGGTTTGAGTTGGCGGGCATCGCGGCTAGGCGAAGGTGTTCAGCGAGGTTCTTGACAAGGTGTGCCGCCAGGAGACGATACGATGCAGAAGTTGAAGATCGGATACGTGCCGCAGGCCAAGGCGAGTTGGAAATCGGACCGGCTCCTGCGCATTCGCCACGATGCGATTGCCAGTTTGGAGCGCAGCGGCGTCGAGGTGGTTGCGCCGCCGGACCTGGTCTTCACCGACGCCGAAGCGCGCGACCTCTGCCATGAGTTCAAGCGCGCTGAGGTCGACGCGGTCATCCTGCACTTTGTGACCTTCAGTCTCGGCGACATTACCCCGGCGGTCGCGGTCGACATGCCGGTGCCGCTGATCCTGTTTGCGAACCCCGAGCCGACGCCGGACGGCGGGCGTTTGAAGGCGAACTCGTTCTGCGCGGCCAACATGAACGCGCATGCGCTGTGGCGCATGCGGCGGCCCTACGCCTACTTGCACGGTGCGCCGGAGGAGTTGGGGGAACTGTTCGCGGTGCAGGCGCGTGCGCTGGCGTGCGCCGCCAGCCTGCGTCGGAGTCGGATCGGCCTGGTCGGCGGCCGCGTCCCGGGGTTCTACACTTCGAACTTCGACGAAATGGCGTTGCGCCGCGTGTTCGGGGTGGATGTCAAGGTCCTTGACATTCTCGAGGTCGTGGAAGAAGCGAAGCGGCTTCCAGTTGAGAGTGTCGACGCCGCTGTGGCTGGCGTGCGCGACTCGGCCGCGTGCGCCTCGGACGTGAGCGCGGAGGAAGTGCGCCAGGCGGCGGCGTTGCTGACCGCGTTCCGCGGCATGGCGACCAAGTACCACCTGGACGCATTTGCGGTCCGCTGCTGGCCGGAGTTCTCGGACTACTTCGGCATCGGTCCGTGCGCGGTCATGGGCTCGCTCACCGAGACGGGGTTGGTCACGTCCTGCGAGGGCGACGTGCTCGGGGCCCTGACCATGCTCATCGAGCAACGGCTCAGCAGTGCGATGCCGTTCTTTGCGGATCTTATCTCCTTCGACGAGCGCGCGAACAGCGCGGTGCTGTGGCACTGTGGCGCGGCGGCCCCATCGCTGTGTGCGGACTTCGCACGCACGGCCTTGCGCAAGCACTCGGTCATTGACGGCGGCGACCGCAAGGGCGTGGTGCGCGACTTCCCGCTGCGCCCGGGCCGCATCACTCTGGCGCGGGTGAGCGAGGACCGCGACGGTGGTTACCGCCTGCTCCTGGCCGCCGGCACGGGTCTGGAAACGGCGCAGATCCACCGCGGCAACCCGCTGGCCATACAGTTCGATTGCAGCGTCAAGGCACTCACCGACACGATCATTGAGCAGGGCTTCGAGCACCACACGGTCCTGACGCACGCCGAGATCGGCGCTGAACTGCGCGCGCTCTGCCGGTGGCTGGATATCCGGGTGGTGGAGGCGTGAGGAGCGGGCCGAGGTGTCGGGGCGGGCGGTCGAGTCGATCGAGGGAGTCGAATCAGTCGAATCGCTCGATTCAGTCGAATCAGTCGAATCCGGCGCCGTCTTCCGCACGACACCGGGCACTCGTCGGCAGCGAATACGGAGGTCTTAGGATGTCACTGAAACGCAAGTATGTAGCGGGTGAAGGTTATCGCAGCGTTGTTGGCGCGCGCGACGGCGGGCTGGCATACGGCGAACTCGGGGTGCTGAACCTGGGCGCGGGCGGGACGGGCACGGTTGAGTCCGGTGACCGCGAGACGGCGCTCATTGCCCTGACCGGAACGTGCGCGGTCACGGCCAACGGGCTCGGTCGCGTCGAGATCGGCGGGCGCCGCACCGTGTTCGACGGCCCCACGCACCTGGTCTACGTGCCGCGCAATGGCGGGCCAATCAGCGTCACCGCCGGCGCGAACGGCGTCGAACTCGCGGTGTGCCGTGCTGCCGCGACGACGGATTGCCCGCCGCGCCTGATCACGCCGGCCGAGGTCAAGGCGGTGTCGATCGGCGAGGGGTGCTACCAGCGCGACGCACTCATGATGCTCGATGACCGGTTCGCTGCGTCACGGTTGTTTATTGGCGAAGCGATCGTCCCCGGCGGCAACTGGGCGAGTTGGCCGCCGCACCGGCACGACTTCGAGAAACCTCCCGAGGAGGTCGACATGGAGGAGATCTACTTCTTCCGGTTCGACCCGCCGCACGGGTTCGGGTTCCAGCGCGTCTACACCGACGACCGGCGCCTGGACGCGGCGTTCGTGATCGAGAACAACGAGGCGATCATCATTCCGGAAGGCTACCATCCGGTCGCCGCCGCGCCCGGCGCGCGGATGTACTACCTGTGGATCATGTGCGGCGACAACCGCAAGTTCTTGTCGCACAAGGACGAGTGTTTCGCAAGGCGGTGAGGACGTGGCGCGCGGGAGGGAAGGTTTCAGGTGTCAGCGGAAGGCGGGTTGAGAGCCCTTCATCGCGTCGGCGGGTTCGAAGACAAGTGGACGACGAAGGGCAGACGAGATACAGGGAACACCTGACACCTGACACCTGACACCTGACACCTGACACCTGACACCTGAACACTCTGGTTTTCGAATCATCAGTCAAGGAGACATCACGATGGTCCGGATAGGCATCATTGGCAACGGCCGTATGGGGAAGGTCCATGCGGAGGCTCTGGAGAAGTTGGCGGATCGCGCCACGGTTGCCGGGTGTGTTGACACGAACCCGACAACGGCGCAGGCGTTTGCGGCCCGATTCAAGACCCGCGTGTACGTCTCGACGTCAGAGTTGGTGGCGGACTCGAACGTGGACGCGGTGGTGATTGCGACGCCGACGCCGACGCATGCGGAGATCGCACTGGCAGCGCTGAAGAGCGGGAAGCACGTGTTTTGCGAGAAACCACTGGCGCGTACGCTCGCGCAGGGCAAGGCGCTGCTGGCGGCGGCGCAGGCGTCGAAGCGCGTGTTCTCGTTGGGGTTTGTCCGGCGTCAGAGCTGGGGCTGCCAGGAACTGCGCCGGTTGCTGCAGCAGGGCAAGATCGGCACGCCGCGGATCGTTCGCGTGCACTTGCTTCTGACCGTGTTCAAGCGCCAGTGGGGCGACTGGTTTGCGGACTTCGCAGCATCCGGTGGTGCGACCCTGGACATGCTCGCACACCACTACGACCTGCTGAACTGGTACTTCGGCAACGTGTCGCGCGTTTCGGCCGAAGGCTGGCTGATGAACCGCAGCTTCGCCGAGCCCATGGACTACATCTCGGGATCGCTGCGGTTCGAGTCCGGCCTGATCGGGCACTTCGAGTGCGGTTGGCTGCGGTTCGGCACCGGCTCGGACCAGTTGGAGATTCACGGCGAGAAGGGGCTGCTCCGGTTTGAATGGGGCCGCCCGAACGCGATCACGTTCATCGCCGGTGACGGCAGCACGGAGGAGATTCCCCGGCCTGCGGAGTGCGCGGATGCGTTTTTCGTCTCGCAGATGCAGGACTTCGCGGCGAGCATCACGGATGGGCGCGCGCCGTGCGCCGGGATCGCGGACGGCTGGGCGAGCCTGCAGGTGTGCCTGGGTGCCATTGCGGCTGCGGAGCAAGGGCGCGTGGTGTCGTTGGCGGACGAAGTGCGGAAGGCGTAGGGGCCGAATCCGGACCGCCTGAAGGCGGGACTACGAGCCGGTGAGCCGCCAGGTTTGCAGTTCCGCGTTTACGCGGTCCGGGTGGCGGGTGGCGATGGGCAGTGGTGTGGCATACAAGCGACGCCGGGGCCGCGCGAAGGAGATGGACGATGCCGTGGGTTTCAGTCTGTGACTACGAGGCCATGAGCCGGCTGGCGGCGGACCGGATGTTTGAGATCATCCGTGCCAAGGCCAGGGCTGGAGCGGGCGTCTCTCTGGGTCTGGCGACCGGGAAGACCATGGTTCGGTTGTACGAACTGCTGGCGGTGCGACTGAATCAGGGCGCGGTCGACCTCTCGGGCCTGGTGACGTACAATCTGGACGAATACCTGGACGCGACCGGCAAGTGGCTGGCCCCGACGCACGCGCTGAGCTACCGCCGCTACATGCAGGAGAACTTGTTCTCGCGCCTGCAACCGGCCCGCGGTTTCCGTCCGGCGAACATGCGGTTCCCTGGCGCGGCCGACCCGGCGGGCTACGATGCGGAGATCGCACGGCGTGGCGGTCTGGACTTCCAACTGCTTGGGCTCGGGTTCAACGGTCACATCGCCTTCAATGAGCCTATCCCTGAGTCGCGGATCTCACCGGAGGCGTTCGCCGCGCTGCCGACACGGATTGTCGAGTTGGAACTGCTCACGCGTCAGACCAATGCGCGGTTGACGGCAGGCGGCGACCTGGGTGCGGTGCCGTCGCAGGCCGTCAGTATGGGGATGCGTTCCATTCTGGCCGCCAAGGAGATTCTGCTTCTGACGTGTTTCCCCGAGCAGGCGGCGCCTCTGGCCGTGTTGCAGTCCGGCCGCGTGTCGAGCGAAATCCCGGCGACGTTCCTGTGCGGCCATCCGAAGTTGACGGTGGTCTACACGACGGACTGCATCGCGGTGTAGATTGGGCATTCGGTTGCATGGCCGCCTTGGCGGCGATCGAGGATCACGGTCTCACTGAGTCACTGCGTCATCGAGTCACTGAGTCACTGAGTCACCCGCGGAACTGCGGCGGCGCGGCGCAGCTTGGAACCCGCGGACCAAGGAACACGACATGAAGAAGGGTGTGCTGCTGATCGGCTATGACGTCGAACGGATTCCCGGTCGGGTGCCGGGTGAGAAATGGGTTGGGCGTTCGATCCCGGAGAACACGACCGCTGTGTTTCTGGAGAAGATTCGGCGCCTGCACGAAGAGCTGGAGGTCCCGGCGACGATCTTCATGGTGGGCTGCAATGTGGCGCAGAATGTGCCCGCACTGGCGGCGTGTCGCGACAGTGGTTGGTTCGAGATCGCGCAGCACACGTGGAGCCACTACCCGATCAAGACGATTGTGGAAGACAGTCCGTACAAGGTGTTCCTGCCGGGGTTGCCGTTCGAGAAGATCGAGGAGCAGATTGCGCGGCCGGTCGAGGAACTGCAGAAGCACTTGGGTATCACCTGCACGGGCGTGACCCTCCCGTACTGCTACTACCGCGGCCTCGCGGACCGTCCGGATATCCTGGCGTTCGTGCGCAAGTACAACTTGCACTATGTTCGTTCGTATGGTCGGAATCACCACGACTACGGACCGGTCTCGTGGGACGTACAGCCGTTCTGGTACGAGCGGCAGGGCTTCCCCGAGATCCTTGAGATCCCGATCCAGGGCTGGATGGACGCGCAGTGGCGCAAGGAGCACGGTTGGGAGAATTGGTCCGCTTACCACGACTGGCTGAAGGAGCAGATGGCGGTCGTGGCGGAGCGCGGTCTGTGCTGGTCGCACGTGCAGCACGACTGGACAAGCCTGCTCGAGGACGAATCGCTCGAGTGGACGCGGCGTCTGCTGCTGGCGGCGCGTGAGAAGGTCGAGTGCCTGACGCACGACGCGTTCTACCAGCGGATGAGCGCGACGCGGTCAGATGTCTGAGAGCGGGGCTCCGAGTACCCCGCGCTTCCCGTGGCTGACGCGCGGCGAAAGGGGCCATGGTGCGGTTGCAGTTCGGACTGTGACGCCGTGACCCAATGACCCAGTGACGCAGTGATTGCCGCCCCACGACAACCGACAGTCGCTATGCACTGCGACAAACATCGTGTTCGAGAAACAGCCGGCAAGGCGACCAACCCCGATGACCAACACCGACACACTCTTGGGGATTGACTTGGGCACGAGCGGGTGTAAGGCGACCCTGATCGGCCTGGACGGCACGGTGCGCGGCGAGGGCTACGAGGAGTACGCCACAAGCCACCCGCAACCCGGTTTCGCGGAGCAGAACCCGCAGGACTGGCTGGCCGCGGTACGCAGAGCCCTGGATACGGTTGCGGCGCAGAGCGGCGGCTGGCAGGGACTTCGCGCCGTGGCTCTGGACGGCTCGACGCACAACGCCGTGCTGCTCGACGCGGCAGAACAAGTCGTGCGGCCGGTCATCATGTGGACGGACCAGCGCAGTGTGGTCGAGTGCCGCTGGCTCCAGGAGCACCACGGTGAGCAGGTCTTCGCGACCGCGTACCAGCGCCCCACGCCGACCTGGACTTTGCCGCAGATGCGCTGGCTCGCCACGCATGAGCCGGACGCGCTGCAGCGGACGCGGCACATTCTGTTCGGCAAAGACTTCCTGCGTTGGAAACTGACCGGGCGCATGGCCACGGATCACATCGAGGCGCAGGGGTCGTTGTTCTATGACATGCGCCAACGCTGCTGGTCGAAGGAGTTGTGCGCACTCGGCGGCGTGCCGTATGACGCGTTGCCCGAACTGGTCGAGCCGACTGACGTCACCGGCGCCGTTACGGCCGCCGGTGCGGCCTGGACCGGGCTGCCGGCCGGTATCGCGGTGGTGGCTGGCGCATCCGACTCGGCGATAGAGGACTACGCGGCCGGCGCCATCGAACCCGGCCAGTGTATTGTGAAGCTCGCTACGGCGGGGAACGTCAACGTGATGACTGACGCGCCGCATCCGAATGCACAGACCCTGACCTACTCGCACGTGGTGCCGGGGCTCTGGTACACGGTGGTGGCGACAAACACCGCGGCGAGCGCCAAGCGCTGGTTCCGTGACCTGTTCTGCGCCGGTGAAGTCGAGGAGGCAAAGCGGTGCGGCGCGAACGTGTTCCAACTCATCGACAACCTGGCGGCGGAGTCGCCCGTGGGCGCTGACGGGCTGCTGTTCCACCCGTATCTGCTCGGAGAGCGGTCGCCGTACTGGGACCCGGACCTGCGCGCGAGTTTCGTCGGCGTGCGCATGAGCCACCGGAAGGGCGACTTCGTGCGCGCCTTGATGGAAGGCGTGGCGTTCTCGTTGCGCGACTGCTTCCGTGTACTCGAAGGAATGGGGTTGCCGGTCACCGAGATCCGGCTGATCGGTGGCGGTGCGAAGAGCGCGATCTGGAGCCGGATCGTGTGCGACGTGTTCGGACGGCGGCTGCTCCGGCCGGCTCTCTGCGACGCCTCGTTTGGGGCCGCGTTGCTCGCGGGCGTCGGGGTCGGGATCTTCCCGGACCCGCGGGCCGCCGTCACACGCTGCCTGCAGATTGCCGACGCGATCGAGCCGGACCTGGGAACGCATGCGAAGTACGCTGAGCTGTTCGAGAACTACGTGAAGGTCCACGACGCTCTCGCGCCGGTTTACCAGGCGATGAGCAGGGCAGGTAGAAAGGAAGGATAGGCGGATCCAGGCAGCCGTGCGACTCCACCGGCCCTGCGCCGGTGGTGAAGGAGCGTTTCCGGCCACGTGAACTGCCAAATCCGGTGTATTTCCCTCTTCTTCGGCCGGACCGCGGCCGCGGTCCGGCCGAAGAAGAGGGAGGAGGCCGTTGAGTCAAGTAGCCGCTGGACCTGCTTCACCACCGGCGCGAGGCCGGTGGGGTCGGCGGATGGTGCGTGGCGAGATGGTTCGCTGGACCTGCTTCACCACCGGCACGAGGCCGGGGGGGGGCGCCGGATGGTGCGGGGCGAGATGCTCCGATCTACGAGAGACGGAGCGGTACCCAAGAGAGTCAACCCATGAGTGTTTTTCCGCAGTACCCGTCACGCGACGTCAGGAGTCTTGACGGCGCCTGGGATTTCCACTGGCAGGGCGACGCCGGGCAGGTCGAGGACATCGACCCGGCTCGTGTGCAGTATGAGACCGCGATGGCGGTGCCGGGCGTATTCGACACCGTGCCGCGGTACGCCGGCCTGCGCGGCATTGGTGTGTACCGTACGGTTGTCCCCATGGCGACGGCCGCAGGTGAACGGCTGCGGCTGAAGTGCCGGGGTATGGGGCTGTACGGCCGCATCTGGTGGGACGGTCAGGTCGTCGGCGACTACGACCTGCCGTACTCGGGGCTTGACTACGACGTCGTGACCGGGCGTAGCGACCGGCACGAAGCCGTGATCGCCATCGATAATCGGTTCAACGAGAATAAGATGCCGATTTTTCGTCCGTTCTTCGACTTCTACGCGTTCGGCGGCATCTACCGCAGCGTCGAGCTCCAGCGCCTGCCCGCGGCGCGCGTCGAACGTGTACAGGTGACGACGCTGGACCTGGCCACAGGGATCGTGCGTCTGCGGATCCTGCTCGGCGGGGATATCCCGAAGATGGCGAAGCTCGAGGTCGGATTTGACTCCGCACCGGCGCAGTCGTTCACGCAGGCCCCGGTGGATGGTCTCGTTACGCTGGAGTTGCCGGTGCCCAGGTTCAAGGTCTGGACGCCCGAGTCGCCCAACCTGCACACCGTCACGGTGGGGTTGGGCGGGGACGCGATTGTGGAGCGGTTCGGGCTGCGGACCGTGCGCGTGGCGGGCCCGCAGATCCTGCTGAACGGGGAGCCGGTCCGACTCCGCGGCGTGAACCGGCACGAGTCGCACCCGCATTTCGGGCCCGCGGTGCCGGCGCAGGTGATGGTCGAGGACTTGCAGCACATCAAGGAGCTCGGCGCGAATTTCATCCGTTGCGTGCACTACCCGCAGGACCAGACGTTCCTGGATCTGTGCGATCAGGTCGGGATCCTCGTCTGGGAGGAGAGTCTTGGCTGGGGCAACAGCGCGGCCGAACTGCTGAACCCGGTCTTCAGCGAGATGCAGGTGCGCCAGACCCGCGCCATGGTCCGGAACAGCATCAATCATCCGGCGATCATCCTCTGGGGGTTCATGAACGAGTGCGCGTCGGATCACGCGACGTCGCGGCCGTTGTACCAGGCCATGTGCGATACGATCCGGCAGGAGGATCCGTCGCGATTGGTGACCTTCGCGTCGTGCCGCAATGAGAAGGATGTTTGCTTTGATTTTGTGGACGTGGTGTCGATGAACACGTACCCGGGCTGGATCGGCGAGTTGGATTGGACTGTCCACGCCGTTGCGAAGGTCGCACCGGGGGTGAATCGCCTGGCGGAGTTCATGTCGCAGCCGGCGTTGCGTGACAAACCGTTCCTCATGAGCGAGATTGGCGCCTGTGCCCTGTACGGCAGCCATCACCTGGCGCGCGTCCAGTGGACCGAGGAGTTCCAGGCGGATTACATGGCCGAGGCCGCACGGTGTGTTCTGTCCAACCCCAGGTTCTGCGGCATTGCGCTGTGGCAGATGATCGACAGTCGGTCGTATGGTCCGTACGGTCACGTCCGGACCAAGCCCAACGGCACGAATCTGGCTGGGCTGATCGACGAGTACCGACGGCGCAAGCTGTCGTACGAGGCGGTCCGGGCGGTGTTCGGTGAGTTTCGGAAGGCGTGAGTTGAGGGTTGTGTTAGTCTCAGAATGGAAGCGGAATAAGGAATAGATAATCGCTGTCGCAATCGTCGTCGCAATCGATTCTCGATCGATGCACGCCCTGGCGCAGGTCATCGAGACGGGATTGCGACGAGGATTGCGAGGAGCGATTAACCCAAGGAGACGACCCCCATGCTGAAGATCGTGTTCATCGGAGCCGGGAGCGGGTTTGGCGCCAGGTCGGTGGCGGACATTCTGTCGTTTCCCGAACTGCACGACAGCGAGATTGTACTGGTCGACATCAATCCGAAGCACCTGGAGCCGGTGGCGGCGTACTCGCGGCGCGTGGTGGCGCACTACAACGCGCCGACGCGTATCACGACGGCGGCTGGGTGGCGCGACGGCGTGCTGGACGGGGCGCAGTTCGTGATGACCTCGTTTGCGCAGGGCGGTCCGGCCTACCAGGGCGTGCCCTTCCACCACGAGATGGCGATTCCGCAGGAGTTCGGGATCTTTCAAAACGTCGGCGACACGGCGGGGATTGGCGGCGTGTTCCGCACCATGCGCACCGCCGGCGAACTGCTCGAGATCGGCCACGACATGGAGCGGCGCTGCCCGGGCGCGTACATGCTCAACTACGTGAACCCCATGGCCATGCTGACGAGCATCATCAACGACGCGTGCCCGAAGATCCACATGGTCGGGCTGTGTCACAATATCCAGTACGGGATTCGTGATATCGCGCGGTGGCTGGGTGTGTCGCACAAGCAGTTGCGGTACGAGGCGGCGGGGGTGAACCACATGGCCTGGTTCCTGCGCCTCGAATACCTCGACGGCCGCAACGCCTACCCCGACCTGGTCAAGGCGCAGCAGAACCCGGACGTCTACCGTCACCGTGCGGTCCAGTTCGAGCTGCTGAAACATTTCGGCTACTTCACGACCGAGTCAGCCGGGCACTGCGCGGAGTACCTGCCGTACTTCATGCCGCGCGCTGCCGATCGCGCCGCCATGAACCTGCCGGGGCGCCAGACCTCGCCGGTTGTGACCGACACCGCCCCGCGCTGGCACGCGGACTCCGATCTCATGGAGCAGATGGACGGGCGCAAGCCGCTGGACCTGGGCCGGTCTTTCGAGTACGGCATGCACATCATGCATGCGCTCCAGACCGACAACGTCTACCGCATGAACCTCAACGTCATGAACCACAGCCTGATCACCAATCTTCCGGACGGCTATTGCGTCGAGGTGCCCTGCACCGTGGACCGAAATGGCGTGCACCCGCACCACGTGGGCGCGTTGCCGATCCATCTGGCGGCGCTGTGCCGCGGCATGGCGGACATGCAGCGGTTGACCGCCGACGCGGTGCTGGAGAAGGATTTGCAGAAGGCGCTCTACGCCTGCCTCATCGATCCGTGCAGCGCCGCCAGTGTGACCCCGGCCGCGATCCGGGCGTGCTTTGACCGTTTGCTCGAGGCCGACCGCCCCTGGCTCGAGCCGTACTGGGGGAGTGAGTTGAAGGTGTGAGAAGACCTGGAGGCCGGGTGTTCGGTGTTCAGCGGCCCGCTCCGCGCCGCCGCGGGACTTGTGCCCCCGGGGCGACGATTGGGAAGAAGGGGGGGGCGACGTCCGCCCCCCTGCCCAGCGTCGCCCCACCGAGGCAAGCTCGGCGGCGGCGGGACACGGCGGACGAGTTCCACGGAACGGGCATAGCGCGACGATTCGGACAGGAACAGGAAGGAGCCGCAGACGATGTTGCCGACGCGTGACAGTTACATGAGTGAGATGATCCGCTCCGAACTTGCGGATGCGGTGGGCGACGAGCACGTGCTCGTCGACGAAGCGGAGAAGTTGGGCCACTCGGTCGACTACTACTGGATGGCCGAGATGTGGCACGACCGCGGCATGCGCAATCCGACGCCCGACTTCGTGGTGCGGCCGGGCACGACGGAGGAGGTCGCGAAGGTGTTGCGGATTGCCAACACCTACAAGATCCCGGTGACACCGTGGGGTGGCGGGTCCGGGTCGCAGGGCGGCGCGCTGCCGATCTACAATGGCATCATCCTCGACGTGAAGCGGCTGAACCGGATCATCGAGGTCGACCCGGTCAGCATGACGGTCAAGGTCGAGAGCGGCATCAACACGCAGCACCTGGAGTGGGCGCTGGAGAAACAGGGCTACTCGACCATGCACTACCCGGCGTCGATCGCCTGCGCGACGCTGGGCGGCTTCCTGGCGCACCGCGGCACGGGCGTGCTGTCGACCAAGTACGGCAAGATCGAGGACATGGTCATGTCGCTGGAGGTCGTGCTGCCGACCGGCGAGATCATCAAGACGCTGCCGGTGCCGCGGCACGCGTCCGGGCCCGACCTGACGCAGATGTTTCTGGGCAGTGAAGGCACGCTCGGGGTGATGACGCAGGCGACACTGAAGATTCACCCGATTCCGGAGTGCCGCAAGTTCCACGCATTTCTGTTCAAGGACATGACGACGGCAATGGCGGCTGGTCGCGGGATCATGCTGAGCCGGCTGCGGCCGTGCGTGGTGCGGCTCTACGACGAGCCGGAGACGAAGCGGCTGATCAAGCGTGTGCTGGGCATTGACAAGGCGGGCGCGTACCTGGTGTTCGGGTTCGACGGCCCGCGCGAGATGGTGGACTTTGAACTGGCGCGCGCCTGCGCCATCTGCCGCGAGGGGAATCCGGAGGACCTGGGCACCGAGTTGGGCGAGTTGTGGTGGCAGCACCGCTACAAGTTCTTTTACCCGCCGTTCATGTTCCACCTGCCGCAGGCGTTCGGCACGCTTGACACGGTGGCGACGTTCGCGAACATCGAGAAGGTCTACTGGGCCATGAAGAACACGGTCGAGCAGAACTTCACGGGCGTGGCGTACATCGGCCACTTCTCGCACTGGTACGAGTGGGGCTGCATGCTCTACGCGCGGTTCATCATGGACGAGCCGCCGCAGGACCCGCGCGAGGCGGCGCGGCTCTACAACAAGATCTGGGACCAGGCGATCCGCGCCGCCATCCGCGAGGGCGGCGTGATCAACGAGCACCACGGCGTCGGGCTGAAGCTCGGGCGGTTGATGAAAGACCTGTACGGCCCGGCGTTCGTCGTGCTGCAGGGCATCAAGAAGACGTTGGATCCGAACAACATTATGAACCCCGGCAAGATGGGTTTCGAGGGAGTGTGATTGCGATGCGCAGCGAAACTCTTACAAATGTCATTGAGGCGTGCCGTTTCTGTTTCATGTGCCGACACCTGGCCACGGTCGGGAACGTGACCTTCCGCGAATCGGACACGCCGCGCGGCACGGCGCTGATCCTCGACAAGGTGCGCCGCGATCCGGCGCTGCTGCAGTGTGCGGACTACGTGGAGTGTCTGTACCGCAACGCGCTGAGCGGTGCTTGTCGAAAGCACTGCGTGAGCAGCTACGACGAAGTCGGACTCGTGCTGGCCGCACGCGAGGACATCGTGGCGGTGGGTGCGGCGCCGAAGGCCGTCGCGGTTTTGGCTGAAACGCTTGAGCGCACCGGCAATCCGTTCGGCGCGGCGGCACGAACCGGCGCAAAGCGCCGTGCCGCGACCACCGCGGACGTGCTGTACTTCGTCGATCCGTACGCCGCGCACAAGCAGCCCGAGATCGCGGCCGCGTTCCTGGCGGCGGCGAAAGCGCTCGGGGTCAAGGTGCTGCCCGTCGAGGGTGTCGACGCCGGCAAGGCGCTGCTCGTTCTTGGGTACCGTGACCAGGCGGCCAAGGCCGCGAAGCGGGTACGGAAGCTCGTGGCCGAGTCCGGGTGCAAGACGGTCGTCACGTCATGCCCGGCGTGTTTCGATGCGTTCAAGAACGACTATCCGCGGCTCGGTGCGGGGTTCGGTGCGAAGGTCGCGATCGAGCACAGTGGCGCTTTCTTGCTCAAGGTCCTGGAGGCGAAGAAGCCGAAGATCTCGAAGCGTGGCAAGGCGAAGGTGTTCTATCTGGACAGCGACTTCCTGCGCAACTATAATGGCATCGTCGACGAACCCCGTGCCCTGCTGCGTGCGCTCGGCCTCGCGCTGCTGCCGTTCGGTACGAATCCCGAGGAGTCCTGTGCCTGCGGCGAGGGCGCGGTGGTGTCTGACGTGCTGCACCCGGGGGTGGTCAGCCTGCTCCGCGCCCGGGTCGAGGAGCTGGCTGATGATCCCGCGCACGACACGCTGGTGGTCGCCAGTCCGTACACGAAGCATGTCCTGGTGTCCGGCGTGCGGCCGCTCAAGGTCAAGACGCTCGATGAGGTGGTGGCGGAGCGGATCGGGTGAGGAGGGGGGCGGGGGATTCAGGTTTCAGCGCGCCCGGGCGGCAAGACCCCGGGCCGTTCGGTGGGCGGTGGGCGACGTCGCACTCGGACCGCCTGAAGGCGGGACTACGAACCTGGGAGGCGCGAGGCTTGTAGTCCCGCCTTCAGGCGGTCCGGATTGCGCGGCCGTGGGGATGGTGTCAGGCCCCGTCCTGCCTCACAGCCGGCGGAGCGGGGCTGTGGCGCCACTGCGAACGGATGAGGATGGAGTGAGAACAATGGCGATTTGGTGTCAAGCACTTCGACGTCTGTGGGCTTTGGTTCTGGCGGGAGGCGTGTTTATGAACATGGCGGTTTTTGCGGGTGAGGGCGATGCGGGCGCGACCGGACACCCGGAGGCGCAGTACGGGAAACGGCTGGAGATTGTCGGGGGGCTTGGCGTCGGGCCGTGCATGGATGTCGCGGTGTCGGGGAACTGGCTGTACGCGATCGGCCACGGCGAACTGCGCGTGGCGGACATTTCCGTTCCGGCGTCCCCGAAGGTTGTCGGCCGCCTTGCCAACCTGGGGAACACACGGCAGGTCGAGGTCAGAGATGGCGTCGCCTACATCACTGCCAGGGAAGACGGGATGTTCCTGGTTGACGTCTCGACGCCTGCGAGTCCCGCCATCCTCAGTCACTACGACAGCATCGAGCTGGCGACTGGGATCGCGCTGTCCGGGCCGGTCGCGTTCGTGGCGTGCCGGACGTTCGGCGTCGAGCTGGTGGACGTCAGCGACCCGCGGCGGCCGCGGCACCTGAGCACCGTCCGCACCGGCGAGGCGCAGTCCGTGGTGGCGCGGGACGGGGTCCTCTACGTCGGTGTGTGGGGCACGCGCGAACTCGTGATCTGCGACGTGCGGAATCCGCGGCAGCCAACGATCATCGCGCGGGCGCCGCTCGACGGCTATGGCGACGGTGTGGACGTGCGCGGGCCGTACTGTTACGTCGCCACCGGACACCACTCGCGCGGCCTGAAGAAGCGGGACGACACGACGGACCCGGGGTATGGCGGCGGGCACGGGCTGGAGATCTTCGATGTCTCGGATCCCGCCAAGCCTGTTTTCGTGTCCCGCATCAAGACGCCACGGCTCTACTCTCTCGGCATGGACATGTGGGAGGTGACCGTGGCCGGCAAGTATGCGTTTGTCGCCGACACGTTCAATGGCATGTTCGTGGTGGACGTGTCGGATCCCGGCAAGCCGGCGTTTGTCGCGCACCGGCAGCTCGAGTTCGTGGAGAAGGAGAAGAAGCACAGCTTTGTGGGCGGACTGGCGCTGGCCAAGGACCACATCTACGTGGCCGGCGGTTACACGGACCTGCACGTCGTCGCCGCGCCGGGGCTGGCCGTGCCGCTGACAGCGGAACCGGATCGCGCTCCGACCATCCCGCCAGAAGTGCCTGCTGACGACCCGCAATTCCGCGTCTACAAGCCCGACGGCCAGGTCTACGCCGTGGCGTTCGCGGACGATACGGCCCTGGTCGCGGCCGGCGCAGCCGGACTGCATGTCGTGCAGTTGTCGCCGGAGATCAAGATGCTTGCCGAGTATGCCACGGACGGCTTTGCTATGGATGTGAAAGTCCTTGGTGACAAGGTATATGTGGCGGAAGGCAAGGGTGGGATGAGCATCTGGCGGCGGAAAGGCGATGCGTCCCTGGAGCTCCTGGGCCGGTACGAGGTGAAGGGGCAGTCCATCAAGCAGGTGGTGGTGCCGGCACCGGGCCGGTACGCATTGCTGCACGTGGGGCCGAGCGCGTTGCACATCGTGGACGTGAGCGATCCGGCGCACCCGAAACTCGCCCTCAAGGATTCGCGGCTGGGGCTGTTGTACGGATACCAGATCACCGATGGGCTCCTGGACGGCCGCTACGCAAGCTGCTTCTGGCACGTGACCGGGTTCTACTGGTACGACCTGTACGGTGGGCCGGCGCCGGTCTACACCGGCGATAACTACGCGCAGCGGATGAGTGGAGAGAACGGGACGGCGTTGATCGGAAAGAACATGCTGGTCACGTATGGCGGCAAGTACTTCCTGCTGTCACCCAAGGAGACGCGTCCGCCCGAGGCGCTGCCCAAGTTCGGTATCGAAGGGCGCAATCTGGACGGCAAGCCCAGTGTTTTCGGGACGACGCTCTACGTCTCGAATCGCTACTGGGGCCGCGTGAGCCGTGTGGACATCTCCAGTCTTGAAGCGCCCAAACTCCTCGACGCCGTCGACCTGGACGGCAATCCCGGTGTTGTGCTTGAGCACAACGGCAAGATGATCATCCCCGCCGGGTACCAGGGGCTGCTGGTGGAGAGGTAGCAGGACCTGAGCCAAGGGTTGCGTGTTGATTGGAGCGCCCGCGTCTCGCGGGCTGAGGCGCGTCGGTGCGGGGTGTCGGCGCGTGTGGCGGATCACGCCGGTTGCCTCGCAGTGGCCTTCCTGGAGCGCCCGCGTTTCGCGGGCGCAGTGCGTTGCCAGAACGCACGATCCGCCGGCGAGACAGGCACGGTAGGCCGCGGGCATTCCTGGACAGCCTGGCTCGCGGCAGACCGCCACGCCACGGAAGGCAGCCCGCGAGACGCGGGCGCTCCAGGGAACGACTCTTGGTGCGCTGGCGTCTCGCGGGACCGTCGTCGATCAACCATGGAGACTCTGAGATGTCGCTGGTTACGCTGAAAGAGATTCTTCCGGACGCGCGCCGTGCGGGAACGGCCATTGCGGCGTTCAATGTCGCGAACCTCGAGACTCTGCGTGCCGTGGTGCTGGCGGCCGAGGCGGAGCAGCGGCCGGTCATTGTGCAGACGTACCACCGACTCCTGGACACAGACGTGTCCGGGCCCATCGTGGCCGCGGCGCGCTGGCTGGCACAGCGCGCGACCGTGCCGGTGGTGGTGCACCTCGACCACGCCGGCAAGTTCGAGCAGATTCAGCAGGCGGTCGCGCAAGGCTTCACATCGGCCATGCTCGACGGTTCGGCGTTGCCGTTCGCGGAGAACGTCGCCCTGACGCGGCGCGCGGCGGCGATTGCGAAGTCCGCAGGACTCTCGATCGAGGGCGAGATCGGGCATGTCGCGTTCGGCGGCGGCGAGTGCGCGCTGACCGACCCGGCGGAAGCTGCGGAGTTCGCAGCTCAGACCGGCGTGGACGCGCTGGCCGTGTCGATCGGCACCACGCACGGGTACTACAAGGCCGCGCCCAAGCTGGACATCGAGCGCGCCGTGGTGATCGCGGCGCGCGTTTCGATCCCGCTCGTCTTGCACGGCGGGTCCGGGACGCCGGAAGCGGCGATCCGCGATGCGGTCCGCCGCGGTGGCGTGGCCAAGGTCAACATTGCGACCGAGTTCCAGCACTGCTTCAGCAAGCGCGCCGGCGAGGAGATCGCCAAGGCCGGCGAGAAGTTCGTCGCCGTCGACCTGCTCCTGCGCCCGGTCGTCGAGGACCTCACCACGTTCGCCCGCCGCTGGATCCGAATGCTGGCGTGAGGGACGCCAGTTCGCGAGCCGGCTGATAACCGCAGAGAACGCAGAGAAAAGCAGAGGCAGGAAGTGGCAACTGGACTCTGCGGTAGGGCCACCGCAAGTGCCCGTCCCCGTTCGCCGCTTCCCGTATGGGAGAGTCCGCGGTATAGTAGCCGCATGGACAGAGACGACACTAAACCCCGTTCCACGGAGTCCTTGCCCGCCTTCAGTGAGGATGGGGTCGATCTCACGCTCATACGCTGGATGCTCTCATTGACTGTAGACGAGCGTCTGCAGTTGCTTGAAGACCACGCGGCTTTTGCCTGGGACCTGCGCAATGCCAACCCGTCACTTCAGGTACCGCGAAATCCTTGAGACGCTCGACCGTTTCGCGGTTGAGTATATCGTCGTCGGCGGTGTTTGTGCCGTGGCGCACGGGGCGCCGATCACGACCTTTGACCTCGATCTTGTGCACTTGCGCACGGCTGAGAACATTGACCGTACTCTGGCGGCATTGACGGAACTCGAAGCCTGCCACCGCGAGCCGGGTGATCGCCGACTTGCCCCTCAGCGCTGGGCACTGGAAGGCGCGGCTCCGGCGTTGTTCACAACCAAGCACGGGTCGTTGGACTTCATTGGCGAACTGTCGGGGCGAGGATACGAAGAGCTGCTGGCGCACACCGTCGAGCTCGTGCTCGGTGCGGATCTCCGGATTCGTATTTTGAACCTGGAAACACTGATCGAGGTGAAGGCGAGCGCCGGACGACCGAAGGACCTGGCCGTCCTGCCAATCCTGCGGCAGACGCTCGTGGAGAACCGTCGACAACGCGGCGATTGACACGTCGCTTGCTTTTCTGTGATCGCTTTTTGGACAAGACGTGGACTGGCAGGATCCCCGGGCCCTGTCGGAGGAAGCTGCCTCGATGACCTACTACGAGAAACTGGTTGACCGGATGGCCTGCGCCATGCAGGAGCACCCGCGCAGTACCATCGCGATGGACGCCGAGACGTTCGCCGTGATGGCGACAGGGAAGTCTACCGAGACGGTGGCGCGCCGGATCGAGAAGTCCATCCGCGCCGGCCGGACGCCGGTCGTGTTCCGCCGGCCGAAGAAGAGTGAAACCTGGATACTGTGATGGCGAAGATACTTGTCTATCCGAGCTTGGGTGAAGCCCCGGTTGTCTTGGTACACCTCGTCTCGCCGCACACGCATAGGCGCAGTCTGGTTCAGAGATGATTGCCGCAGGTGCGGAACGAACCTGTCTTCGCGCCAAGTTCGATGCTTTCCTGGGGCATGGCAACCACGCGGGTAATGCGTCAGCGCCCCCCGGGCGCCGGCCCGCCCGGTCATACCAAGCTGAAACTGGC
>MHBL01000365.1 GCA_001803235.1 Lentisphaerae bacterium RIFOXYA12_64_32
CCACGGGGGTCTCACGCATGGGCCAGCCCGCAGTCGTTTCACCCGCGACTCCTAAGCCGGCGTAGCCGGAACCAAGACGAACGTCGAACGCTGAACTTCGAACGTCGGACGCCGAAGTCAGGAGCCACTTGCCCCCTCCTCGACACCCGACATCAGGCTCGGCGTGGTTGCTACCGTCACAAAGTCGACCAGAAGACGCGACTTTGGAGTCGTGGGGTACCATGTTACTCGCGGCGGGGATGTTCGCGTTGCGGCGTCTCTCTCCGCGTGTCGGCACGTGTACGCATGGCAACGCCGTGCGCCCGCTCGCTGAAGCGTCGCTGCCGCTTCCGCCTGAAAGGCGGTACTCAGACGGAAACGCCAGATTAACGCTGGGCTCTGCCGCGAGCGTATTCGCGAGTCGGCAGGAGCCACCTCGTTCTGGTTCCCCTTCTGCCTCTGGTCGTAATCCCGCTCGTAATCCTGTTCGTAATCTCTCGGGTTCCGTGGCCCATCGACTCGCCACCGAACCATCGAGCGGGATTACGAGCGCGATTACGATTACCGTTGCGGGTGTCGCCGGTCAAGTCCGATTGTCGGTTCGAGTGGGGCGGATCATCATCGTCCCAGAACACCTTGATATGACCGGGTGGTCTGCCGCCCGGGAGCCGCTGGCGCATTACGTCCGCGCCTCCACGGTCCTTGCGGACAACAAGGCCGACAATTACCCAAACCGGACAATAAAGTTCGATAACCTTTCGATACGACATTGACAGACCGGCCAACTCCGTCTATCTTGGAGAGTGCGAGGGGGAGATTCAGAGAGTATTCGACGGACTGGTGACCGCGAGGAGACTCCGTCAACGCATGCCAAAGTCCATCACTCAACGCCAGATCGCTGCCAAACTCGGCCTCTCGCCAGCCGCAGTTTCGAAAGCCTTTCGAAATAGCTCTGATTTGAGCGACAAGACGCGGGCACGGATCCTCGAGGCGGCGGCGCGACTCGGATACCGGTTGCCGAGCGGCCGTGCGGTTATGGCTGCGACAGGCCACACTGCGACCGCCGAGACGCCGGCCCGGTTCATCGGGATATTCTACTGCCAGGGACCGCCGCTGAAGGAACCGCGTGAACAGCAGCCGCAGCACGGCAGCGTGCTGTACCTGGACGGGCTCAGCGAAGCGGCGCCGTGGTTCAACGCCTCACTGGTGATCCACCGTGTCAGTGACCTGAGCACGGACATCCTCGATCCGGCGAAGCAGCCACCGGCATTTCGCGACGGCCTGCTGGCGGGGTTGGTGCTGATTTACCGTTTCGAGCCCCGCGTGGTGACCGAACTGGCGGCACGGTTTCCGTGCGTGACCTTGACGCACTTCGTCTCCGGCGCGCGTTGCGACCACGTCGATTCCGATCACATCGGCGGCATGTCGAAACTGGTGGAGCACCTGCACGGGCTCGGCCATCGTCGCATCGGCTACTTGGGCGGGCAGCGCCCGTTTGCCTACGACGAGGCGCGGTTCGGCTCGTATGCGCGCGCCATGGCTCGGCTCGGTCTGGCGTTCGAGCCGTCGATGCTGGCCAACGTGTTCGAACACGATGCCGACATGCGGAGCGTGAGTGACCGCGCGATGGCCGCCATCGAGCGTGGTGTCACCGCCTGGTGCTGTGTCAGCGACGGGGTCGCGCGGTCGTTGTGGCGGTGCCTGCGCGAGCGCGGCATTCGCGTCCCGGAGGATGTGTCGATCACCGGATTCGACGCGAACCAGCCGTGGCCGGACGAGCAGCGGATCACGACCGTCGCCGCGCCGTTCCGCGACATGGGTGTCGAAGCGGTCCGCACGCTCCTGCGTCGGATCGAGCATCCGGAGACGCCGCCGCGGCAGATCCTGATCGACTGCGCCTTGGAGATTGGTGTCTCGACCGGCCCGGCCCGACGGGAGGCGGGAGGCGGGAGGCGATAGGCAAGGGGCAAGAGAGAACCGCACAACCAAGGCAAACCCGACTCGTCCGTTGGGTCCGTTCGACGGCCCACCCGACACCCGACACCCGACACCCCGCAACAGGAGGTCCCGCATGCACTGGAAGACAACCCTCCCCGCCCTGGTCTGTGTCTGCACACTCTTCGGCGGCCGCACGGCGGGTGCGCAGCAGAATCTGGTGTTCGAGGTCGAGAACTACACCACGCCTGCCGACGCCTGGGTCAAGGACAAAGACTTGCCCGACAAGTGGAACCTGTGGAGCACGGACAAGGACGCCGCGAAGAAGTGGTCGCAGGGTGTTCTGTTCCGCAGTCCCACGGTGGCCAAGGATCGCGCCACGCCGGAGGAGGGCGCGCCGGTCCTGCACACGCGCCTGACGGGCGTGCCGAACGGAGTGTACCACGTGGAGGTCACGCCAGGCGGTCGGACGCTCGGGGTCTCACTCGATGGCGTGAACTGGAAGCCTTTCAAGGGCGGATTGGTGGCGCGCGAGGTGATCGTCAGTGACGGTACGTTCGACCTCTGGGTGGACGACCGGTACGGCTATCCGGACCCGGCGAGCCCCGGGCCCTGCTACTACGACACGATCCGGCTCTACCCGAAGGTGCCCGGAGTCAACGGCGTCGCCAACCCGGACTTCGAACTCGCGGTACCGGACGGAACACCGGCCGGGTGGGCGTGGTGGTCACGGAGCAGCGTCGGCAAGGCCGAATCCATCACCGCCGACGTCCACGGCGGGCAGCGTGCGGCGCATGTGGTGCATGACGGCGACGCGGACTGGGCCCTGACGTCCTCGGAGCGGCTCGCGGTCAAGCCGGGCGAGGAATTCTCGATCAACGCGTGGATGAAGAATCCGGGCAGCGCGGTCGTCGAGGTAACGGTAGTCGGCGTGGGCGAGGACGGGCGTGTCGTGCATTGGCAACTGGGCCGCGCCCGGTGCGCGGCCACCACCCCGAACTGGAAGGCCGCCAAGGGCTACCTGCAGGTTCCGGATGACGTGCGCGAGGTGTACGTCCGCATCGTCGGCAAGAGTAAGACGGACGCGTGCGTGGACGACATTGAACTGAAGCACGACACCGTGGTCGTGCCCGACATGCCGAAAGTCAGCGGGTCGGCCCGGACTCGCGTCGAGGAGAAACTCGACCGCGGTGTCGTGGCATTGCGGACTCCGCAGGGAATCTACGTCGGCTGGCGGCTGCTCAAAAGCGACCCGCCCGACATTGCCTTCGACGTGTTTCGCCGTGTCGGCGACGGCGAACCTGTCAAAGTGAACACCGACCCGATCCGTTGGACAACCGACCTCCTCGACCGTGAAGCCCCCGCGGATGCCGCACCGGTGTACATCGTGCGCCCGGCCGGGGCCGCGCGCGGCGGACTGCGCGGCGTACTCTCCCGCGTTTTCGGTGGAAGCCGCGACGAATCATCCGCACCGACCGCGGTCTGCGAAGGCACCACACCGTACGTCAGCTTCAAGTTGGACGGGAACTACAAGTTCCAGAAGATCGGCATTGCGGACCTGGACGGCGACGGGCGCTACGACTACGTCATCAAGCAACCGCACGACAACGTTGACCCGTGCGAGGCGTACTGGTACAAGTCGCCGGAAACGTACAAGCTCGAAGCCTACACCCATGATGGCAAGTTTTTGTGGCGCATCGACTTGGGTTGGAGCATCGAGCGCGGCATCTGGTACAGCCCGTACATCGTCTTCGACCTGGACGGTGACGGCGAGGCGGAGGTGGCGGCCAAGGTCGGCGAGGGCGACCCGCGCGACGCGGACGGGCGCGTCACCAGCGGCCCGGAGTGGGTCGTGGTCTGCGACGGGCTCACCGGCAAGGAGCGCGCCCGCGCGCTGTGGCCGACCCGGGACGGTTTCGAGAACTACAACCTCGCCTCGCGCAACCAGCTTTCGATCGCGTACCTGGACGGCAAGACGCCGTGCCTGATCGTGATGCGCGGCACGTACGGACTGATGAAGGCGGAGGCCTACGAGTTCACGGGCAAACGCCTGCGGCCGCTGTGGGCGTACAACAACGAGCCGTACGGGCGCCGCTACTGGGGTCAGGGCGCGCACTTTACCCACGCGGTCGACGTGGACGGGGACGGGCGCGACGAGGTCGCGCTCGGGTCCGCGGTGCTCGACGACACCGGCGCGCCGCTGTGGAGCACGGGTATGGGCCACCCCGACCACAGCTATTGGGGCGACCTCGATCCGCACCGGCCGGGCATGGAGGTCTACTACGGCGTCGAGACCCGGGCGAAGAAGAACGGTACGCTCATGTGCGATGTCGCGACCGGCAAGATGCTCTGGGGTCTGGACGAACCGACCAACCACGTGCACGGCACCGGCCTGTGCGGCGATGTTGATCCGACACAGCCTGGCGTGGAGAGCTACGGTGCGGACAGCGAGGGCGACCACCAGAAGACCGACCGGCGCTGGATGCATAATGCGGCGGGCGAACTCATCAAGTGCCCGGAAGACTTCAGCTTCGGCCCGCAGAGCGTGTACTGGGACGCGGACCTGCAGCGCGAGGTGCTGAGTGGCGGCATTCGCGACTACGGCGGCGGCAAGCACGCCGACCGGACCCAGGGCAGCATCGTCCTGATCGCCGACGTGCTGGGCGACTGGCGCGAAGAGATCATCACCAGCGTTCCGGGCGAACTCCGCATCTATTCGACCACCCTGCCCGCCACCGACCGCCGTGCCTGCTTCATGCAGGATCCGATCTACCGCCTCGATGTGGCCATGACCGCCATGGGTTACACACCCGTGCCGACGACCTCCTACAGCCTTGAAGCCACGGCACCCGGATTGAACCTGACCGCAGTGACGGACGCGAACGGCGCGCCCGCGTGCCGGGTCGTGGTTTCCGCACCGCTCGACCGCGCCGTCGCCGGCACGCTCGAGTTGACGTGCGACGGGGGCGTGCTTGAACCGGCAAGTTTTGCCGTCAATGTCGCGCCCGGGGAGCGGTTCGTCGGGCAGGCGCGGTTCAACCCCAGCGGTGATGCCCGGATCTGCGCCACCGTTCGTGCGGAATTGCGCGGCTACGAGCGACCGCTCCGCGGCCAGGTGGATATCAAGGCGCCCAGCAAGCCGCTGACCGGCGTGCCCATGGTACAGGCGGAGAAATTCACCGGCCAGGGCGGCGGCGAGGTCAAGATCCGCGACGATAAACCGGGCGTCATTGAGAAAGCCATCTCGCACTGGGACGCCAAGGGGCACTGGCTCGAGTGGCGGTTCCAGGAAACGCCCGGCAAGTACCAGGTCGTGGCGCGCTACAGCGCTGCGTCAACGGCGAAACGGGCCGTGGCGTTCGACGGCCAGGACCGCGGCCTGCTGCAGTTCCCCGGCACGGGCGGGTTCGGCGACACGGCCGACACGTGGGACCACACCACGCTCAAGGCGGACGGCAAACCGCTGGTCCTCGACCTGACCGCCGGCGAACACGTCCTGCGCCTGGAGAACACCGACGGCAACGGCCTGAACCTGGACTACCTCGCCCTGGTCCCCGTGAAGTAGACGGTGGGGCTGGTCTGCCTTGGAGCGCCCGCGTCTCGCGGGCTGCCTTGGGTGGCGTGCCGGTCTGCCGCGAGCCCGTCGGTCCGTCCCTGCCACCCTACGCGCCCGCCTGCAGTTCGATCGCGTCAGGCGTGATGTCGATGCGGCGCAGGTTGAGGTGGATGGGGCTTTCCAACGCGGCGCCGAGGAGTTTGTCCAGGTCGAGGCGGATCGCCCGACCCTCGACCGCAATGTGCGGGCGTCCGCTGACCGCGTTGCGCACCAGTTCGAGCAGCGCGCCGCTCATCCAGTCGCCGCCGCCGAACCCGAGGCCGGGAATCTCGGCGGCGACCAACTCGGTGGACAGCTTGCCGTCCACCACCTCCAATTGCCAGCACGTCCGCAGAGACGTCCACTTCCCGCCCAGCAATGGAACCGACGCGGGAACTTTCACCTCCGCCTTGAGCCAGAGCTTGCCGGACTCGAATACCGCCTCCACCTCGCGAACGTCCTTGGCGTCGCGGATGACGCGCGCCAGGAGCCGGTTCAGCGTCGCACCGTCGAGAACCAAATGCAGACTGCGAATGTCCATGACGAATTTCCCTGTGATAAGACGTCAAGCGTCGGCGGCTTACACCGCGCCGGCTGCCAATTGCTCCCGCAGCCAGCCGGGACGGTCGGTGGTGATGCTGTGCGCGCCCAGAGCGATGAAGCGGCGCGCGGACTCCGCGTCGTTGATCGTCCAGACGCAGAAGAGCAGTCCGTTCTCCGTCATGCGCTGGGTGAACTCGGCGTCGTACGGACCGGCGGAACTGACGTCCAGCCCGTCCACGCCCAGTATGGCGGCGGTGGCGAACGCCTCGCCGGGCGGCGGGCGCCAAGCCCCGGTCGTCTTGTCCTTGTCGAAGCCGATCAGCCAGTAGCCTTCGTGCGCCGGCAGGCGCGCCTTGACGGCCCGCATGACCTCGACCGAAAACGCGATGAACACAATCTGGTCCGCGGTCTTGCCCGAGCGGCGAATGTCTTCGGCCAGCACCGGCACGATGTCCGGGCCGCACTTGATCTCGATGACCAACCGTCTCCCGGCCGGAATGGTTGCCAGAATCTCGGGCAGTGTGGCGATCGGGGTCCCGGTCCATTTCGCGTCTTTCCACTTGCCGAAGTCGAGCTGCTTGAGCTCCGCCAGCGTGAGGTCGGACGGCTTGACGTCCCTGCCGGTGTAGCGCTTGGCCGTCGTGTCGTGCATGGCGACGATGTGGCGGTCGCGCGTCAGGTACACGTCGATCTCAACGGCGTCGGCGCCCAGGTCCCAGGCGAGGCGGATGCTCGGCAGCGTATTTTCCGGCGCGTCGTGCGACGCGCCGCGGTGCCCGATGATCTCCGGGCGCCCGACGTGCTGAACCAGGAACCGTTGCCGGTTGAGGCGGATCAGCGCGCGCGGATCATCGGTGTAGAAACGCTGCGCACCCATGTCGAAGAACCGACTCATCTGGGTCGGGACGTTCACGGTCCAGACTCCGGCCTCCATGCCCGCGTCGCGGATAGCACCGAGGGTCTCCGGCGTCGCCGTGGTGTGATGGATGACCATGGCCTCGAACCCGTGCTGCCGCGCCACGGCGACATCGGCTGCGACCGGGTCGCCCGGGCCGCGATCCCAGAATACGGGCAAGGCGGAGCTGGCGCGCTTGACGGCAAGCATCTTTCCCAGACTGCCGTCGTTGAACCCGACGTGCTCTTCGGCGCCCAGTTGCCGGACCAGGGCGAGCACCTCGGCCACGCAATCGTTCTTGGGTTGGATCGACAACCGCGCATGATGCTGGGTCTGGATCAGGGCCAGGGCGTCCTCGAGCCGCGGAATGCGCACCGGCGGGAAGGCTGAGGTCGTGAGCCGGTGCTGGCGGCGGAAGGCCGCGGCGGCGTCCAGCGCCGCGAGTTCAGCCCATGTGGAGTCCGCCACCGGCAAGTCGCGGTCGCAGGTCGCACCGGTCGTGGGGTTGTGCATCATAGCGAGCTGCCCGTCGCGGGTCCGGTACACGTCGGTCTCAATCCAGTCCACACCCAGGGCGATGGCGCTCTGGAACGCCGGAATGGTATTCTCGGGGAGCGCCACGGAATTGCCGCGGTGCGCGGTGACGCCTTGACGGATCATGGGACGGGCTCCTTCCGGGTCGCCAATCGCTTCTCGCAATCCTCGTCGCAATCGCTGCTCGACCATCCGTAAAAGGGCAGACAGGATCGGGAATCGATTGCGATTACGTGTACAGCCGCAATGCCCCCCGATCAAGTCCGGTAATGCGGTAGCGGTAATGCGTCAACGCCTCCCGGCCGGCGGACCGGCCGGTCATAGGTTGGTGTTACTCGCACCGGTTCGCGCCGCCGCGGGTCTTGCGCCCGCGGGGCGACGATTGGGAAGAAGGGGGGCGCATAGACCCCTGCCACCTTGTGTGGCAGGTGAACGGGTTCATTTTTGGGCTACTACGGGATCCCCGACCGCGGGCATCGGGCCGGGACGGCCCCGAGCACCCTGCTGCGGTCCCGGAGGTCCCGCGCCACTGCCGCCACGCCCCGGAGGGCGGCTCACTTCCTGGCGAACACGGACACGACATCGAGGATCTTCTGCAGGGCGGCCGGGTCGGGGAGCGGGAACTTGAGGTACGCGCGGCCGGTCTGCGCATCGCGCTCGATCAGCGGGTGGCCGGTCGCGGGCGGTGGCGCGCTGGCGGCGGCGGCTGTGCCGGGCGTCTGAGGCGCGGGTACGGCCTGGGCGGCCGCGTGCGCCTGGAGCGCCTGGCCGAGCTGGTCGAGGAGCGCCATGCCCGCGGTGACCACGCCTTGCCAGGGATCGGTCGCGCTCGGAGTGGCCGGAGCGGAGGTGGTCGCCTGCTCTGTCGTGGGTGCGGCGGCGGGTGGGGCCACGGATGGCGCAGCCGCCGTGGCTGCCGGAGCTGCGGTCGCCGCCGAGGCGGCGAGGTCTGCCGGAACTGCGGCCGTTGACGCCGCCGGGGCTGCCGCAGTCGCCGCAGCGGGTGCGGGGGCTGCCGGTGGTTCTGCCGCGGCTTCCGGTTCCGCCGCTGCGGTTGCGGACTCTGCATCGGCGGCGGGCGGTTCGTCGAACGGCGTCGGGCCGCCGGCCGGTGTGGCAGTGCTCACTTCCTCGACGGATTCCATGAACTTGGACAGGCGCGTGCCGCCGAGGAACACTTCGCTGCCGGCGCCGTCGAGCACGCCGGCGAACATCGACTTCTTGAAGGCCAGGACGTTGAGCATGCCTTCCTCGATCGTGCCCTGCGAGACGAAATGCACCACCCGCACCGGACGGTGCTGTCCCAAGCGGTGCACGCGGCCGATGCGCTGTTCGAGCACGGCGGGGTTCCACGGCAGGTCGACATTGATCACGACCGAGGCGTTCTGCAGGTTCAGCCCCACGCCGCCGGCGTCGGTGGCGAGGAACAACCGGCACGCCGGGTCGTCGTGGAAGCGTTGCACCAGGTTCTTGCGCTCCGGCCCGGGCACGCCGCCGTGGAAGAAGACGTGGTCCCACTGGCGGGCCTTGAGGCGTTCCGCGATCAGTTCGTGCATGCGGAGCCACTGGCTGAAGACGACCACTTTCGTGTCGGCGTCCTCGAGGACTTCGTCCAAGAGCGTTTCGATCTCGCTCGCCTTGACCCCGGCCGTCACAGACTGGTCGAGCAGGTAAGCGTCGTCACAGGCCATACGCATGTTCTGCAGGGCGCAGGTGAGGCGGCGTTGATCGCCTTCGGACAGGAACCCGTAGCGCCGCCACTTGGCCACGATCCGGACCGTGATGTCGCGGTTCTCTTCGTGGTGGTCGATCTGGGGCTGGGTCATGGGCACGAGGAAACGCTTCTCGAGCCGCTCGGGCAGTTGCTTGAGCACCTTGTCCTTGGTGCGGCGGATCAGGACGGGTTCGAGGGTCGACGAGATCTTCCCCAGATCGTGGTAGCCGATGACGCGGCCGTGGTCGTCGACGTGCTGGTGTCCGGCCAGGAACCGGAACAGCGGTCCGAGGCGGAAGCGGTCGACGAACTCGACGATGGAGTGCAGTTCTTCGAGCCGGTTCTCGATCGGCGTGCCGGTCAGCACAAAGGCGTACTCCGAACGCAACCGCTTGATGCTCTGAGCCGTCTTGGTCTTCCAGTTCTTGATGCGTTGGGCTTCATCAAGGATGACCAGGTCCGGCTGCCAAGCGTCGATCAGGGACAGGTCGCGACCGACGACGTCGTAGTTGACGATCTTGAAGAACGACTCGGCGCGGTATTTCTCGGTCCGGGCCGGAATGAGTCCGTCGATGACCATGGCGTTCCGGCCGGTGCAGCGCTCGATCTCCTTTTCCCACTGGTACTTGAGCGAGGTCGGCGTCACGATGAGGACGCGTTCGACGGCCGCAATGCGGGCGAGGATTTCGGTGGCCGCCAGCGCCTGGATCGTCTTCCCCAATCCCATGTCGTCGGCGAGCAGGCAGCGGCCCGCTTCGGCCAGGCGGATCGCGCCCTCGCACTGGTACGGGTAAAGGTTCACCTTCAGCAGGTCGCGGCAGGCCGGACTGGTGGCGCCGTCCGGGAACTGGGCCCAGATGCGGCGGCTGCGTTCCGTGCGGTCGCGGACTTCGGCGATGAAGTCCAGGGCGTCCGCGTAGCAGCGGACGTCGTGGACGTTGGACTTGATGCCGGCGGCGAACTCGGGGAACGTGCCGTACGCGTCCGGTCGCAGCAGGCCGTTCGCGTCGAAGTAGTCGTGCGCTTTCCGCCGGAGGTCCTCAGGGCACTCGGTACCGGGCCGGAACACGACCTCGCGCTTGGCGCCGTAGCGCAGATAGACCTCGGAATACGGCGGGTGAAAACCGCGCGCCAGGGCGGTCCGGCCGCGCGGGCTGCGGCCGAGCCTGGCCAGCATGTATTCGATGTGCTTGCAGGTGCCGAGCGTGTTGACCGAGTAATCGGGGCAGGAGCAGTAGTTTTCGCCGAGCTCGCGGCCGCGGATCGCGACGCGGTAGGTGCGGTTTGTCGCCGGGTTGGTCACTTCGAACTCGGAGAAGACGGACTCATTGCCGGCGTTCTTCACGTCGTACTGCTGGGTCTGCGCAAACTGCCGGCGCAGCGCGACCTGCCACTCCTCGATGGACATCTCGGGCGGGCGGTGCGTGCGCGACACCTGCTGCGACTTGCGGGAAGACGCCGCTTTCGGCTTCTTCCGGCGCGGCTGGACGGAACGTACGGCCTTGACAGTGGCTGAGGTGCGGACTTTGCGCTGTGCGGCCATGATCATGGTGCGAGCGTCCTCATGTGGCGCGGTCATGACGGTTCTGCAATATGCGGGAAAGCACGGACGCTACACCGCGAACGGGGGGATTCAAGCCGAACGTCACTCGACCTGGACCTCTTCGAAGTGACCGTGGCTTCTCCGTCCTGCGCCGCGTCGGATTCGACCTCACGGGGCCTCGTCCCGGTCAAGCAGTACCTGACGTCGGAACAGCCTCTCGCATCGCGTGACGTGCAGGACGAAGACGTTGCCGGCAGAAACCCTGTAGAAGAGACGACAGGGACCGATCACCAAATGTCGATACTGGGGCAGGTCCTCCAGTTCCGCGGGCACTTGTCCCATTTCGGGAAAGACCTTCAGTCGGGAGACCTCGGCAAAGACTTTCCGGACGTACCGCCGTGCGGCGTCAGGGTTGTCCAGCGCGATGTAGTCGGCAACCGCGTCCAAGTCCTGAATCGCAGGCTCGGCCCAGATCAGTTCAGCCATCGTGCCATTCTCGTCTTGGCCTGCCGTTCGGTGAGGCTCCTTCCTTCCTCAATCGCACGCTCCCCGCGCGCGATGCCCTCAAGGATTCGCAGACGCTCCTGCTGCAACTCGAAGGACTCCACATCGACCAGGTAGGCGGCCGGACGTCCATGTTCGGTAATCAGGACCGGGACGTGGTCTTGGGCGAGTTCGCCGAGTATCCGCGTCGCTTGTCGTTTGAGCGTGGTGACAATCTCCGTTTTCATTGTAGTGACACTATAGTGCCACTGCGTGCCTGCCGCAACAGGGTTGATCTGTCGTCCTGGTGCGCCCGGGGGCACTAAGGCGGCGTACAAGAATAACCTGTACATTTGGCGTGGCGCCAGGCCGTCAGATTCTAGGAACGAGGACTGAGCATATTGGAATATGT
>MHBL01000366.1 GCA_001803235.1 Lentisphaerae bacterium RIFOXYA12_64_32
TAGCTCAGGCTATGCGCCGCCCTCGTGCCTTGAAACCGGCTCAAGATACCCGGCCGCAAATGCACAGGTTATTCTTGTACACCGCCTACGCCTGGGGAATGGGCGCGGGATTGTGTCGGCGGAACCAGCCGCGGAGGGTTTCCATCCAGACGTAGAAGACGGGGGTTACGTAGAGCGTGAGGAACTGCGAGAACACCAGGCCGCCGACGACGGCCAGGCCGAGGGGGCGGCGCGCCTCGCCGCCGGTCCCGAAGCCGATGGCAATCGGGATGCCGGCCATGAGCGCGGCCATGGTCGTCATCATGATCGGGCGGAAGCGGGTCAGGCACGCTTCAACGATGGCGTCCTGCGGCGACTTGCCCTCGTCGCGCTGTGCGGAGATCGCAAAGTCGATCATCATGATGCCGTTCTTCTTCACGATTCCCACCAGCATGATGATGCCGACGAAGGCGTAGAGAGAGACATCCACCTTGAATGCGATCAGCGTGATCAGCGCGCCGAGTCCGGCGAACGGCAGGGCGGTGAGGATGGTGACGGGGTGAATGAAGCTCTCGTAGAGGATTCCCAGCACGATGTAGATGACGACCACGGTCAGGATCAGGAGCATGTTCAGGCCTTTCATGGAGCTCTGGAAGGCCTGGGCCGTGCCCTGGAAGCTGGCGCTGACCGTGTCCGGCAGGCTGCGCCGGACGTGCTCCTGGACGGAGGCCAGTGCCGGCCCCAGGGACACACCGGGCTTCAGATCGAAGGAAATGGTGACCGAGGGGAGTTGCCCCGAATGGGTTACGCTGAGAGGGCCGGCGCCGTGTTCGAACTGGACCAGTTCACGCAGCGGCACCAGCTTTCCTGCCGCGGAGCGGACGTAGATCAGGGACAGCGCGCTGCTGTCGCGCTGGTACTCAGGCAGCAACTCGAGCAGGACGCGGTACTGGTTGTCCGGGGCGTAGATGGTGGAGATCTGGCGTGGGCCAAAGGCACTGTACAGGGCGTTCTCGATCTGCGCGGCGGAGACGCCGAGCACCGCAGCCTTGTCACGGTCGATGGCCACATTCACTTGCGGGTTGGTGATCTGCAGGTCGCTGGTGACATCCAGCAGTTCAGGAAGGGCCGCCAGTTCGGTGGCCATACGCGTCGCAAAGGCGTACAATTCCGGGGCATCCGAGCCTTGGAGTGTGTACTGGTACTGTGACTTGCTCATGCGGCCGCCGACGTTGATCACCGGCGGGTTCTGCAGGAAGACCTTGATCCCCGGGACGGCCGCCAGTTTGCCGCGCAGGCTCTGCACGACCTGGTCGGCGGACATCTTGCGCTCCTGGCGCGGCTTGAGCCGCACGAACATGAAGCCCGTATTGCCGCTCCCCCCGAACGTGCTGGTGCCGGCGCGCGACATGAACGCCTCGACGTTCGGATCCTGCTGGATCACGGACGCAACCGCCTGCTGATGTTCGGCCATGGCTGCAAACGAAATGCCCTGCGCCGCCTCGGTCTGGCCGCGGAGTACGTTCTGGTCTTCGCTGGGGATAAAGCCTTTCGGCGCGACCTGGAACAAGTAAACGGTGAAAACCAGAACGCCCAGAGACAGGATCAGCACCCAGCTCTTGTGCCGGACCGTCCAGCGCAGCGTGGTTTCATAGAAGCGCAGAACCCAACCGCGTGGGGCGCGGGCGTGTTCGGCCTCGCCGTTGGCAGGCGCCTGATGCGGACGCAGAAACCGGCTGCACAGCATGGGGGTGAGGGTCAGGGCGACAAAGCCGGACACCAGCACGGCGACGCCGATAGTCACAGCGAACTCGCGGAACAGCCGACCAACGATCCCGCCCAGGAACATGACCGGGATGAACACGGCCGCCAGCGACAACGTCATGGAGATGATGGTGAAGGAAATCTCACGCGATCCGTCCAAGGCGGCCTGGTAGACACCTTTCCCCTTCTCGATGTGACGATAGATGTTCTCCAGCATGACAATGGCGTCGTCGACCACGAAACCGATCGACAGGGTCAGCGCCATCAGCGACAGGTTGTCCAGGCTGTAATTGAGCAGGTACATCACGGCAAAGGTGCCAATGATCGACATGGGCAGGGTCAGGCTCGGGATGATGGTGGCGCGCACGTTGCGCAGGAACAGGAAGATGACCAGGACGACCAGCGCCAGAGTCAGTTGCATGGTGAACTTGACGTCTTCGACTGAACGCTTGATGGTCTCCGACCGGTCGAAAAGCATTTCCAGGGACACGGAACCGGGCAACTGGGTGCGCAGCAACTCGAGCAACTCCTTGACGGCGGCGGCGACCTCGACGGTATTGGTCCCAGGCTGGCGCTGAATGGCCAGCACGATGGCACGCTGCTGTTTCTCCGGCGTGCAGTACCACGCGGCTGTCTTATCGGTCTCGATGCCGTCGATGACGCGGCCGATCTCCTCGAGCCGCACCGGGGCGCCGCCACGTTGCGCGACCACAATGCGGCGATAGGCCTGAGCGGTCGTGAGTTGGCCGGCGGTCTGGATAGTGAACGCCTTGTGACGGCCGTCGAGCGCTCCGGTGGGCAGGTTGACATTGGCGGTCTCGATGGCCTGCTGAACCTCGTCGATGCCGAGGCCGCGGGTCGACAGGGCGCGCGGATCCACCTGGACGCGGACCGCGTACTTCTGCGAGCCGTACACCTGGACCTGGGCGACGCCGCTGACGGTCGAGATGCGCTGCGCCAGGACGGTCTGGCCGTAGTTGTCCAGGGTGGACAGCGGCAGGGTCGCACTGGTCAGCGCCATGAACATGATCGGGGAATCGGCCGGGTTAACCTTGCGGTAGCTCGGCGGCGTGGTCATATCCGACGGCAGTTGCCGGAGCGTCTGGGCGATGGCGGCCTGCACGTCCTGGGCCGCGGCGTCAACATCGCGGTCGAGACTGAACTGCAGCGTAATCTGGGTGTTGCCCAGCGAGCTGCTCGATGTCATGGAATCGAGGCCGGCAATGGTGGAGAACTGCTTTTCCAGCGGCGTGGCCACCGCGGAGGCCATGGTCTCGGGGCTGGCGCCGGACAGGGACGCCGACACCGAAATGGTGGGAAAATCCACGGTTGGCAGGTCGCTGACGGGCAGCAGCGGATACGCCATGAGTCCGAACAGCAGGATGCCTAACGACACCAGCGTCGTCATGACCGGACGGCGAATGAAGAGTTCAGATGGATTCATGGAGAGTTCTTCGCCGCTGCCTTGGCCGGTGCCGATTCCTGGCCGCTCTCGTTTTCCTTTTGACCCTCTCGGGAAGCCGACACGGGAGCACGGACGTCAACCTTGCCCCCGGGGATGAGGCGCAGTTGCCCGTCGGTCACCACCGTTTCGCCGGGCGCCAGGCCGCTGGCCACGATGATCTCGTCGCCGGCGGTCCGGGCGATAGTCACCGGCCGCAGGGAAGCCGTTTGGTCCTGGCCGACGACAAAGGCGTAGCTGCCTTGCTGCCCGGTCTGGATTGCCTGCGCCGGCGCCACGACGGCGTTCGGGTCCTCGCTCAATGTCAGCACGAGATCGACGTACTGGCCGGGCCAAAGTCTTTCATCCGTGTTCGCAAAGGTTGCCTTGAGGCGAATGGTCCCCGTCGTCTCGTCAACCGTGTTGTCGATGAAGGAAAGCTCGCCGGTCTCGCTGAAGGACGAGTCGCCGGGGGTGAGCACTGTCACCGGCAGTTTGCGCGCTGCCATGCCGGCCCGGATTTCGGGCAACGACACCTGCGGCACGGCGAACGTGACATAAACGGGAATGGTCTGGGCCAGGACGAGCATGGTCGTCTCATTGGCCTTGACGACGCTGCCCTCGCGGATGGGCAGGTCGCCGGCACGACCGTCGATGGGTGCGTCGATCGTGCAGTAATCGCGGTCGATCTTGGCTCGTTCGATGGTGGCCTTGTCAGCGGTGATGCTGGCCTGCAGAGCGTCGAGTCGGGAACGGGCCTGCTTCACTTCATCGTCGGTTGCGACGCCCTTCTCCAGCAGCGCATTGGCGATGCCGAGTTGGCGCTGCGCTTCGTCAGCCTGCACCTGGTCCCTGAGCAGCAACGCCTCGTACTGGTTGATGGTCGCCGCAAACGGCTTGGGGTCAAGACTGAACAGCGGATCGCCCTTCTTCACCCGCTGGCCGGGCTCGATGTGGACCCGCTGCAACTGTCCGGCAATCATGGGCTTGATCCAGACGGTGGCGTACGCCTCGACGGTCCCGAACGTCACGATTCGCTTGGGCATGGTCTTCTGCACCACCGTGCCGACGGTGACTGGAACCGGCTTGGCGGGCGGGCGCGCCGAGCCCGCACCTGCGGCCCCTTTCTTGGGGAGGCAACCGCCGCCGAACAGGCCGGCAAGACTCAGACACAGGCCCGCCGCGCACACGGTGCGGACATGGCCCGGCCAGAGCGAAAGGCGGACACAACGATGACCCATATGGCTTCCTCCCGGGAGGGTTTCAGGTGTCAGGTTTCAGGTGTCAGCATGGAATCGGGTTGGCCCGTTACTCTGACGGTCGATAGCGAAGCAGAGTCGGAGAGTCGTCGACCGGAGCGCTGAATGCTCCTTCATTGGGCAGTTGTCCGTCCGGAAACACAGCCCCAGGACTACGGCTGGCCCGGTCCGGCGTCCGGCGTCCCGGCGATCTCTTTCAGAACGCGGACCGCAACGTTGTCCACGAAGATGGTCCGATCGCCCGACTCTGTCTGGCGGAACTCCAGGTCCATTTCGGGGCGATCGGCCTTGAACTCGAAGGCCATCTGCTGGAAGGGGTTGAAGGTCCCGACGGCCCAGACTTCCTCGTCCTGGACGGTCACGTCGCCGATCGTGACCCGGAGTTTGGGAGTGCCGCCGAAATTCTCCTGTCGCGCGTTGAAGCCGTAACACAGTTCGTATGTCTTTCCCGGTTCCAGACCCTTGATGGTCTGTCGCAACCACGCCTCATCCTGGAGCACGGCGAAAGCCGGGCCGTCCGACAGGCCGTTGTCGTGGAAGCCCTGGCCGGTGGCCTGCTGCACGAACACCTTCCCCTGCTTGGTCCAGCCGGCGACCGGCGCATCGGGCGCGGTGAAGGCGTCCTTGGGAAGGCTGCCGTTGAAGCTGGTGTTGTGCAGGACGATCTGGTCCGAGTCGCGTTGGAGCACCGACACGCAATCGATGAGGACAACGGCGGCGGGGTCGGCCGCCGTGTTGGTGAACACCAGGTCGCCACTGCTCTTGGCGGAACGGAAGGAGAACGTCGCGCACTCGTACTCGGCGCCGCTGGAGATCTCCGCCACGGTGCCGACGCTTTCCCCGGCATAGCTCACAGACAGGCCGGGCACAGCGCCGTCCTGACGCCGCGAGTAGTAAAACTGCACCCAGTAGCCTTTGAACGCGGTCAACCCGGCCAACCCCTGGGTCAAGGTGGCGCCACCGGGAAGGAACGCGACCTGCACGCCGTCCGGGATCGTCGTTCCGGCCGCCGCCGGCTGCGTCGAATCGCTGACCCCGCCGCCACCCGCGCCGCCTCGGGTCCAGCCATTCGGGTCGCCCTCGCCGCTGTCCGGAATCGAGTTGCTCTCAAAACTCGCATTCTTCAGAACAACCGAACCGCCGCGCGGTTTGGTCAGTTTGCGGGGCGGTTGCTTGGGAGGAAGGGACGGGGGAGACGGCTCCTCTTTGACCCCCGGCAGTTTGAGTTTGAACGGGCCGCCAAGTTCCGCGTCGGGTGCTGTTGGGGCGGACGTGTTACTCTTCTTCGTGACCATCACGACCTTGCGCTCCCCCGGGGACTTGCGCACGGGCGCCGATTCCGGCCGCTTCGGGTCCGGGCCGAAAAGCGTGAACAGGAACAGCCCCAGAAATATGGCGGCGCCAGCGAGGGTGACTTTAATGCCCCACGGCTTGATCTCCGCCGGGATCTCTTCTTCGACCGCGGCACGCTCGATCATGCCGGAGTCCAAACGCAGCGCGGTGTGGGTTTCACCGGGATTCACCCCGCCGTTTCCGTCTGAAGCCGGGTAGATGCCCGACGTGGTCATGCCGCGCGCGGGCGGATTGCGGCCGTCGCCGCTACCCCTTCCCTTGTCAACGGCAAACCGGTTCAGGATCGACTCCGGCAGGTTGCCGGCAGTCGAAGCACCGGTCCCAGAACCGCCCGGTGATGCGACGGCCCAAGCGGGTTGGTGCAGGTGCAGACGTCGCACCCCGTATAGCCTTAACCAGAATCGGATGAGTTCAACTGGCGCAAAGACCATTTCAGTGTCCTGTGGCAGACGATTCCTGACTCCGCGTTCCCAAGCCCGGCCCCGCGCCGAACCCACCGCACACACCGGTGCCCAGGAACATCCTGAAAAGATTAACGATAAGTCGTCTTCGTGCTCCGCGCCAGTTGCCGCCCGGTTTTTTGGTAATGCGTCAGCGCCCCCCGGCCGGCGGACCGGCCGGTCATGTGTGGGCGTTACTCACTGTTTGTCCGGGTCGTTCTGGCAAAGTGGCGGGAGCGGCTCGCTCCCGCGGGTGTCGGAGCGAGCCGCTCCGACCACTCTAGGCGCCAGCCCCGGTCAACCGTCGACCTTATCTCCACCCGTGACTCCCATGAAACTCGGCCATCTCGCACACACGGTGCCCGCGCCTGAGTCCCGCCTTTAGGCGGAAGTGGCAGGCGAGCTTGAGCGAGCCGATCCCCGGCCGCTCGCTGAAGCGTCGCAAGGCTTCCGCCTAAAGGCGGGACTCAGACCAGGACGCCCGAGTTTCGTGCCGAGATGACCGGCCGGTCTGCCGGCCGGGGGGCGCTGACGCATCACGTTTCTTGACCTGTGCAAGCACCGGATCAAGCGCCGTCACATTCTGACAGTACTGCGGGCGGCCCTCCGCCCGCTTCTCGGCACGCGCGTAGCACAAAACTCGGATGGCGGGCGGAGGGCCGCCCGCGGTACTGTCGGTCAGACAAGGCGGTCTGGACTGGCACCGCGACCTACCCGGCGTCACTCTGCTTGCACAGGTCGACGTTTCTTGTCGTGCGTAAGCGCGGGGTCCTTCACGCCTTCCCCAATCGAGGCACGGCTTGACCAACGTCTTGAGCGGCGACGCGCTGGCACTGCCGGCGCGAACTCAACGGCCGGCCGCGACCGGCAAACGGATGGTGAACAGGCTGCCGCGCAGTTCCGGCGTGGCAGGATGGTCGGTCTTGACGAGGATGCTCTGCTCACGCGTGGTAATGGCGTCCTTCTCGGGTCGCGTCAGGACCAAGACCGTTTTCTGGCCGGGGGCAACGGCAAGCGGCAGCTTCGCGTCGCACGTCCAGCCTGGCGGCAGTTCCAGCGCGGTGGCGTGTGCTGTGGTCTTCGGGTCGCCGTTCTCCAACGTGATCGTCGCCGTGCACACACCGCCGCTGACGGTGGCGAGGTGGCGCGGGTTGCCGGAGGCGAAGCGCAGGCCCGGGGTACGGCGCGGCAGCGAGATGGTCAGTTCGAGTCTGCAGAGCGGCCGGGCTGGGTCACTGGTCTCCAGGGAAATGCTTTTCCGGATCTCGCCCTCGAAACTGGCGGTGCGCAGTTCACCGCGCAACTCCGTTTCCTTGCCTGCCTCGATCTCCTGAGCTCCGAGCGCTGTGGTCGTGCAGCCGCAACTGGCGCGCACGGTCTTGATGGTCAGCTTCGCATCGCCCTCGTTGCGCAACAGAAAGACGTAGCTGTAGCTGCCCCTATTCGTGTCCTGCACCCCAAACTCGAAGACCGGCGGGAAGACGGCAAGCTTGGGAGCGGCGGCGGCGGCCGGTGTCAGCAACCACGCGGCAGCCAGTAACCCGGCAAGCAGCAGACATCGAACGCTGAACACGGAGTGGGAAGCATCGCCTGATAGATATCGCGTCGTGAGCATCGAAAGGACCTGTCGAATTTTGTCGCAGCCGACCATCCACTCCGGGATGGCCGGCCACGCGAGCTCTGTCTTACGGCGCGCCCACATCGATGGTCAGCGGCGTGTTGCCGAGGAGGAAGAACCAGGCACCCTGCCCTTGGCGCAGCGCGGACTGCGGCGTGAACAGCACCCGCTCGTACGCGGCTTGAAGGCCGTCTTCCGCGCGCCACGTCCAGACGGGGTCACGGACCGGATTGCCAAGCCACGACGGCATCGCCGTGTAGTCCGCGACCGTGCCGACCAAGTTCCAACCCGGCTGGAGCGTGAGCAATTGTTCGTTGGTGCCGGGGCCGAAATTACGTTCCAGCGGCCAGCCGACGACAGGCAGCAGCGTCGGCTCCTCGGGACGACCGGGTGCCGGCCGGTGGTAGACCCACATGCCGGTCAGCGGCTTGACGGTGTTGGCCTCGGCCACCGCCGTATTGCCCTCGTCCGGATCGGAAAACCGCATTCCCACGCCCTGAACCTGGCGCCAGACCCAGACATGGCCGCCCTTGGCGTCCCCGAACAGGCCGTCGGCAGTGGACTCGTCCACCTGGGTGCGCAGGTTGTCTACCGGCTGGATCGGCAGGGATACCAGGTTCCAGCCGGAGAACAGGGCCAGTTCGTAGATCGTGAGGCCGATACGAATACTGCCCAGGTCGAACCAGCCGGAATGGGCCGCGCCGGGGTTAATGCCATCGGACGCCACACTGCGGACGCGGGCGTACCAGGTGTCGCGGGCCGTCGGCTTGCCGATATCGAGCGAGGCGTCGGAATCCTCGCTCGTGGCAAACGACTCATCCTTGGACCATTCGTATTCGAGCGTAATCGGGTCGTTGTCGTCGTCGGCAGCGAAATCGACGTCAACCACCGAAAGCGCCTGGTCGGCCTGCGGCAGCGCGAGGTCGTAATCCGCCGCGGTCGGTGTGGGCGGCGGCGTGTCGCCGATGGTTAGCGTTCCGGCGACTGGCGGTGCGTCGTGGCGGCCGCCGAGGGAGAGGTTGGCAAACGCCGTAACCGTGGTGGACCAGACATCGCCCCTGGTGGTCAGAGTCTTGTCGAGCACGGCCCCCGTGGTGTCGCCGGCTGGGATGCCCCCGCCCTTGCGCCACTGAATGTCGTACGCCGGGTTGCCGGCGGCGGCTGGGTCGAACCAAGTGAGGCTGAAACTCAGGTCGTCGGCGGTGCGGGCCGGGTTCGGCAGCACGCTGACGGCGGTGGGTGCGTTCAGGACCGTGACATCGGACGAGCGCGCCGGGCTGGCGGACAGGTCCAAGCCATCACTGCCGCGAACTTCGCAATACACCCGGTCCCCGACCTTGACGCTGTTGCCGTCTATCGTCAGAATGACTGCGTCATCGAAGGCCGGCAGCGGTACGGGATCGGCGCGGCGGTCCGTGCGGAACCAGCGAATCTGGGCCCTGCTACCGTCCTGGGCGTCGCTGTCGGGGTCCTGGTAGGTCCAGCCGTCAAGCGTGAGGGGTTCAGTGGCGAACACCACTTCGGCGGTCGGGCCGAGCTGGGCATTGGTGACCGTCGGGGCGCGGTTGACGTTCTGCACCGCCACCTCGCGGGCCAAGGTGATGGTGTGCCCCGCCGGGGGGTTGTCGCTGGCGCTGAACAGGGCGTCGTACGTTTTCACCGGCGCGGCGCGGCTGGCTTCGTCATAGGACGGGGTCCAGGTCAAGGTGGCGTGCCACTGACCCAGGTTGTCGTCCCACGCGGTTCCGGTGATGGTAGCTCCGGCAAGGGCGCCGTTACTGATGGTGTACCCGAGACTGACGGGATCGCCGTCCGGCTCATCGGCGGTGATGCCGAGAGTGAGGGTGCTGTTCTCGCTGACCACGATAGGTGCGGCATCCGGATTCACGGCGAGATTGGACGGCGGATCATCCACGGGTCTGACCTGGACGATGACGACCCCGGCCAGTTCCCCGCCGGGGCCGACGGCCTTGAAGTCAATGCGGTCGGTCCCGGTGAAGTTGGGCGCCGGCGTGTAGGTGATCAGGGTAGGATCCGGGCCCGCGCCACTCAGTGATCCGAACAGCGGGTTGGAGACGTCGTAGGTGTAATCGTTTTCGCCACCCACGGCATTGATGCGGAAGGTGACGGTGGTGTCTTCGAGCACGTCAATCAGTGTCCGCCGGATCACCGGGGCGGTGACCGGCAGGCCGTGCCATGCCTGCGTCAATACCGTGGCGGCCAGTCGCTGATCCAGGGCGACGGTGGAATCCGGCGCATAGGTTACCACACCGTAGAATTCCTCGTCGCCCGGGACGCCGTTGCTGCTGCTGCCGACGTCATGGGTGTTGGCGGGCGCCACGGGCCACCACTGGTCCAGGTACTCGGCCACGACGCCGCCGAGGGCCACGCCCGGTCGCTTGCTCCAGACATCCTCCTCGGCATCCCAGGCGCCGTTGGTATTGGCATCGGCGAAACAGAGTCCGGTGCTGACACCGGCCGTGCCCGGTCCCGGCGCCGGGTCGATCACCCTCTCGTCGACGGCGTCATAGACGCCGGCCGTGCCCTTGTTTTCATCCTGCCAGAGCGGTTCTCCGGGGGTGTAGGTGTCACTGGCATCGGTGTCAACGTAGTAGAGGTTGATGCTGCCCTGGTAGCCGGCGGCATTGTCGGCCGGGGGAGTGCCGCTGATGATGACGTCCACGCCGGGGTTGAACAGGCGCGGCAACGCGCCGGCGCCGGCAACGTCTTGCCAGATCGGTTCACCGCTATCCCAGAGGCCATTTTCATTCGTGTCCTTGAAGGCGAGGCCGGTCTGAATGCCGGCGGCCTGGTCGGCCGGAGCGCCGATGATCGCCGTATCGTAACCGGCCTCGAAGAAGCCGTTGCGGCTGATGACCATGTCCTGCCACACGGGTTCACCCGCGTCCCAGAGGCCGTCGTTGTTGGCATCATGGAAGAACAGGCGTCCGGTAACGCCGGTGTCGCCATCGCCAACGGTCGTGGCCGCACCGGTGTAGACGATCTGGTCAACGGCGGCGCGGTAAACGCCGGGTTCACTCACGCGGGTGGCAAGGTCACGGTACAGGGCCAGATCGATTCTGGCCTGGTTCGGTTCATCGAGCCGGCTGGCGGTTTCATCCCAGGCGTCAATACCGTAGCTGGCGATCCAGAGCGGTTTGCCGGTGCCGATGTCGGTGAAGGACTGGAAGACGTCGGCGCGGTCGGGGCGTTCACCGGCGCGGGCGGTGGCGAAACTGTTGCGGCCGGTCCAGTCAAGGCCCCAGAGGTCGAGGCCGCCGGCGAGATGCTTGTAGAGCGGCAAATCGGCCAGGCTGTCGAGGGCCGTGGTGGTCGGATGGTAGACGGGACCCTCGAGCTCCGCGGCGGCCCAGGCCAGTTCGCTGAGCAGCGCGTACCACGCGGTCTTCTGCGCGGCGTCTGCAAGCCCCGCGTCGACGCGGTCGCCGATGCACCACAGGAGCAGGGCCGGATGGTCCTTGAACGCCGTGACATACGCCTTGAAGTCCGCCAGGATGGCGGCGCGGGTTTCCGGCAGCGCCAGGTCAGCGGCCGCCGGGTCCACCGGGTAGCCGGCGATGACCCACAGCCCGGCCTTGGCCGCTTCGTCAAGCACGTCAGTGTTCAAGCGGCCGGGGGTGCGGATGCAGTTGGCGCCCATGTCGGCGATGGCGGGCAGGTCACGCGGGAGCTGCCGCAGGCTGTAGGCGGCACTGTCGGGGGCCGGTGTGCTGCCGGGTGGCGTGGCACGGTAGAGCAGGCCGCGGCTGATGAACTCGCTGCCGTTGACGTACAGCGTGCCGTTGTCGATCCGGACCGGGCCACGACTGGCGGTCTTGTCCTGACGCGATTGCGGATCCAGCGGGTCCGTGCTGTTGCGATACTCGATCAGGTTGGGACTGCCGTCGGCGTCGGGGTCGGCAAACGGCGCGATGTCGGTGAGAAGCGTGCCGGTGCCCTCGTCGAGGAACATGGCCTTTTCCCACCAGTCGGGCATGCCGTCGCCGTCACTGTCAACGTCGGTGATAACGAGGTTAGCCGTGATTTGCGGCGGCTGGCCGACGGGGTCCACGACCACGGCTTGGAGCGTGCCGGCCTCGGTGGCGTCGCGCAGGTGGTTGCCGTTACTGTCAATGAACGCCGTGAGGTAGTACCGGACCCCTTCGCCGGGCAGACTGGCAAAGCTGTACGGTCCCGGGTCGTTGAGCGTCGCGACGACCGCCGCGCCGACGGCGCCGCCGGTCTTCTGGTGCGGTTCGCAGGCGACGTCGATGCTGCCGGGCTGGCGGCCGTTGTACAGCACGGCGCCGGCAATGACCACGGTGTCGTGCAGGATACGCACCACGGCGTCGGGTTGTGCCGGCGCGTTCTCCTCAATGCCCGCCCCGTCACGCGCAATCGAGTAGAAGCTGTAGGTCAGGCCGCGGGTCACCTCCAGTTGCGTGGAGGTGGCCTTGGAGCCGCTGAGCCAGCGGGAGTAGGGGCCGTCGTTGATGGCCATGTAGATGTCGTAGCCGGCGAGAGGTGGGTCGAGGTCCAGCACGGCGCTGGGCGGAGTGGTGGTGAGGCCCCAGTTGACGGTCAGCATGGTGCCGTTGGCGGTGTCGAGGCCGTCGTCCGTGTTGCCCGTGAAGTCCGTTACCGCACTGCTGTAGGCGGTGTTGCTGCTGAGGTGTTCGGTGAGGTTGGTCACGATGGCGGTGTTGTCATCGAAGACGATGGTGGCTTCGTTCCGAATGACCTGGCCGGCGGCGTCGGCGGCAGGCAGGATGGTGAAGGTCACGCGTCCCTCACCATGGCCCTTCTGCCCCTCGGCATCGGGCCGGTTCGGAGGCAGGAAGCCGAGGCCGGGATTGGCGGGCTGCCGGCCGGTAGCCGGGTCGACGGTGCGGAACTCCCAGGTCGCGGTGCGGTTGGCCGGGTTGATGGTAGCGGACAGGATCAGGTCCATGCCGTTGGCCAGCCGCAGGGTCTGGTTGTGATACGGCCGGTTTTCGGGCACGGCCACCACGGTATCGCCAAAGGCGAACTCGCCGAGGCGGAAGCGGGACATGTCGAGCTGCGCGGGCAGCACGTCGGTGACGCGCACGACGGACGCCGGGGCGGTAGCCACGGCCTGGTTCTCGAACATGATGGTGTAGTTGATGACGCCATCGGGCGGGATGGCATGCTGCGGCCCGAACCCTTCCGGCCCGTGTTTCTCGTTCGGGTCATGGGAGAGGCCACTGTCCACGCCGGCGCCACCGCCGCCGCCCGGACCGCCCGGACCGCCGGGGCCACCGGGAGCGCCGGGGCCAGGGCCAGGCGGGGGTGGGGGCGGGCAGTTGGCCGCGGGCGGCTTCTGACAGGGGTCATCACACTTTCCGGGGGTGGGCTTGCCGGCCTGGTCTTGTTTGCAGTCCTCTTTCGGCTTGCAGCATTTCTCCGGCACGGCGTACGGCGGCGCCCGCTGGCCACTCCGGCCATCCGCGAGACGGTCAGCAGTGATCGGGGCGGCGTTCGGGTCTTTGCCGTGGACCGGCAGCGGCAGCGGTCGGTCAAGTTCCAACGTGTCGAGACCACGGAGGCCGCGTCCGAGCATTGCCGTTTGGATGGCGAAGTCCGGGGAATCACCTTGCGTTTTCAGGTTCTGACTCCAGACGACCACCGGGTCGTTGCCGGCGTAGCCGACCACCGGGGATGTGAGCTGCGGCATGCCGTTCTTGATTTGGACCACGGCGGCCCCGGCCTGCGGCTCACTCCACGTGCCGGTCCCGGCATGGTACTGGACGGTGTAGAGAGTTTCGTGACCCGTGGCGCCGGCGGCGGCGTAACGGTTCAGCCAGGCGACCGTCAGGTTGCCGGCCGCGTCGCTGGCGGCGGCGGGGACGCTGTCTTCACCCGGCAGCGTCGCCAGCACGGCGGGCGCACTCCAGGCGTTGCCGTCGCGATGCATGTACCAAATGTCGGAGTTGAAGAAGGCCCCGAGCAGGTCCGGAATCGGACTGTTGAAGTTGACGTTGGCGGGCGCGCGCACCCAGAACACCCACGCATCGCCGGTGCCGTCGAAGAGAAGCGCCGGTTCGCGGTTGAAGCTGGCGGCCGAGTCAAGGTCCGGCAGTGCGGTCCAGTGTGCGGCAGCGCGGTCACCGGGCGTGAAGGCGGCGAGCTTGAGCGCCGAGCCGGTGTTGCGGTCCATGTTGCCGCTGTCCTTGCACCAGGCCGCAAGGATTTCGCCGGTGCCGGGGTTGAGGGCGGTGGCCGGGGCGCCGTCAACCAGGCGGTCGGACTGGCCCTGGACGGTCGGGTCCAGCAGGCTGGCGCCGTCGCCATCGTAGACGTTGGTGGTGCCGAGGGTGACCTGCTTGGTGAACGTGGCGGTGGTGCGGGAGTAGTTGCCGCCGCGAGTCCCGTCCGTCCAGGTCAGGCGCAGACTGTCGGGGGTGATATCTTGCCGAACACCGCGGGCGATCTCGCCGTCCCAAAGCTCGCGGCGCGCCGGCGCGAATTCGGCCTTCCACTCCTTCTCAAAGTTGTACTGCAGGAACGGCAGGACCTTGAGAGAGGCGTAAATCTTGAACCCGTACTCGTTGAGTTTCAGGCCGTCTGGACGCGTGTACTGGGCCGAGATCGAGCCGATGCCGCCGACCTCGGCTTCGAGGGTCAGGGCCTTGGCCTTGCCGTACGGGCCGAACCCCACTTTGAAACCCGCCGAGCCCTCGCTGGGCTCGCCGCCCTGGACGCTCCACTTAAACTCGCCAGACACTTCGGCTTCGATCTTGACGCCGAGTTCGACAATCAGGCCGAAGGTGAAATCACCGACCCATGGAATGTCCTCGATGGTGACCCCGTAGTTGAGCGGGGCCAGCGGCACGGCGATGGAACCGCCGATGGCAAGCTTGAGCGTGCGGGTGGCCAGGATCCAGTTGCAGGGCGCTTCCTTGCCGTCGGGGGTCCACTGGCTGGCCAGCTCGATGCTGCCGGTCAGTTCGCGGTTTTCGCCGCCCAGTTTGACCTTGCCGCCGATCGTGCCCTTGCCGGTGGTTTCGCAGTCCTGCAGTTCCACAGCGATGGAACCGTTGACGCCCCAGCCGTAAGTCCCGCCCAGCACGGGGACTACTTTGGGTACGGAGAATTCCTTTTCGAAAAGCCAGGTTTCGGAGAACGAGGTGGCGCTGTCGCGGTCCCCGAAGGCGCGCTCCAGGCCGCGTTCGAGGTCCAAGTCCAGCAGCAGGCCGGCGTCGGTGCGCTCGGCGCCATCGCGGCCGTACGAGGCCGCGGGCGGCGTCAGCACCTTCCAGTACACGTCGGTATCGTCATCGGCCTGCGAACTGTCGGTACGCAGGAAGACGCCGAGGAGCTGGTCGCCGGACAACGGCACGGCGCCGAGGCGGTTGTCGGAGAACTGGCTGTCGGTAAGCAGGGCGGGGGCGGTCCAGGTCCAGAGACCGGTGGGTTGCTCGTTGATGTCGCGCTCCGGCTCGCCCAGGCTGTAGAGGTAATGCGACGCGCCAGGCGAGGTCTCGTCGGGCAGCGAACGCCAGATGACGGCGATCCCGTCGCGCGTCTCGGGTGTGGGGGCGCCCGTGTCGGCAATGGCAAACGCGACCGCCCGCGGCTGGGTACCGAACGCGAGCGGGATGGCAGCGCCGGGGACCGTCGCACCCTGGGCTTGCTGCCAGGCCTGCGCGGTGCCGTCCCAGGTGGCATGCCAGATGGCGCCGTCGCGGCTCCAGAACAGGTGCAAGGCGCCGGCGGGGGACTGGGCCAGGTACGGATGCACGTCCTGGGTCAGGTTCTCGGGGTCCGGGACGACGTTAGCCGGGGGGTTGGCCACATTGATGAGGAGCGCGATCGCGTCGGTGTCGCGCGTCAGTGTGATGTTGACCGGCGGGTCAACCGCATAGTCGCTGACGTAGAGCCGGTAGTCGCCGGGGGCCACGTCCTCGAACCTGAATACGCCACCGACCAGTGTTTGGGTCTGGTAACGGTGGTCCCCGTCGCTGCCGTGGAGGACAACCGCAATACCGGAGAGCATGGCGCCGGAATCGCGGTCGCGCAGGAAGCCGGACACCGCGCTGATGTCGTTCTCAAAGCCGCGGCTGGCGGCAAAGGTCAGCAGCCGGCGCACATCGTACTCGGGACGCCCCTGATGCCACCGCCGGAACGCATCTTCGCGCAGTCCGGCGGCGAAGCCCTTGAGTGTATTGCCGTAGTGTCCGTGCAGGTAATCCAGCATGGCGCGCTGCAGGGCCGGGGGGGTATCGGTGTAGGTGAAAATGGCCTCGATATACGCCCAGTCAAGGGCCCCGTCCACGATGTCCAGAATGCGGAGGCTGAGGTTGTAATGGCCGGTGCCGGGAAGCTGGAAGGAAATGGGGATCGAGAAGCTCGCGCCAGGCGGCAGGCGGTCGGCCGGCCCGTCACGGTTGATGCCGAGTACCTGGATCTGATCGGTGACCCAGTAGTCGGTCTGGTTGAAGCGGAGTTGCGCGGCCGGTTGGCCGTCCGGGCTGGTGGCGGTAACCTGCAGCAGGGGCGCCGGAATGTCGCTGTCACCCGCGTTGCCATACTCGATCCAGCAGAAATTGACGGAATTGGGGCGCACGAAACTGGGGGCGACGAGCCGCGTGGTGAGTTTGCCGCCCGAACCGCGAATGACGTCCACGGCTTCGGGGAACTCCGCGGTTGCCGCGGGGCCGGCGCCATCGCCGGGGTTGCTGAGCCGCAAGGTGTATTTCCCGAGTGCGGCCCCCGTCAGGTTGAACGTGGCGTGCAGCAGTCCGGGCGCACTGAACCACAGTGACTCGGCCGCGAGTTCGGCGCGGGCCGCCGGACCGACCAGCACGGCCTGCGTCGCCGGCGTGAAGCGGGCGCCTTCGATCTTGAACGTCGTCCGTCCGCCGTTGCCGGCACGCCCCGGCGATACACTGCTGACCTCGAAGCGCAGGTACTTGACCCGGACCACCACCGACTGCGGGGCGTCGGGGATGTTCTGGCCCTTGGCGAGAATGTAGTAACTGCCGGCGCGCGTCCCGGGGATGACCAGGGTCTGGTTGGGCTGGAAGTAGTTCGTGTACGCGAAGTCGGCCGTGACCGGGCTGGGCACGCCGCCGAATTTCACGAAGAGTTGCGTGGACGCGCCCACCTTGTTACAGAGCAGCGCGATTTCGAGGTCCTTGCCGGCTTCCGTGTCGACGCGGTAGTAGAGCTCGGTGTCGCTGCTCATCGGGGCCGTGGCCTGATCGGTGTAGATGATGCCGTTGCCATTGGTGTCGGTGATCTCGTCCTCGATGTGGAGCTGCTCAATGGACGTGTCGAGGCGGTTGTTGGCGGCGGTAGCCCCGGCGTTGTTGGCCTCGTTGGATTCGATGATGTTCTGGCGGATGTCAGCGCGCACGATGAGGTAGTAGCGGCCCTCGTCCACGGCCGGGAGCTTGAAGTCGGCGGCATTGGTGAGAGCGGCGGCGGCGGCGAGGGAGTGGCGGCCGGTGACACTGCCGACGAAAATGTCGTTCACATCCCAGGTGGCGTCACTGCTGAGGTAGACCGCGTCCGTCCAGGTACTCTCGGGGATGTTGCCGGTGCCAGCGTTGGCAAGGGTCCAGGCAAGGTGGAACGTGGTCCCGGGGGTGACGCTCACGTCGCGGGCCGCACTCGCCGTGACGTTGGTAACCTGGAGATCGTAATTGTAGGCGGCGTAGTTGGGGGAGCCCAGCACGGGTGGCGACACGATGGTGAACCACTGGTTGACACCGGATGCCATGGCGTTGTTGTTCTCCGCGCCGCGCTCATACACCTGGTCGCCGGAGTCGGTCCTGGCAATCAGGAAATACTGGCCGCTGAGGCCGGCGGGAAGGTTGATGTCCATGGTCCCGTCATAGGTTTGGCCAGGCGCGAGATTGCCCGCGTGCGTGGCGTAGCCGACCTGGCGGTCACTGTTGTCGTAGAAGCGGTCCTGCGAGAGGTAGACCGCGTCAGCCCAGCCGTTGTCGCCCGTAGCTTCGCTGCCGTCGTTGGAGACGGTGTAGGCGAAGCCAGGCACGGTCTGGCCGGCGAGGACAATGTCGTTCGCGCCGCTCTGGCCGGCAATGGCCTGGAGCGCCGGGGGCAGCGTCAGGGCCGTAACCCGCAGGTCGGCGGTGCCGGCCAGGGCCACGGCAAGTGGCACGGCGGTGCTGGCATTGTTCAACTCATTGATCTCGGGGACGTCCAGATGGCTGTCCGTTACGACGAACAGGGACCAGGCGCCTTGCAGGTTGATGTCGAGGCCGATGCGTTTCGTCTCCGTGTAGGCGCCGCCGGCGGGCAGTCCGGTATTGCGCGTATGCTCGGCCACGACACGATCGGTGGCCACGTCGAGAATGGCGTCCACAGAAAGGTACACGGAGTCGTGCCAGATGGCGCGGGTGAGCCAGGTGGCGGCGCCGGTGTTGCTGACGGTGTAAGAGACGTCCACATCGCCGCCGGACATGGCGGTGGCTGGCGTCACGGAAGCCGCGGTGACGCTGAGTTCCGGACGCGGCAGCAACTGGACGGTGACCGCGCGACCGATGAAGCGGTTGTTGACCTTGCCCTGCGCCCCGCCTTCGTAGACACGCCCATCGGCATCGGTGAACACCGCGAACTGGAGCGATGGCGGCGCATCTTCGGGCAGGGTGACGGTTACCGTGCGGGTGTAGTCGGTACCGGGCGGCAGGGACGCCAGGTCAAACGCCACGTCCGGCGGCAAGGGGACGGGCGTCGCGCCCGGCGTGGTTGACTGGAAACTGAGGCGATCGACCCAGGTACTGACGTCTGGCGCGCCGGTACCGTTGTTGCGCACGGTGAACGTGAGCCTCACAGGCCGGCCTTGCATGAGTTCGTTTTCCGGGGTCAGGATGCTCAGGTCTGTGGGGACGAGGTCTGCCAGCGGTACTGCCGAGATGGTGATGGGCGCAGCGGAAACCGCGATGTTATTGGCTTTGCTGCCTTCGCCCTCATTCACGCCGACTCCCGACTCCACAATCAGGTAGAAGGCGCCGCTCAGGTCTATGGGAATGGGCCAGCTCGTGGTGCCGGTGTAGAACCAACGGTTGTTCGCGGTCTCGGGGTTGGGCGTGATGTCGAGAGCGCCGAAGTGCGACACGGACCCGAGGCTGCGGTCGTTGCCGTCCAAGGTCTGGTCGGTGGAGAGCCGGAGGGCGTCACTCCAGTAGACTTCCGGGGTTGGCGAAAAGCCACGGTTCTCGACTCGCCAGTTGACGGTCAGCGTGCGACCGGAGAGCAGCTCCGCCGGCGGCGTTGGGCAGGTAACCGCCGTGGCCGCCAGGTCGGGCGGCGGGATTTGCACCAGCGTGATTTTCTGCGCAGCCACGCCGATACCACCGTTGATGCTGCGCCCGAAGAGCGACGAATGGGTATCGCCGATGATCAGAAGATAATAGTCGCCGGCCGGCAGATAGCTCGGGATGACGTGCTCGGCGTGCCCGGAGATGTGGTCCCATTCACCGGGCCCGAGGCGCCGGCTGTGGTAGTTGTGCGAGCCGAGGAAGAAATCGGCGGCGTTGAAATACGGGTCGGCAGAGAGCGCCATCGCGTCGTCCCAGTGGTCGTTGCCGTCCATGGTGGCGCTGCCGGTGTTCTTGGTGGTCCAGGTGGCGCGCACGGTGTCCCCGGCGATGACCACCGGGGTCTCGACCACAATGTCGCCCTCGGATTCGTCCCACACACCACTGGCGTTGCCGTCGGTGAACGGTTCGCCGAGGTCGTAATGGCCATTGGCATTAGCGTCCGTATAGGGCTCCGGCTGCGGCGGCGTCTCGGTGAGACCGAAGGCCGTGCCGTCGAAGGTCGACAGCGGCTGCAGGTAGTGGTGCGGCTCGACCACAAAGGGGATATGGTTGGAGACGGGCACACCGGCGTCGTTGGTGGAGACGTTGGCATTGTCGTTCTCGGCCTGGTACTCGTAGACCGTGTCATCGGCATCCGTCTTGACCACCAGGTAGTAGTTGCCGTCGGCCATTTCCCACGGCACGTTGAAGGTCTCGGTCTGCGTGTATCTCTGCTCAGGCTCGAGATAGCTCTGGTTTAGAAAGGTGCCGACGAGGGTCAGGTCGCCATAGAGGTTGGGGGCGGTGCTGAGCCACAGCTTGTCCACCCACGTGGCGGTCCCCGTGCTGCCGCTGCCGGTATTCTTCACCGTCCACGTGGCGGTGAGCTGAAGCTGGTTGCCCCGGCGTGCGAGGGCCTGCATGCTGACCTTCTCGACGACCAGGTTCGGGGAGGGAGCCACGGTGATCTGGAACGGCGCCGAGACGAACACGTTATTGGCTTCTGCCGTGCCGGCCTGGTTCAGTTCGAACAGGGTGTTCGCGTTGTCCACTTTGACAATCAGATAGTAGGTACCGTTGACCGTACGCGGAATGTCCACGGGGACCTTCTCAATGTAGAACGCTGGGCTCTCGGGGCTTTCGGTAAAGGGAAAGTTGAAGGCGGTGTGCGACTTGCTGGCAAGCTTGAGATCGTCGCCATCGAGCGTGGCGTTGCTGGACAGGTAGACGTCCTCATCCCAGGTGCCGGTGGCAGTGCGGGTCCCGGCGTTTTCGACTTTCCAGTAGACATCGAAGGTGGAACCGTTGGGGATGGTGTCCGGCCGCGTGATCTCAAACGGCGCCAGGTCCGGGTACGGACCGGTATTGGCCACCAGGGTCAGGCCCGTGGCATTGACGTTATTGTCGGCTTCTGGCACCCCCTCGAACACGTCGTTATCGGCATCGCTGCGGACAAACACGTAGTAGGTGGTTCCGCTGCCGTCCGGCAGGCGGAAGGTGGCGCTCTGGCTGTAGGCGGCGCCCACGGGCAGCGGCCCGGGGTGCGGCATAACGGCGACCTGCGGGTCGTTGCCATCGTCGAAAGTGGCGTCGGATGACAGGTACACACGGTCGAACCAGGCGCCTTCGGCGGCGTTGCCGTCGTTGCCCTCGGGCTTCACGTTCGTCACGGTCCATTGGACGGTGACGAGGGCCCCGGTCTTGATGTCCGCCGGTTCCACGGGCGCGGTGCGCACCACAGCGCCCATGACCAGGTCGGCATACGGCGGCAGGTTGGCGGCAAACACGCCGGAGTCGCCTTCGTTGTTGTCTTCATGGCCCGGTTCGGGAATGTTGCCGGCACTGTCCGCGCGGACGCGGAACTGGTAGAGGCCGGTAGTTTCGCGCGGCAAGACCACGGATTTCGTGAAGGTGCGGGTTTCGCCGGCGGGAATAGTCGAGTCGATGTAGAAACCCAGGTAGTGGGCATCGATGTTGACGTCAAAGGCGATGCTGCCGTCGGCAAAGTCGCCGGTGTATTGCAGCACCAGGCGATCATTGAGCGCGATGGGACCGGCGCCCAGTGCCTGGTTGCCGCCGTTGCTGACGATGTGCCAGTGCGGTTGGTTGGCGGTGTCCAGGCTGGAGGTGAAACCGGCGGGCAGGGCCGACTCGCTCTCCAAGTCCAACAGAACGGCGCCGGCGGCCAGCGGCAGCGACAGGTTGTCCAGGTGTGCGGAATCCGCCAGGTAGCTGTAGGATTCGGTACGGTAGAAGACCCAGGTCAGGGTGTGGCGCCCCGCGGGCACCGCCACCTGGAGCGGCTTCCACGCGGCGCCGGTGCTACCTTCCACAAGCGTCGGCGCTCCATGGGTAAAGACGCCGAGGCTGAGCTGTTGACCGTTGTCCTGGCGCACCAGCGTGAGGGCGTCCAGCCAGGCGCCATCCACGGCGAGTTGGCCGCGGTTCTGCAGCGCGTAGGTGAGCAGGTAAGGCTGCAGCCCGGTGACGCTAGCCGGCGTCTGCACGGACGTCACGGTCAGGTCCACCGCCGGGCGCTCGGTCATGTCGAAGGGAAAGGTGCGGCTGTTGTTGTCCTCGTTGGGCCCCTCACCGACAGAGTTGCCGCTGTCGGCGGTGACACGCAGCAGCAGCGTCTTGCCGTCCCAGCCGGCAAGCCACTCCGGCAGGTCCACCTGGACCGTGTTCGTGTAGGTGTCGCCGGGCTGCAGGTCACTTGGGCGCTGGAACAATCCAACCGTCCGTTCCGGGCCGGAGCCGTCGCTGGTCACCACGGCCAGGTGGTCAGACCAAGTCTGGGATGTCGCCGCGCTGCCGGTATTGCGGACGCCGTAGGCGATGGTGACACCTTGGTCGCCACTCTGCAAGTCACCCGGGATGGTGGCGGTTTCGCTGACGCTGAGATCAAAGGTCCCGAGCTGGATGGGCAGCGGCCCAAGCAGGTTGTTGGCCTCCGCCGCGCCGGGTGTGCCATTGTCCTCCAGCACGACGTCGGTCGCATCGGCCAGAAGGTAGAGGTACACCCTATTGTCGACATCGGGCGCCATGCCGGACGGCACGTAGGCGGTGTTGGGATAGTCGAAAGCCTGTTCAGTTCCGGGCGGCAGGCCCGCCGTCGGCGCGTGGTAGGCATAGTAATCGGCGCGATCGGGGTCGCCCTGTGCTTCCTGCCACGTGCTCTTGGAGGAGATGGTGAAGCGTTCGGACCAGGTGGCCGGGGTGATGCCCTGGCCGGCATTCTGCAGCACATAGTGCAGCGGTACGTAATTACCCCCCATGATGGCACCGGGAGCAATCAACCCCGACGGGACGAAATCGCACGCGCGGGCGGGAACGGTGCGCGAGTCACCCGCGGTCATCGGGAAAGTCATTTCGTTGTTGGCGTTGGTGCTTTCGTGGACCTGGTCGTAGTAATCAGTTTGGACGCGCACGCGGTAGGTGGCGTCCAGCGGCAGATCACGCGGCACGGTGATGGTCAGGTCGTAGGTGCGTTCGGCGCCCGGCGCCAAGTCTTCATTGTGCATATGCGAACCGCTGAGGCCGCCGATGGTGTCGCCGGCGGGCCGGACCAGCCACAGCGTGTCCCACCACGGGTTTCGTGCGGTGCCGGAGTTCTGGTTCTTGATGGTCACCTGCACCGTCGCCGCAACGCCCCGGCTGAACACCGCCGGCAGCACGATACTCTTCACCACGAGATCAGGGACAATGACCTCGATACGGCCGACGCGGCGGAGGAGGTTATTGGTCTCGCCGGAAGCCCCGGCTGGCGTGTACTCGGTCAGTTGGTTGTCGCTGTCAACTTGGACGAAAACGTAATAGAAACCGGGGGCCACGTCCGGCGGCGGTACGTCGACGAGCGTCCGTGTGAGCGTGCCGCCGGCGGGTATCTGCGGCTGGAAGTAATCGGTGGCCCAAGTCGTGGAGTTGTCGGCGTCAAAAGTCTCGGTCGTGCACAGCAGGATGCGCGAGTAGATATACCCCGCATTGCTTCCCAAATCGGCATTACCGTCGTTGCGGATGGTGTACGACAGGGTGCTGTTCTCGCCGGCCACCTGTTCCGGTCCGGTCAGGTCGATCGGCACCAGGTCAATCGCTTTCACCTCCACCTGTGTCGGATAGCGGTAGATATTGTTGTTCGTACCGTGCAAGGCGTCATTCTTTTCCAGGATGCGGTTGTCGTAGTCGGTGGCAATAAACACGTAGTATTGCCCGGGTTCAATATTGGCCGGCATCGAGAACGTGCTCTGCCCCTGCGCAAACCCGCCTACCGCCAGCGGTCCGTAGCGGTAGTCGCTAAAGAGAAAACGGTCCGCATTGGTATCCAGCACATCGTCGGCGGACAGGTAGACGGCGTCGTACCAGTAGTCGCTGCCGGTCAGATCGTGATCGCCCGGGGCCTGGTTGGCGGTGTACCAGGAATAGGGGAACGAGTCCCCGGGCACCAGGATTGCCGGGAAGACGACGGGATGGTCCACGTCCGTAGCCGTCGCCAGGTCAGCGGCATCCGGAACGGTGAACGTCAGTTGTCCACTGACCGTGGTGTTATTGGTCCGGGCCGCCGCAATCTCTCCCGCCTCATTGTTGTAGTCAGCGGTAATCTTGATGTAACCGGTGTTGGCGTCCTGCGGAATTGGCACGCTGATCGTGTAGGTCTTGGTTTCGCCGACGGGAAGCACGTCGTTTACCTGGACCTGCACGTAGTCGGAGTAATCGTAGTTGGTGGAGGTCTTGCAGTCGAAACTGAGGTCCTGGCGCCCCAGGAGGGGCACCGTGCCTCTGAACTCGACAACGGATTTATTGTACGGATACGCGAAGCCGTCGATGTCCCCTGACACTGCCACCTTGGTCCCGTTACCGCCCGGACTGCCGTTCGGGGCGTCCACGACTTGCCACGGCGCATCGCTGTCCGACGGCGTCGTCCAGCCGGGGGCGAACACACCGCTCTCGAAGTCCTCGGCGCTGCCGTCCGGGAAGGCGACGTTGTCAACCCACACCTTGTTGCTGCCACCATCGTAATAGCGGGTGAAGTAGAATCGGAAAATGTACGTGCCAGCCGAAAGGCCGGCGGTGCTGACCGTGACCGTGTGCCAGTCCTGTTCGCCACCCTGCTGAGTGCTGGTGGCCATCGGGGAATCCATGAGATGGTCGTAGACCGGGAAATTGATATAACCGCCCCCCGGGCCGTTCGCGAACGACGAAGGGAAGGTCGTATTGTTCAAACCGAAGTAAGTGGAGTTGTAGAACGACCGTGTGACGTCGTTGTTGGCCACTCCACCCTGGGCCGGCCCCGCGTTGGTGAGGTCGTAGGATACGTTCACGTAGGTGCCCCAGGCCGCGTTCGGCGGCAATCGGATGTTGGACACAACCAGGTCCGTGGTCCGCACCGTGAGCGTCACCTGCTGTTGGCCGGAGGTGGTGTAGATGTTGTTGTTGGTACCGTAGACACCGTCATTCGCCTCCACCACATAGCCGCTCTGCGTGCTCAGTTGGCTTTCGGTGTAGTAGGTACCGGGGTAGACGTCGGTGTAAATGCGCAGGTAGTATTGCCCGGCGGGAATGTCGCCGACACGCAACGTCGCACTCACAGCCTGCGCCCCGTTGCTGGCCGGGAGGCTCAGATTCGACAAGTAGACGTAATTGTTCCCGGTGTCCGACGGCGAGACGCGCGTGATGGCGTAGGAGTCGGCGGGGTTGTTGATATTGACCAGGTAGAAACGGTCGTAGCAGTACTGGTTGGCAATCGCCTGGGCACCGACGTTCTCCAGCGTGTAACTGAACGTGTAGTCCTCGCCGGTGTAGGCCGTGGCGGGAAGCGTGTCCACCTCCTCGACGCGCAGGTCGGGCAGTGGGGGCGCCTGGAGTTGGAGGTCAACCTGCAGAGAATTGTTGTCCTCATGGCCGAACTCCGCTACGTCATTGTCGGTATCGGCGCGCACTTCAATCTTGCCGGCGCCGTCCCGGTAGTTCGGGAGATCGACCGTGGCCTGACGCCAGGTGGCTTCCCCAGGCTGGAGGATGTCGTCAACCCAGAACGTCAATTGATCAGAGTAGGTGGCCACAACCCGGACCCAAAAGGAGACGGTGCCGGCTTGGGGCATGTCTACGGAGACCGTAAGGTCCGCGGTCTCCGTGTTCTGGATGCTGTCGCCGATGGCTGCCGCTACGTTGCTGTCGTGGCCGCTGGAGGCGCCCACCGTGTACCAGGCGCGCTGATCGGTGCCCGCGATCGACGACCAGGCGGCAAACAGGCCATCAGCGCCGGGGAGCGCGCCGCCAGTCTGGCTTTCGAAATTGACCGTCGTGGTGGTGGCCCCGGCGGTGGCCGTGACGTCGTCGACAAAGGCGTAGTGATCGCTGCCGCCGGCGGAGCTGCGTTGAAACTGCCACCGCAGTTGGTGTTTGCCTTTGAGCAGCGAGTACGACACCTGCTGCCAGGCGTTTTCGTAATAGTAGTAATAATCCCTCGGGCTCGTGTTGGCGACGCCGCCGAGGTAGTCATATCCATTCATGACCAGGTAGATCGCGTCCTGCCACGGCACCGTTACCGCGGCCGTGCCGCTGTTGGTGATCTCGTAGGCGACGGTGAGCGGCTGGCCCCAGAAAAAGGCGCCGCCGCCCGGCCCGTTGTCCTGCTGCAGGTCGATCGCCGTCACGCGCAGGTCGGGGGAGAGTTTCTCGTTGACGGTGATGACGTTCGAGACGGCAGCATTGTTGGCTGTGTCGGTGTATTCCTGGAATGAACTGTTGTAGGTCAACCCGTAGGAGTCCCAGTTGGCACGCACCACGGCATAGGTGGTGACGCTGGCACCGGTCTGGAACGGCGCCTGGAAAGTGAAGGTCCGGTTGACCGAAGCGCCAGCCGCCAGGTTGGTATAGTAGTTGTAGGTGACATAGTCGCCGTCGTCATTCGGGGTACCCGCACTATTGTCCGCCGACAGATAGAGGTAGTCGTACCAGTAAACGTCGGCCGGCGTGGCGGCAGCCCCGATGTTCTGTACCGTGTAGTTGACCGTCACCGTGTCACCCCATTGCACGGTGGCGGGACTGACGTCGGTGATGGTTACCTGCAAGTCCGGATGCGCGGGGATCGTGAGGGTGAACGGCAGATTGAACGGCGGCGGTGTCGCCGCGGTGCCGGTGCCGATCGCCTCGTTGTCGTACTCGCCGCCAGTAACGCCTTCGTTGACAGCCTGGCCCGCATCCGTGCGCACGACCAGATAGCGTTCCGTGCCCGCCGCCTCCAGGGCGTTGGGCATGTTGAACGTGACCTCGCGAGTGATCTCCGCCCCGGCCGCCAGCGGCGGCGCCTGCACACGCAGGCGCAGGTAATCGAAGTTCTGCTCGGAACTGACACGGCGCTTGAACGTCACAATGCCGCCGGCCGGCAGTGTCCGGGTCACCCAGACCCGCGTGCTGCCATTGTCGGGAATGACGCCCGAGCGCAGAGAGTAGGAGGCGTCGCCGTCAGCGTTCTGGGTGGTATCGACGGTCCAACCGTTCGTCGTCTCGGTCTGCCAACCGGTGGGCAGTTGCGTGCCGTTGCCGGTGGCTGTGGCATCGAAAATCTCCGTGGCGCGGCTGCCCGCCGGGAAGGTCACGGTGTCTATCCACACCGCGTCGTCGCCGTTGGCCCAGATACTGTCCTTGGTATAGCGCCACTCGAACGTGTAGGTGCCCGCACTGAAGGGGCCGACGGTCGCCAGGGCCCAGTCCTTGATGCCGGAGTCGGAATAGATGTCCGGATTGGAGGTGGCGACTTGATAGTTGTAGTTGCCGTCGGGCACAGTGTCGAAGGACACGTACAAACGCTCGATGAAGGAACCGTCGGCCTCGGCCGTGCCGATGTTGTTGACCGTGTACGTGGCGGTGGCTTGCTCCCCGAGGCTATACGAGCCCTTGTCCAGGCTGACCTCGGTAATGACCAGGTTGGGCCGTGCCGCCGGCGTCACTTGGAAGACGGTTGACACCTGCTGGTTATTGTCCTCGTCCATCCCTTCTTCCAGCATGCCGGCATTGCTGAAGACATTGGCTTCCACGACGATGTAGCGGTCGTTCACTTGGCCGGCCGGCAGAGTCACCGTGCTCTGGCCTTCATAGGTGGCGCCGGCTGCCAGGTCGGCATTATGCCGGAGTTCACCGACCTGGACGCGTCCGCATTGGCCGGTCGGATCGTCCGTGACGAAGAAGCGGTCCAGCCAGCCGCCACCATCGTACTGGCCGTTGTGGTTGGTGTCGGTGTAGGTCTCCCCAGGATCGAAGGTGTTATTGGCGTTGGCATCGGTGAACGGCTCGGCGGCAGCCGACGCCGGGACGCTGCCTTGGTTGCGTACGGTGAAGCTCACCGCCACCTGGCCGCCCTCACCGATCGTGGTCCGGGCCGGAACGCTCACGGTCACACTGTCCACGACCAAATCCGGGTACGTTCCGCCCGTGACGGTGACTTGGTTGCCAGTGCCGCCGGAGGTCACGTTGTCGTCATAGTTGGTCTCGTAAACATCGCGCCAGGGATTGACCTGAGCCAGCAGGAAATAGGCGCCGGCCTGAGTCCCGTTGGGCACCTGCGCGTCCTGCTGCACGGTCAGGGTACCGCCGTTGGGGGCCAGCACGCGCTCGATGTAACAGTAAAGCGCATCGCTGTAGTTGCTGGAATGGCCGCCGCGATACCAGAACTCCAGCGTACTGCCGGCCGTGACGTCGGCTTCAACGCTGAGCTCGGAGGACTGCCCGTTGGCCAAGCCGGGCTGGGCCGAAGAACCCGCATATGCACCGCCGTGGAACTGATCAGTTGCCACGCCCCCGGGCTGGTCCCCGGTATCGAACCCCCAGCCCTTGTCTCCCCAGTTGCCGGCATGCTCAAAATCCTCGCTCCAGTACGCCGGTGACGCGCCCTGCGTGAGGGCCACGTCGTCCAGCCAGAAACGTGCCGGGTCGTTGCCACCACTGGCCGTGCGCCGGTAGACCCAATGGAACCGGTACCGGCCCGCGGCCGGAATCGTCGCCGTCGCCTTGGTCCACGCGGTGTTGTAAGCATACACATAAACCTGCTGGCGCATCGTCACCCAGAACCAGCCCACCTGGGTGTCGTTGCCAATGACCTCATCCCCGGACAGATAGACGTTCACCAGCAGATCTTGGTATCGGACATAATCAAAAGACGCAGCGGATGGATTGCGCACCAGCGCGGTAACACGGAAACGACCGCCGGCCTCCACTCCCACTGCATCCCGGGCCAGGGCCGCCGCCGTCACGGACTGTACATCCGCATTGAACGCCCCGGGGGTCGAACGCTGTACGGTATAGGCGCCGGTCCCCGCGCCGAATCTCCAGATCTCAAGGAAGAATTCCGTGACCTGTCCACCGGCGGTGGCATACACCGTGCTGCCGCTGCTCAGTTGCGTACCCGCGGCGGTGTACAACACCAACGAGTCCGCCCAGTAGGTGGTCGCGAACCGTCGGGTACTGTTGGCTGGAACGCTTACCTTGAAGAAGTCCCGGTCCCCCGGTACTTCAAAGGTCCCGGCCGGCGCCGGGTCCGCATCCGCGATCGCCGTCCCCTGAACCAGGTCCGCCCGATTCGGCCGGTCATCCTGCGTGTAGGCAGCGCCGTAGAAGCGGTAGGCCCCCTTCTCGCAGTGCCCGCCCCCCGTCACCCGCACAAAATAGGTGCCAGACGCACTTGGGGTCACGCTCAAACTCTCATCGCGGCTGACGATTTGTGTGCTGCCGTCCGACTCGAACAGGGCCAGGCTGAAATCGTCGAATGCCGTGGCTGCGACCGCGAAATAGCACGACTGCCCCTGCGTCAGCGAGACGCTGAAGAAATCCACGTCTGTATAGCTGTCAATCATGCCCGACACGTAGCCGCCGCCCAGGGTGTAGGGCTCGGCGCCAGCCGACGTGTTGTTATCGGGCTCCACGGCGCCGACAACCCACGGCAACGCCAGCCCGGCCACCGTCAGCGCCAGCCACCGCCGCAGACCCGTGGGCCTTCGCTGCCCGCACGCCTTGACGAAGAGAACGCAATTGCGGGGGAATCTTGTCGTCATGTCCAGACCCTCTTATGCTTATACTACTTTTTGGCCTGTGCAAATAAGCTCGCCAGAGCGCGGGCGGATAGAACCGCGCCCCGGCCTTGGTTTCTTCTATATGAAGAATAGGCCAGTGATGAAACAACCGCTATGGGGTAAACCCTGAATCTGCATGGGGTGAAACCCTACCGTGGTCATTCGTCCGGGTGGACGGGGATGGCCGCGCACGAGAACCTTAGTGCCATATGCGTGGCGGGGACCGCCACCCGGGGGGACGCTGACGCATCACCCCGAATAGCTCGCGGACAGGACGCGGGTTGCGTGGCCCGCTCCACAGCGTATCTGGTAGACATGGCCTTGCAGGGCGCCGAACCGGCTGCGGACGGAGCACGGCGTGCCGCACAGGAGGTCCACGGCCTCGCCGCCGCCTGGGAGTACGAACGGCGCATCGCGGTAGCAGAACAGGGTGAGGATGCGGGCGCCGTCCGACCACAGTACGCCGCGGTCGTCGGGCAGTGTGTGGCGCTCGAGCATTGAACCGACGACAGCATGGTAGGCGGCGTTCCAGGCGGCGATGCGCTGGCGGGCGCGCGCCGGGATGTACGTGGCCGCCATGGTCAGTGGCGCTTTGTTGGCGAGGAAGCGGAAGTACGCGTCGCCCTCCAAGACCTTGTCGATGTGGCCCTGGTACGTGAACAGCGTTGTCTCGACGGCCATGTCTTCCTGGCCGAGGAAGGCGAGCGTTTCGCCGTCGCCGCGGGCGCCGAACGGGGAGAAACCCTCATTGATGACGCGGATGCCGATGTCCTGCAGGCGCTTCACCATGTCGATGGCTTCCTGGCAGCCGGACACGCCCTGCTTGCGGTAGAAGTCCAGGGCCATGAACGAGAGATTGTACGAGTCGAGCCAGAGCCCGTCGAACTCGCAGGCGCGCTTGAGTTCCTGCAGTCGGTCGAGAAAGAACTGCTGCACTTCGAGCCGCGGCGACAGGGCGGCAATGTGGAAGTACACGTACGTGAACGGCGACCCATCCGGCTTGCGCATGAGCCAGTCCGGGTGCTGCGTGAGGTACGGCGAGAAGTTCGAAAGGTGGAAGCCGGGGTACCACGCGAACACCTCGACGCCTTCCGCGTGCGCCTGACGGCAGAAGCGCCGGAAGGCCGGACGACCGCCGTACTTGGGCGAGATCTCGATGTCGATGATGCCGCAACGCGAATCGTAGGTGATGCTCGGCAGGGCCTTGAACCAGATGCCTTCCGTGCGCTGGCTGACCCACGGACTGCCGATCATGACGCGCCGGTAATTCATGGCAGCGCAGGTGCGCAGGACGCGCTCCGCTATTTCGTCGAACGTCCCCTGAATCTTCAGCTTGCCCTTGGGCGCGCACCCGGGCGTGCCGCCGTCGATCGGGATATTGGCCATGGGCACGACTTCCTCGCGGCGCACGCCGGCCTCGGTCCGGAACCGTTCGCTCTCGGCGAGGAACAGACCGGCCCAAAGGTCGCGCGTCGCCCGTTCGTCGCGCCGTTCCGGGAGGACGAGGAATGCGAGGTCCGCACTCTGCCATCGGGTCTCGCTGCCGAACGTGAACCGGTAGGTCGCGACCAGGCCCGAATCCGGCGCCCACTTCGCGCCGGACGAGAACATTTCCGAGAGCGTACTCAGGCGGCACCACAACGCGCCGGTCTTGCTGGCGAACAGGTCGAATGGCGAACGCTGCCCCTGCCAATTCCGCCATGCGAACCCGCGCCAGTCCGGGTTCGCTGCCGCGGCCTTGATCGGCGAATCGAGGTCCTGGAGATAGCCGCGCCACGGACCCTTGCCGAGCGGCAGGCTCACTTCGAGCTCGACCGGCCAAGCGACGCCCTGCGTCGCTGCGAACCGGAACGCCAGCCCGGAAAAGCGCCGTCCGCCGGGCGCCGCGTACGACACCGCGCGGATCCGGAGATTAACGCCGAAGCTGTGGCTCGCGTTCAGAACCAGACTGCCCTTGCAGGTCAGGCTCGTTGCCGCAGCCTGGGTCCTGTCCCACGTCAGCGGTTTCCACGCCGTCGGCTCGCCGAGCAGGAAACGATAGCGGATGCCGAGCGCGCCGGTCGTCGCCAGTTCGCCGGCGAGCGTCAGGCCGGCCAGCGTCGCACCGCTGGCGGCGCGATCGACCCGTATCGAGTGTCCTTGGCAACGCCATTGTGGTTTCCGGAGCTGGTGTGGCATGGAGTCTGCTCTCCGTTCTCGAGTTGCGCGGGGTCGCCACGGGCCGCGTGCCGCAGTGCGCCTGTGTCCGCTCCAGTCAATATACCGTAACCCGTCGAAAAGGTCTGGTTCCGGCATGGCGCCGTGACTCGGTGCGTCCTGTGCCGATGCGGGGTGCGCCGGCTGGGGGACTCGGTCCGGGACGGACCCGAGCACCCTACCGCGGTCCCGGATGTCCCGCGCCACTGCCGCTCTGCGCACTGTCCGCAGCGGCGAATCGCTACGAACGGGCGTATCCTGACGCCTATCGCACCGCCTTCTCTTTGACCCTCAATGCACTCGGCGCCGGCAACCGCAAGATCATGGTTGCCGAGTGCGGCGGCCGCAGGCGAAGCCTGAGTCCGAGCCGCATTCCCTTTGACTTCGCCGGTTCCTCTTTTACCTTCTTCTGTGCCCGGATGGGACGCCCCGTCCCTCGTTTGTCGACCAACACGGGAGGGTTCGGAAGATGGTTCTGCGTTGTGTGTTCGCACTGTCCCTGGCCGGCCTTGGGCTGGCCGGAAGCCTGGCCTTGGCACAGTCTGATCTGGAGGCGTTCTGGGCTCGCGGCCGGGTGCGGGAACTGTTCATCGGCGGGCTGCCGGCTGCCGAAGCGGACCTGCAGGTGTGGGCGCAGAACGGGGTGAATTGCGTGACCGGCGTGAAGCCGGAACTGGCGCACAAATGCGGGCTGAAGACGCGCAGTTGGTTCACGCTCAACTACATGGACAGCCGCTCGACGCCCGAGGACCAGCTCAAGGCCATGGCGGCGGTCAACGAGGACGGGACGTACCGGCGCCCGTTCGACCCGCTGTTTCCCACCGTGGGCCAGTACGGCTGGAGCGCGTGCGTGAACAACCCGCTGTGGATCGAGGCGTCGCGTACCATTTTCCGGAAGAAGGCGGAGGCGGGCGACGACGGGGCGCACATCGACTTTGCCAGCCATTACGAGCCGTGCTTCTGCACGCACTGCGAGCAGAAGTGGCGCGACTGGGCCGGCAAACACGGCTTGGCCGATGTCGACCTGAAGCAGGTCTCGCACGCCGATGACGTGCGGTCGCGGATGCTGCTGCGCGAGTTCCGCATCCAGTGCGTGATGGACTTCCTCGGCGACCTGCGCGCCACGGCGCGAGCGATCCGGCCCGGGTTCGGCACCGACGGGACCTGGCACCACGACAGCGGCTCGACGTACCAGTGGGCGTACGGCGAGCACTTTGACCTGATGTGCATCGAGGGCACCACGTGGGGCCCGTTCCCGCCCGCCAGCCAGCAGGTCCTGTGGTTGAAGCTTGCCCACGCGCTGAGCGAGCGGCGAGGTGCAGGAACGAATGCTGAGCCGGTCGCGCGCCGCCCGGTGGCGATGTCGGTGACCTACCACCTGCTACGCAACGACAAGGGCGACATGTTCCACGGCCGCATGGCGCCGGATTGCGTGCGGGTCACGTTGGGGGAGATCGTCAGCGAGGGCGGCGTGTCGTGGCTCGGACTCGGCGGCCCGAAGACCGGGAACCTGCTCAAGGAGCACCAGGATGCGGTCAAGGCCTACTACGCCCTGGCCCGCGACATTGAGCCGCTGCTGGTGGACGCCGACGAGGTCGCCGAGATCGGCCTGGTGTTCTCGCCGCGCACATTCCTGGCAACGGACGGGTTGCGGACGCAGATCTACGCCATTGGCCAAGCGCTGATGCGGGCGCATGTGCCCTTCAAGATCCTGTCCGATGCGCGCCTCGAACCGGACCAACTCCGGGGCCTGGCTGGGGTTGTGCTGCTCGGGGCCCGTGCGCTCAGCGACAACGCCTGCCGTTCCCTCGAGGTCTACGTGCAGGAGGGCGGTAAACTGCTGGTCCTTGGCAATGATGCGGCGACGCTCACCGAGGACTGGCGCGAGCGCGCACCGCGCCCGGACTTTGCCGCGCCGCCCGCGACTCAGGCGAAGACGGCCGCGAAAACGCTCGGCAAGGGCGCCTGTCACTACTGGCTGGAGGACCTGTGCCCGAGCCGGTCTCTGGGTGCCGCACAGGGCGTGGACCTGAACCAGGACAAACCGACGAAACTCGCTGTGGAGGGTTGGAGCAAAGCTGAAGACGTCAGTGGCAACAGCGACGGCAATTACTCGCTGTACGTGGACCTGATTCATCAGGACGATTCGCCGTTGTGGGGGCAGACGGCGGTGTTCGCAACCGGCACGCACGACTGGGAGTTCTCGCGCAAGATCATCGAGTCGGACAAGCCCATCAAGAACGCGAGCGTCCTCATGCTGTTCCGCAATCACGGCGGCACGGTGTGGTTCAAGGACGTGCGGTTCGGCGTGTGGGACGAGGCGAAGCAGCAGATCGTCGCCAACCTGCTGGGCGACACGTACCGACCCAAGGACGAGAAGGCTTTCGCCGCCGCACCCGGTGAGAACGCGTCCGCCGGTGCCTGGGGCCCGTACAAGGAAGGCTTCGAGGTCGACAACATGCTGGACATGGGGCTGTGGGCGAAAATGTCCGCGGCCAAGGGTCTGTCGGTCGGCGCCATGAACGAGCCGGACACCAGCTCGGTCAGTGCGGTGATGCAGATGCTGGCGCCGCTGCGGCCGGCGACACCGACCTTGACGCTCGACGGCAACGGTGCGGACCGGGTCTTTGCGAACGTGACCAAGGCTGGGAACCGGATCGCCGTGCACCTCATCAACTACGGCGCCGAACTGCATCCGAAGCTGCCCGAACTCGAGCAGCAGCAGACGGACCGAAGCATTCCGGCAACGGACCTGGTCCTAATCCTGCGCCTGCCCGGGAAGACCCTCAAGCCGGACACGCTGCAGACGTTCTTCCCGGAGTCGAAGCCGAAGGTCACCTGCGAGGCGGTGGACGGTGTCGTCACGATCCGCCTCGAGCGGCTGGACCCGTACGGCGTGCTGGCGCTGGCGAGCGAGTGAGCGTGGTCACAGGGCTGAGTGTGATAAGGAGGCCGGCTGCATGTTACCCCGCGAACGCGTGATGGCGGCGGTTGAGTTCCGCCGGCCGGACCGGATTCCGGTGCAGATCCACTCCTCTTCTGCCGGGCTGTACGAGCACGGGCAGAAGCTGCTGGACCTGATGCTTGAGTGCGGGCACGACTTCGGCGACCTCAGCGGGCTGAAGCTGCCGCAACCGCCGCCGGAGGAGTTCGACGCCGACGGCAAGTATCACGTCATCAAGACGGACGAGTGGGGGGTGAAGTGGGAGTACCTCATCTATGGAATCTGGGGGCACGACCTGACGCACCCGCTGGCCGACCTGGCAACCCTCGCCACCTACAAGGCCCCGCCGCCCCCGGCGCTCTCCGGCCCGGGCTGGGAGGCGGCCAAAGTGTCGGCGGCGCAGCACCGGCAGCAGTACTTCAACGTGGCCTGGGCCGGCGACCTGTGGGAACGCATGCATTTCCTGCGCGGCTACGAGGACACGCTGGTCGACATCATGTCGGATACGCCGGAGATCAACCGCATTGCGGACCTGATCACCGAACGCAATGCGCGGGTCATCGAGCACGGCCTCTCGATCAACGCCGATGCCATCTGCTTCGGGGACGACTTCGGCACGCAGCAGGCGCCGATCTTCCCGCCGGACGTGTGGCGCCGGTTCTTCAAGCCGCGGTACGCGCGGCTGTTCGAGCCGATCCGGCGCGCCGGGACGAAGATATTCTTCCACTCCTGCGGCCAGATCCTGCCGCTGCTTGAAGACTTCGCCGAACTGGGCGTGAATGCGATCTGGCCGCAGCTCCCGTTGTTCGACCAGCGCGAGCTCGCGCGCCGCTGCCGCGAGCTGCGCCTGGCCGTGCAACTGCACCCGGACCGCGGCGAACTCATGCAGCGCCGTACGGCGCAGGACGTGCGGGACTACATCCCGCGACTGCTGGAGAATTTCGACACCGCCGCGGGCGGGTCCTGGCTGTACCTGGAAATCGACCCGGGCTTCAAATGGGAGTGCGCAGAGGCGCTGTACGAGACGGCAATCGCGCTGCGAGGGTGAGGCGGGGACTCTGTCCCCGCACCCCTGCCGGGAAGGGACATTATCCCTTCCCGGACCCATCCCGGGCCATCTTCGGCGACGGCGGCGAACCGCCCTCGCCGAAGATGGCATGTTGCGGCGGGCGGGCAACAGCGGCAAGAGGTGGAAGCCGGCGGTTCTCGCGCGGGGCGACGCGCCACACACCCACACATGGGACGGCGCGAGGTTCGTAGTCCCGCGTTTACGCGGTCCGGGTTGCGCGTGGCCACGGGGTAAAAAGACCGCCTGAAGGCGGGACTACGAACCTCGGACACGCCCGCTTGCCTGAAGGTCGACGGCGCGGCGCGGCAAACAACGGAGATCCGTACGGATGGCCACAGAATACTCCTGCAGATGGACGCGGTACCGGCTCGTGACAGCTACCGGTGAGGCACGGCGGTTGCTGAAGGTCGCCGGCCCGGCATCGGGCGTGAAGGCGTTCCGGTTGCTCGCGACCGACCACCAGTTGCTCGGCGAAGAGACCGTGCCGCACAATGCCGGCGACACCTGGCACTTCGGATTCTGGGTGCCGGAAACGTGCACCGGACAGTCGCGCTTCCTGCTTGAGGTCGTTGCCGCGGCGGACACGGGATGCGCGTCGGTCGAGCTTGCTCCGGCGGCGCCCGGCGAGGCCGACGCCATGCCGCTGCGCCTGGACCAACTTGGCGCGGCGTTGCAGCAGCACCTTGCGACGCGCGAGAAGCTCCCGGATGCCGCGGACCTCGCGGGGTTCGTCCCGGACATGGCCAAGTACCTGCGCCAGCACCGGATCATCTACCAGCGTCCGGCCGACCACTGGGGCGAAGGCCTGCCGCTCGGAAACGGCACGGTGGGCGCGACCGTGACCGGCGTGCGCGGCCAGTCGCAGACGTTCTTCCTGGACCGATGCGACCTGTGGGCCGCATCGCCGCAGGGCCGACCGTATGGCCGCGTCTTTGCCGGACGCCTGGACATTGCGTTTGAAGGCGGGCAGCCAGGGGCGGCGCGGAAGCCGCAACCGTTCCTGCAGGAACTCCTTCTGCACGAAGCGGAGGTCGTGACCCACGACGGCGCACTGACAAGCGTGGCGCGCGTAAGTGCGGTCCGCGACATGCTGGAAGTCACGCTGCAGTGGAAGGGCCGAGGCGCGGTGCGCATTCGTGCAACGTTGAGCAAGAACGCCATCCCACTCTCCGATGAGCCGGACCAGACCATCCTGCAGGTCGCCAACGGCTCGTGGGAGGCGGTGTTCGCACAATCCTACATCGATGACGCGAAGCACCGGGTCGCCGCGGGACCGCACAGCGAACCGTGCGTGGCCGTGCGCAGCGGCGCCATGGCGGTGCTGTCGCACCGGTTGCCGAACCTGGAGTACGCCATGGCCGCGAGCGTGCAGGGCGCGAGGTTCACCTGGCGTGACGCGTCTGCACCGCGCCTAGCCGCGGCCACCGCGGAGTTCGTCCTGGCCCCTGGCGGCAGTGTCATCATCCGCGTGGCCATCACGTCGGACCGCGCAGTGCCCGACCCAGCCGTGGCAGCGGGCGAATGGGTCACGGCCGTTCCGGAGACTGAAGGCCATGAAGCGGCCACGCGCGGCCGTGGTGGCGCACAGCCGAGTCCAACGCGCGACGAGGATCTCCTGCCTGGGTTCGTGGTCGAGCGCCCCGCAGCACCGACGCCACCGCCCGACGCGCACGGCGAGTGGTGGGCGCGCTACTGGCGGCGCGCGTTCGTCGAGCTGCCGGACAAGCTGATGGAGAACCTGTGGTACTTCGGCGCCTATCACCAGGCGTCGTTCTCGCGCTCGCCGACCGCGCCGGGGTTCTTCGGGCTCTGGCACCCGCTCGATCACCGGACCTGGCAGGAGTGCCACGTCGCGGATGCGCAGACCGCCCTGCTCTACTGGGCGCCATTCGCCATCAACCAGTTAGAACTCCTGCTCTCCTCGCATCACTCGTTCGCGGAACTGCTGCCGTGCTTCCTGCGCTACAACCCGTGGGAAGGCGCGCTGGTGCCGCACATGTTCGCGCCGGAGTGGGCCGGCGGCAAGGCCACGTTCGGCAAGAAGAATCCGCACAAGGGTTCGATCGCCTGGCTCGGCCTGAACTTCTGGTGGGACTACCTCTACACGCGTGACCACGCGTTCCTCGCCGCTGTCGCGTACCCGCTGATCGCAGCGGTGGCGGACTATCACCTTGGCGACCTGGTGCGGGGCGACGATGGGCGCCTGCACTCGCTCGGCAGCGGTGCGGCGGAACAGAACAACACGGCGGACGACAACTGCTACGACCGGGCGCTGATCGGCGCCATCCTGCGGGCGGCGGCGGATGCGGCCGATGCACTCGGCGTCGAACCGGAGCGCACCGCGCGCTGGCGGCAGACGCTCGCCGACCTGTTCCCGTTCCCCGCCGACGAGACATCGCTGCTCGAGACGCTGCGGAATCCGCACCCGTACCGGTGTCACCCGGTGGTCATGTTCGGCATTCACCCGACCAGTTGCATCGAGCCGGGCAGCCCGCTGTGGCAGAAAGCGCAAGCGACGTACGACACGGTCACGAACCTGTTCGGGTTCCACTACGAGGATCGGCACGCGACGATCCCCGGGCACGTGGGTGGGCAGGAACCGAACGGCCACGCGACCAGTTTCCTCATGCACGCGGCGGCGCGACTCCGCGGCTGGCCCGAAGTGCAACGGCTGTTCCACGCGCTCGGCGTGCGGACTCAGCTCAAGCGCAACGGGTTGCGCTCGATCGTCGATCCGCGCCACGACCGGTGGCTCACGAACATGGCGATCAGCGAGGCGACCAGTGGACAGACCTCGGGGATGTCCGAAGTCCTGGTCCAGAACTACTCGGACCACGTGCGCGTTCTGGCGATGGCGGGTGCGCCAGGTACGTTCCGCTTCGCCGGGTTGCGGGCGCACGGCGGGTTCGTCCTGGCCGGCGAGTGTGTCGACGGCGCGGTGACGCAGGTGGTCGTGCACAGCCTGTGCGGCGGGACGCTGCGGCTCGCAAACCCGTGGCCCGGAAAGATGCCGAAGGCGACGCCGGCTGCGGAGATCGCCAGCGTCCGGCTGGCAGACGACAGCGAGGGGCTGGAACTGACAACGCCGCCCGGTGTGACGTATCGTCTGGCGGCGGGCCGACGCGGCCGCATGAAACCGCCGGCCGTCGAGAAACGCGATGGACCGCGATGCATCGTGGTCAGGGACTGGGACGAGTTCGAGCCGCCGGTGGTCTACTACCCGGAAGACATGCCGTTCGCGCAGGACGCGGCGGAAGAGCGGGTCTTCCTGGGCATGCCGGAGGTCGAGCCGGTTAACCTGTCCAAACTGCCGGCTTGGGAGTGTGTCACCGCTCTGCTGGCACGCAGCGACTGGCAGGCGCGGCTGACGGGCGCGCGGTGGCTGGCGCGGTGCTCGACATCAGATGAGGCGCTGGACCTGCTGGTGAAACTGGCCGAGACGGACCCGACGCCGGTGGTGCGGTACACGGCCGGCGTCAGCCTGGTCAGACTCGGCACGCCGACCGCGCTGGGCGCGGCGCTACGGATTGCGGGCGCGGCGGAGCTGCCGCACCTGCGCCGCGAGATCCTCAAGGCGGTCGGACGGCTCTCGCACACGCCAGCCGGCGCAACCCTGCTCGCGGCCACGTTCGGCGACCTGCGCATCACCGGGAACGTGTTCGGCGAACCGGGCAAGTGAGAGTGGGGACGCTGTCCCCACGCCCCTGCCGGGAAGGGACGCGTCCCTTCCCGGACCCATCCCGAATTGCATTCTGCGCTGGCGCAGCGCCAGCGCAGAATGCGGCAGGGGGGGGCGCCGGCGGACGGCTGTTCGCGACGGCGGCACGCGGCAGTGGGGCTCGGCCATGTGAAGTGCGATGGGACGATTGCAAGCATGAAAGGAGTCAGTCATGAAGGCTGTGGCATTCAACGGGAGTCCGAGGAAGGGCGGGAACACGGAGTTGCTGTTGCGGGCCGTCCTGGAACCGATCGCGGCGGCGGGGATCGAGACGGAACTGGTGCAGGTCGGCGGCCGCCCCATCCGCGGCTGCACGGCGTGTCTCAAGTGCATGGATGCGAAGAACCAACGTTGCGCGATCAAGGACGACATCCTCAACGACTGCCTGGCCAAGATGGTCGAGGCTGACGCCATCATCCTGGGTTCGCCGACATACTTTGCGGGCATGACCTCGGAGTTGAAGGCGCTCATCGACCGGTCCGGGTTCGTCGCGTTCGCGAATGATCGCATGTTCTCGCGCAAGATCGGGGCCGGGGTCGTGGCGGTGCGGCGCGGCGGCGCCACCAGCGTGCTCGACTCGATCAACCACATGTTCCTCATGTCCCGGATGATCGTGCCCGGTTCAACCTACTGGAACTTCGGGGTCGGCCTCGACAAGGGCGAGGCGGCAAACGACCAGGAAGGCATGGCAAACATGCGCGACCTGGGCGAGACCATCGCCTGGCTCATCAAAACCACCGCCGCCGGACGGCAGAGTGGTGCGTGACCCGGAAGGGGCGGTGGGCGTGGCGACGGCATGGCGTTGTTGCGGGAGGCGACTCAGGCGGGAAGACGGGACGCGGGAGCCGCGGTCTTCGTCTGAGTACCGCCTTTCAGGCGGAAGCGGGCGCGAGTCTTCAGCGAGCGCACGGAGAGCGACGCATGGCCTACAACTGGCGCCAGATGAGCGCAGAACAGCGTGCCGATGTGCTGCAACGCCGGCAGCTTGCCGGGCAGCCATGGCACGGCCCGCCACACGGACTGGAGAGCCATTGGTACCACCTCTCGGCGGCCTGCTACGAACACGTGACTGTCATCGGCGCGAACCCGGAGCGCATGGCCACGTTCGAGCGTGAACTGCTGTCGGGGCTGAGTCAGGTCTGCGAGAAGGTGTCCGTCTGGTGTATTCTGCCAAACCACTACCATGTTCTCGTTCAGTCGCGGAGCCTGCCGAGTTGCCGGTAGGCGTTGGGGCGTCTGCATGGCGCGGTCTCGCACCGGTGGAATACCGAGGACGGCAGCAGGGGCCGGACGTGCTGGCACCGCTGCATGCCGCGTCCGGTGAAGAGCGAGCACCATCGTTGGGCGACGGTTAACTACATCCACCATAATCCGGTACGGCATGGGTACGTGACGCAGTGGCAGGACTGGCCGTTCTCAAGTGCGGAGCAGTACCTGGCAGACGTGGGGCGTGACGAGGCGATTCGGTTGTGGCACCAGTACCCAGTCCTGGGCATGGGCGAGGGATGGGATCCGCCGGAGATGTGAGTGGGGTGGCGCGGGCGACGGGTGTGACGTTGACATGGGGTTCCCGCGGTAGGCGGGGCGTCTCGCGCCCGGCTGAAGCACGGGCGCAGGCTTCCGGCTGAAGCCGGGACTCAGGCGCGAGGGCGGAGTCGGGCCTGCGTCTGAGTACCGCCCTTCAGGCGGAAGTGGGCGCGAGTCTTCAGCGAGCGCACGGGCTCACTTCGAAACCCGCTGCGTACCGGCTATCTTACCCGCAGCAGTTCCGGACCCCGCAGACAAATGGAGGCATGTGCTATGAGTCACCCGTCGAGTATGGTTCGTTGGGTTGGGGTACCCGTGCTGATACTCGCGACGGCCGCCGTGGCTGGGGACTACGTGGTGCCGCTGCTGAAACAGGCGCCGGCCATTGATGGCAACGTTGGTGCCGACGAGTGGGCGGGTGCGACGCAGTTCGACGGGTTCGTCAAACTGGGTGGCGACCTCCTGATGGAACGCCGGCGCGTGTGCGGCTGGGTCGGTGCGGACGAGACGACGATCTACGTCGCGGTCCGCAGCCAATTGCCGGACGAGGGGCCGCTGCTCGCCGCGGTGACCGGCGACTCGCTCAAGGTGGTGCACGACGACTCGCTGGAGGTGTACATCAATCCCACACCCGACGCGCCGGACCGTGTCGACTATCAGTTCCTGACCAACTCACTCGGCAAGGGCGGGTACAACATCCACAAGACCGGCACGCCAAAGGAAGCCGAGGCCTGGCGCGGCGAGTGGAAGCAGGCACACGGCCAACACGACGGTACGTGGGATTTCGAGTGCGCCATTCCGGTGGCGAGCATGGGCCTGGTCGAGAAGGGGCGCAAGACCACGGACGGTGCCTGGGCGGTGAACCTCACCCGCAACTGGCGTCCGGACTGGGCCTGGACGTCCGTCTCGGGCGGGTACGCGAACGCCGGGCTGCGGTTCCGGTTCACGCGCGACGCGGCGCCGGTCGTGGCCTGCAGTTCGGAGGGCGACCGCACCTTCCCGCCCGCGGCGTTGAACCTGGCCGTGAGCAATCCGTCCGCCGCGCCGCTCGACGTGAAGGCGCTGCTGCTGCTGGTCCGCAACAACATGCCCGAGTTGAAGGAGGAACAGACGCTGGCGCTGGCGGCTGGCGAGAGCAAGGCGCTGAAACTCGGCTTGGACGCGAACGACCCGACGACGCGGTTCGAACTCACGGCGCGCGTGACCTCGGCCGACGGCGCGACCGTGTACTACGAGCGGCAGACGAAGTGGGCGCGGGCCAAAGAACCCTGTCGCTGGGTGACGAACAAGACAACCGAGGCGCTGCCGATCGACTTCAAGTTCTCCTACTACCCTTCGAAAAATGCCGTACGCATCGCGGTTGACATCAACGGCTTGCCGAAGGACGCGAAGCTCGCCAAGGTCACCGCTGCCGTGCGCGAGCACTGGACGCGCAAGGACGTGAAGGTGATCGACGTCCCGGTGGCGGAGTTCAAGGACGGGCGGCAGGAGGTGCGCGCCGAACTACCGCCGCTTGACGGCGACTACGAGATCGTTGTGGCCGGTGACGGCGAGAAGGTGCCGAAGGGCGAGACGGTGAAGACGTTCGAGCGCCAGGTGTTCCCGTGGGAGAACCTGCCGACCGGCCGGAGCACGAAAGTCTACCCGCCGTTCGAACCGATCAAGGTCGACGGCAAGACGCTCTCGACCGTGCTGCGCAAGCATGAGTTGAGCGACGTCGGGCTCTGGGGCCAGGTCACAGCGACGTCCGCCAACACGGGCGTCGCGAAGCCGATCCTGGCCGCACCGATGCGCTACACGGTGCGCGTGGCGGGCGCCGACGTGCCCGTGAAAGCCGAACCGCTCAAGACGACCTCGGCCAAGGAGCATGAGGTGATCATGGAAGGCGGGTTTGCCGCCGGGCCGCTGAAGGTGACGTTCAAGGACACGTGGGATTACGACGGCACGGTGCGTGTCGACCTGACGCTGCAGCCGACCGGTGACGTGGCCGTGGAAGCGCTGGACCTGGAGATCCCGTTCAGTGCGGAGTCCGCACCGCTGATCCACGCGAACTCGGACCGCATCCGTGCCCCGATCGCGCAAGCCGTTCCGGCCGGCGACGGGGTCGTGTGGGACGCTTCGAAGCTGGCCTGCGACGAGTACATCCACAACTTCTGCCCGTACATCTTCCTCGGCAGCCCGGTGCGCGGTATCTGCTGGTTTGCCGAGAACGACAAGGGGTGGGGCTGGGACCCGAAGACGCCGAACGTCGAGGTGGTGCGCCAGGCCGGGCAGGTGATCCTGCGCGTGCACCTGATCAACCAGCCGACGAAGATTGTGGAACCGCGGTCGCTCAGTTTCGGACTGCTCGCCGCGCCCGTGAAACCGATGCTGAACGCGCCCGGCCAGGGCCCGAACTGGTGGCGGCACCGGTTCGTGCGCGACAAGTACTCGATCCTCGGCACGGACATCAACTGGTTCGGCAACCACAGTTGCGGCACGGTGTACCCGGTCGGGTGCAACCTGTACCTGTGGGAAATGCTGGCGCGCGGCAATCGCGAGAAGCTGGACAAGGACGCGATCGAAGCGGTCGTGCGCTACGGCCGGCACTACTTCGAGGCCGAAGGCGAGGGCGCGGTCAAGACGTGGGACGCGCACGTCCGCCACAACCTGCAGAGCCGCTACAGCACCAAGATGATCTTCTACTACAACCGCGCCGCCTGCCAGGAACCGCCCGAGTTCGAGACGTTCAAGGACGAGTGGTGCCTCGACGACCTGCGCGCTATCGGCAAGGGCAACGGCCGCGGCGAGATCAAGATTGTGCCGACCCCGTCGTACATCGACTTCGGCCTGTACTGGTACGCGCGCTCGTTCGAGGTCGGCGGCAACCAGGGCGTGTACTGGGACAACTACTTCATCTGCCCGTCGTTCAACACCGAGATGACCGACGCGTACCGGCGCGACGACGGCTCGATCGCGCCCGCCGCCGGCATCTGGGGTCTGCGCGAACTGGTGAGGCGCACGTTCGTCATGATGAACGAACGCGGCATGCTGCCGGTCACGTTCCCGCACATGACCAGCTTCAGTCCGCTGCCGGCGCTGGCCTTCGCCACCTTCCAGTACGACTGGGAATGGAAGTACTCCGGCGGCGACGTCCAGGACCGGTTCAGCCGCGAATACATCCAGCTCGTGACGACGGGCGAACTGGTCGGCGCCTGGCCGGTGCTGCTGGGCGAGCACGGCGCGCAATCCGACGATCTCTGGGTGCAGCGCACGTTCTCCGGGGTGCGAATTGTGCATGAACTCGACGGCGCCGGCGGCTGGGCCTCGCCGTGGGTCAAGGCGCAGGCGCAGCACGCCAAGGCGCTGGCCGCGCCGGTCTACGAGATGCTCGACAAGCCGGGCCTGGTCGTCTACAAGCACTGGGAGGACCGCCCAGTCCCCGTCGCGTCGGACAATCCGGACGTGCCGGCCATCGTCTACAGCGTGCCGGGCAAGGAAGCACTGGCCGCACTGGTCAGCTACTCGCGGGAGGACGCGCCGGTGACGGTCAGCGTCGACCTGAAGGCGCTCGGGCTTGAGGCGGGCTGCGCCGTGACGGACGCCGAGACTGGCGAGAAGCTCGCGTTGGCGGACGGCAAGCTGGCGTTCACGCTCAAGAAACACGATATCCGGCTGCTGCGTTTGGCGGCGCCGTGAGGTCGGGGCCGTGGCTCGGCCAGTCCCTTGGCCGAGGCCCTGGGGGAATGGGAGGGATGGGTGCCGAGTGTCGAGGGGGCACGTCACAGGCTGGTAGTACCGCCTTCAGGCGGTCCGGGTCTTTGTCTGAGTCCCGCCTTTCAGGCGGAAGCGGGCGCGAGTCTTCAGCGAGCGCGCGGGGCGGCGGCGTGGCATGTGGGAACGGCGGTGTCGGTTCGTTGTACGCGGCGGCGAGTGCGTGGCGCGTGGCGATGACATGGGGTCAGTGTGTTTGGCGACGCGGTGCGCGCCCGGCTGAAGCACGGGCGCAGGCTTCCGGCTGAAGCCGGGACTCCGGCGGGGCGACGGAATTGGGGCTGTGTCTGAGTCCCGCCCTTCAGGCGGAAGTGGGCGCGAGTCTTCAGCGAGCGTACGGGGATCGCGTGGCATGGCCGAACGATGGAGGTGCGGAGTGCGCACAGTGAGATTTGAGCGATTCGTCGCGCCCGCCGTGGCCCTACTCGCGGTCGCCGCGCTCGGGCCGGCCAGGGCGCAGACGCCCGCGACCGTACCCGTTGCGTACCCCGCAACCGCGTGCCTGTACATTCCGCCGTGGCTCGAAAGCCGCGTCGTGTACTACAATCCGTTCGAGGGCGCGCCGGATGCGCCGACGGTCAACACGATCGAGGCGGAAACGATCATCGGCGGCGGGATCGCGGCGGACGGACTGGCGGGTGCGGGCTTGAAGGTCGCCGAAGCGGGGAAACGTCCGCCGCCTATCCAGCTCAAGAGTCCGGCACTGACGCCGGACCGGCCGCTGACGCTGTCGCTCTGGTACCGGCTCGATGCGCCGATGGTCGCGGAGACGTGCCTGCACCTGGTCACGCTGCGCGGCGGGCGCGGCATGGTCGCGAACTTCATCCGCGGCAAGGGCGAGTGGTGCGCACTGAAGGAACCACGGTTCGTGTTCCAGGTCGTCTATTACGAAGGCATCCCGGACATCAACGGCATCTGGGACGGGAACGCGTGGCTGGAGCCGAGCGTCTGGCACCACGCAGCCATGGTCTTCGCCAACGCGTCGGAGGTGGACGTCTACTGGGACGGGCAACGGCGCAGTCACCACATGATCAAGGGCCGGCGGTTTGTCGCGACCGACGGCGGCGTGGTCGAGTTCGGCCCGAACTGGCTGTTCCACCCCATGACGCTGGACGATATCATGGTGGTCGACCGTGCCCTGACCGGCGACGAAATCGCCGCCTACGTACTCGCCGTGCAACGCCTCCGCGAAGTGCACTGCCCATCCTTGTCCCCAAGATGACCGCTGGAGGCTCTGCCCCCAGACCCCCGCTGGAGGATCATTGACCCTCCAGACCTCCCAGTGGCGGATCGCGAACTTGGCGATGGGCGAGACAGCTCTGACCAACTGACAAGCGTGAATCGCCCATCGCCAAGTTCGCGATCCGCATTGTGGGGTCCGGGGAGTCAGCGATTCCCCGGCGGGGGCTTGGGGGCGGAGCCTCCCAACGCTCGTCTTGGGGGCAAAGTGTCAGGTTCGCAGACCGGGGCGGATGCCGGGGGTGTCCGGCGCCACGGCGGTGAGCGGCACTTGCATGCAGGCGTTCATGGCGGGGACGACTTGTGCGAACACCGCACACATGGCCTTCACGAGCTCGAAGCCCGAGCAGGCCTTGACTTCCGCCTGCGGCATGGGGTAGTAGAGTTGGAACCCGACCCACTCGTTGCGCGGGTAATTGGCCAGCACGTCGTGGAGCTGGCGCGCGCTGTCGAAGTTCTTCGCGGAGAACACCGCGTTGGCGCTCCAGTCGCCGATCTCGGCCACGAAATCCTCCTGCTTGATCAGGCGCCAGAGTTCGCGATCGAGCACCGTCCCGCCCGCACACTGGGCCACGAGCCGGTGCCAGTCCCAGTCGTCCTGGAGCAGGCAACCGGGATAGGGTTCGGGGCCTTCGGCATAGCCGCGCTCAATCTGCAGTCCGGTCTGGAATACCTTCTCGTCCTGGTCCACGCAGATAAACAGCTTGGCACAGCCGAAGTTGACCTTGTTCGAGAGTGGTTTCGCCTCACGGTTGGCGCGCGGCACCCAGCAGATCCACTGCCAGAACACGCCGCGCCCCCAGCGGTCGGTCACAAACGATGTGCCGTAGCGCCCCTCCAGGTAATACTTAAGAATGCGCGTGATGCGCTCGTGCGGTTCGAGATTGCCGACGCGAATGCCGTGCTCGAAATCAAGCCACTCCGGTCGGAACGCCTCGCCGGTCGGGTCCGCTTCGCGCGCCTTGCCCGCCTTGGCAAGCGGCAGCCAGTCTTTGGTGGTCGTTCGCTTCTTCATAGTGGAACAAATCATAGCATCACGGCGCGACGATGGCAAAAGGTGGACGCCAGGTCTCCCGGCCTGGCGTGGTTCGGCCACTTCGCTCCATCGTGCCGGGTCAGGAGGCACGGCGCCCACCTTCAAGAGCCCGGGTGGTGCTGCACGCTTTCCGGACTACCCGCGCGTCCAGCACTTACGCTACTTCCGCCAGACCACTGCATTGGGGAGCGTCACCTTCAGACCCGGCTCGAGGAAGTGGACGACAAACCAGTCGCCGGGCTGGATGCCTTTGGCAGCGAGGTCGAATCCGTCCTCGGCCGTCAGGGTGGTGCAGTTCCACGGTGCGTCCGGTTCGGTGGCCACGCCCTTGATGACGGCCGTGACGCCGCGTTCCGGGAACCACGCCTTCATGCCCCAGTACCACGGTGAGTTGCTGCCCGACGTCAGGGGGCGATTGGTTTTGAGTACGTTCGGTTTCTTCGGATCGATGAGCGTCACCTGGTGCCAGCCGGCCACCAGCGGCGCGTGGTTCGCCAGATCCACTCGGACCTGGTTTCCCGGCATTGGTTTGACGCCGGCGATGGCGTACACCTCGCACAGCGAGGTCCGCAACGGGTTCGGCCCCTCGATGAGCATCTGCTGGCAGCCGGCGCCCGGCGCCTCGGGCCAGACGGCGTCCGGTTTCACGATCAGCGCGCTCTCCTGCCGCGTCCCGGTCAGGTCGCCGATCAGGTCGACGATGGTGCCGGTATACTCCGCGGCGCCGGTCACGTCGAGCCCGGCACCGCGCAGGTACGTGCCGCGGACCATGTGCGCCTCGACCACCTCACCGCCGGCGTTCCGCCGCACCAATGCGTACCGCGCGTCCGTCGTGGTGCCGTCCTTGAACTCGACCTTGCCGCCCTCCGGCTGGAAGATCACCGTGTCAACGACACCCGACAGCAGTTCGACGCGCAGCCCAAGTGCGGCATTCGCAGTGCCTGCGGAGTCCACAACCGGCAGCAGCTCAACGCGTCGGATAGTCGATGCTTCACCCTCCCGATAGCCCTCCATCACGTGTACGAACCGGCTCGTCAGTTCCGGCGCCGTGGTGTTCTCCGCCAGTTCCCGACGTTCGACAAGGAAGTCGGTGGCATCCCGGAAGCCGACGTTGCTGTGCAGCGTGTTGCCGGTCTCCAGCGGCTGGTTGATCACCGCGACCCACGGGCCCTTGCCGCGCATCAGTTCGATTGGCATGTCCGGCTGCGCGACTCCGATCAGGCGCAGGCGCACGCGGCCCGCGTCCTCGGGAATGGGACGCTTGAAGGGCTCGCCCTTCGGGTCGCGCACGGCGTAGGCGGCGACGTCCGTTTTCCACGTCAAGTCCCAGTTCCCGGACGGCGGGGCGAGCCGTTCGACGTTGCGGACCCGCTCGAAGACTTGCTGCTTCGGCGGCAGACCTGACGGCAGCTTCGGCAGCTTGCGCAGTTCCTGTGGGCCGCCGGCCGCCAGCACGAAACTCCCCGAGCCGCTGATAGCTTTCACGGCGAGCGTGTTTTTCCCCTTTTTCAGTTTCGCTCGGAAGAGGTAATCCGAAATCTGTGGCGGCCACAGCTTGTTACCGTCCGCCAGTGTGTCGCCGATCGGCGCGCCGTTCACCCACCATTTCATCCACCAGTCGGCGCCGGCGCCGATCGTGATCTCGGTGTCCTTGGCAACTTCGATTTCGGCCAGCAGATACGCCGTCTTCCCGGACTGCTTGCCGCCGAGCAGCGCCCCGAGATCGATACGGTTGTCGGCAAGCGCTGCCTTCTGCCCCAGCAACTTCATGTTGCTCCAGGCCAGTTCCGGTTGAACTGCCGCCAGCGCTTCTGCGTCCGGCTCGGGCGTGTCCTGCTCCCCAGGCCCGAAGACGAGCCACTCTTTCGGGAACGCCACGTCGCCCACTACCGCTTTTTGCTGGTTGGCGAACATGACCTTCGTCAGGTCGTTCTCCGTGCCGGTCACCGGCGGCAACGCGTCTTCGGCGCGTTCGCCCCAGGCGCTCTGGTACAACGCGTGCCGGCTGCCGCCGCGCAGAGACAGGATGTCCACCGCGTACGGCCGCCCGTCCGGGCCCTCGACGCCGAGCAGTGCGCGCCGGAGGTCGCTCACCTTCACCCCGACCCGGTCGAACGAGAAGCGGTCGCGGACATCGAGTACCTGGAAGTGTGCGCCCGCGTCGCCCGAGGCTTCGCCGCCCTTGAACGTGACGACTTCACCGAAGCCGCGCTTGTCAGCCCAGCCCATGCTGGTGAACGCCTCGTCCACCGTAACGGTATTCTGGGCGAGCGGGCTGTGGGCCCAGTCCCAGGACCAGGGGTGCTGCGCGTCGATGATCTCATGCGGATAGCCCATGGCATTCAGGCCCTTGATTTCGGGCCGGGTGAAGTCCAGCGGCACGATCGGGTGGTGCGCGTAGCCACCCGGCCGCATGACCGGGACGCCGTCGACCCAACAGGCGATACCGAGCGTGTCCGACGCCGAGTGCAGGCTGGTGCGAGTGTACATCAGCGTCATCTCCTGGCGGTGCCCGGCACCGCCGAACCGCAGGATCCCAACGCCCCAACCCGGCCAGTTCATGCTGGGAATCGCTTCGCGTTCCGCGACCTTGGCGGCGTCCGTGACGATGCCGCGCGAGAACGTGTACTCGTGCTCGTCGGCAAACTCGAGTTCCAGGTTGCGCACCGTGCGCAGCTTGTTGAGTTCGGCACTGGCCGTTTCGAAAAACGGATGGTCCGTGAAGAAGTCCGGGTACAACTCGGTCCAACCGCTCTTCGGGTCACGCAGGAAGGGGTAGTAGTAGCTGTTCAACATGGCCATGTAGTTGGCCGCACCTTCGCCGTTCAGGCCGTCCTGGTAGTGGTGGTTGTAGAGCGTGAGTTCCTGGTTTGGCACGGCGAAATCCACCAACGTGCGGTCCCCCGCCAGGACGCCAGTCAGAATCATGTCGTAGTAGTTGGCCTCCTGGTAGTTGCACAAGAGCTTCTGCGAGAAGATCGTGCGGAAGGCGCGTGCGACCTCCGCGACCAGCTTGGTCATGATCTTGCGATCGAGCGCTTCGGGGTCGCCGTAGAGTTTCTTCGAGTAGGACTTGAACGCCGGGTGGTGCCGCACACGCGCGAACGGCTCGACCCAGATGTGCTCGTTGCTCATGTTGATCCAGCCACGATTGAACACGGGCGTACGCCGGTTCCAGATGCCCAGCGACGTGGCCTGGAACACGTTCACCTCCTCGACACCCTCCCACTCGGCACGTGTCAGCGGGTTGCCGTCCTTGCCGTTGGCCAGTTCGTTGTAGGCGGAGAGCGGCAACCCGTAGTAGGTGTCGGCGGTCTTGTCGAGGAGCACGGCGATCTTGTAGGCGTAGAGCGGATCGGCGGTCTCCTTGAACTGCCGGCCGTAGGTCACCACCGATTGGTTGAGCGCCAGCCAACGCCGGTGCGCGAAGAGCGTCGGAATGAACAGCTCCCACTCGACACCGTCCGGGTCCTTCTGAATGAGGCACGGCACGTCCTTGACGGTGCCGTCGAGATGCGCGAACGTCGCAGTGGCGTTCGGCGTCAGATCGTAGTTCGACGGGTAGTCCTGCGCGCGGCCGTAAAGCTCACGGTGACAGCAGCTGGTGGTGGCATGGTAGGCGTTGGCGGGATCCCATTTGAAGTCCATCGACGCTGACCCGCACAGCGGGCAATAGCCTTCGCCCGACCCGGTCATTGCGCGTTGAGCCCTGGCCGCCGTCGGCGTCCCCGAGCGCACGCGCGCGAACGGTGAGATGTGTTCCGGAAAGTCCTCGGTCAGTTCACGATCCGACGGCGCAGTGGCGACCGACTGTCGTGGGACCCACCGAACGTTGTCGACGTAGAAGACGTAGTTGCGTCGTGGCTGGCCAATGTAGAGCAGGAGTGTTTTCACCTGTTTCAAGTCGACCTTCTCCTTTACGGCGGCCACACCCACAATAAGGTCCTTGTTCAAGCCGGGCTTGAGCGTCGGAATCGGGCACCACACCTCCTTGTCCGCATCGAGCCGCGCCCCCAGGCCGGTCTCGGCGTCGCCATCGAGGAAGATGTCCAGCATGAGCGCCTGACGCGAAGACCAGTCGGGTTGGCCCTCACCCTTCAACAGAATGCCGGGCCAAGTGTCCTTCTCTGAACCGGGGATCTCGACGCGCAGAGACCAGGCACCGTCGGTGGCGTGCTGCTGAACCCGCTGGATCGTGCAACCCGACTGCACTGTCAGCCCCAGCGGCAGATCCGCATCGCTCTCGAACGAGGCGAGTTTCTCGGTCCGCTGCGGTGCGCCGGTCGCCGAGGAATTGGCGTAGCGTTCGCAGGTCGCTTCGATCGTTTCGCCCGGATTCGCTTGGGTCCACTTCTCGACCTGCTGCCGGCACCAGTCCGCGAACAGGCGTTCCGGCGTCAGGTTCGGAATCTTCCGACCCGGTGTCAGTGCGGCGACCTTCGCGGCCCGGGTCGGTGCGGTCCAGGAAACGGCATCGGCTTCGGCGCCCGTGGTCATCGAGCCGATCAGGACACCGGCTGCAGTCGCAGTTGCGAGGAACGTGAGGCGAATATCACGACGCATGATGGTTCTCCCTCCGACATGCTGGGATGCGACGGATTACGCAGTGGCTCGGCGCGTCCCGCGCCGAAGCGGGGTGCGCCGGCTGGGCTTCTCCGGCGAAGCTGCCTGGGCGAAGACGGATCTCCGGCCAAGGGTCTCGGGCCGGGACGGCCCCGAGCACTCTGCTGCGGTCCCGGAGGTCCCGCGCCGCTGCCGCTCTGCGTGCTACCGGATGTGCACCACGGCCACATCCTGCTCAGGGATGGTCACCGTCATCTCGGCGGGACTGTCGGTCTTGACGTCCGTGCCGAAAACCGTTGCCGCCTGGCCGGGTCTCACGTCCTTGTTCTGCAGCTTGACTTGCAGCGGCGTGTCGCCTTCATTGAAGAGCAGGACCAGGCGTTCGTCACCGCGCTTCAACACCAGCACGTCCGGGTACTTGAGCTGGTCGCACCCGGCCAGGCTGTCGTCCCGCTCGCCCTCGAAGAACAAGTCCTCGTACGTCGCCAGGATCCGGGTCGCCTCGCCAATCCAATACAACATACCGCCCGTGCGATCACCCGAATTGCAGAGATCGACGCCCAAGCCGAGCGCCGTGACCACGCGCAGGATTTCCCGTTTCTGCAGTCTTGGGTCCTCATAGTCAGTCGCTTGATTCAGGAATGTCCGCGGGTTGACGACCTGCGCATAACAGTGGCCCATCGCAAACTCCTGCCCCATGACTTGGGTGCGGTTCAGGCCGACCTTGTCGCGGAACATGACCATGACGTCGTCCAGGTACTTCTGTCCGGAGGCGCTACCCGCTTCGTTGCCGGGCACGCCCGGGAAGGCCGAGTCCAGGCAGCCTTTCAACGCGTGCCAGAGCTTCGTGTGCGATGACCACGAGTAGAGCATGTACGGCTTGCCGAGTTCATTCGCCGCCTGCTTGGCAATGGCGGCCACTTGACCGTCAAGCCCGACGCGGAAGGTATCCCACTGCGCCTTGTAGTTTTTGAAGATCGCCGCGTCGGAAAGGTCTGCATCCGCCGGCAGGTTGGCACACTTGCGGAACTCGGCTTTGCAGCGATCGCAGAAACACCAACTCCCTTTGCCTTCGCGAATGCCACTGCCCGGTGAGCCGTGCCCCGGGTCCCACGCGACCTCCTCCCAGTCGCTCCAGATGATAGACGCGCCGGGTTGGCGCTCGAGCAGTACCGCGTAGGACGCTTTTACCTCTGCCAGGAACGCCGCGCGCCCTTCGCCCACGACGTAGGACGGACAGTACTGGTCGCGCTTCTCCCAGGTCTCGCTGTCCTCGAAATAGCGGGCCCGGGCCTCGGCATGGTCCTGTAGCCAGCGATAGCCGGGACGGGACGCCACGCTCTTCATCCCGTAGAATGGATAATTGGACCAAATGATGAGGCGCCCGCCGGCTTCCAGGACCTTGGCCGCCGTGTTGGGTGCCGGCCCGATCCACGTGTTGAACCCGGCCTGGAGCGACTGGCGCATGTGCTGTTCATAGTGCTCCGGTGAGAACCGCGCGCCCCCATAGTAGCCCGAGCAGGGCTCGGAACAGTACTGCGAGATCATGATCTTCTTGCAGAACCGGCCGTCGATCGGCGGCAGAACGCGCACGGGGATCTTCTGCTCAAGTTCGGTGAAGTTCCCCTTGGCAATCCGCCGGTAGTACCACGCCGTGGAACGTTCCGCGCCGGACCATTTCTCAAGGAACAGGGGCAGGAACTGTCCGGTGATCCGGTCCGGTGCCACACTGGTCTTCGCCTCGGCAATCCGATAGCGAGTGTACGCTCGACCGCCGTGCTCCGTTGCCTCCGTGACCACCCCCGTCGGCCGGACATTGTGCTGACTGCGCCCGTTCTCGTTCATGATGTCGAGCAGGCGAAACTCCATCGGGACATCCAGGACGAACTCGAAACTCTCCAACGCGAAGGGGAAGTGCGAGTACAACATCAGGGACAGGTTCTCCATGGCGCCCTCGGAAATGCCCCATTCCTTGATGAGCGGGTTGATGCAGCGGTCCGGGCCGTCATGGCCCGCGTTCCAGAGCACCGCCTGGCGCAGCAGCGCACGCGGCGCACCGCCGGGTCCCCACAGAAAACCCGCCGCATCGGGTGCGGCCAGCGGCCATGCGCTGTCGTCGAAGTCGCGCGTCACCCAAGCCGGGACATCCTGGCCGGACGCGCGCCAGCGCCCGTCAGTCAGCGGGTCACCGGCGATGCGCACCTTCACGCCCGGGTTCGGCCCCTTCGCCTCGGCGTCGATACCGAAGATCGTGACCCCTTCCCGAATCCGTACCGGCAACGGCTGCCCGGGTTGCACCGCGACCGCCTCACCATCGACGAAGAGCTTCACCACGGCATCGCGTGCCTCCAACTCAAGGTGAATTGGGGTCGACGCCAACGCGGGTCCGCCGGACTCGGAACCGTCGTCCTCGATCAGCTCGATGCTGTCGTACCACGCGGTCGTGCCGCTGTTGATGTTGTAGAGCATCACCATGGCCTCGAGCAGCTTATCGCTGGTCTGAAAACGCAGTTCGTAGTGGCCCCAGGCGTTGACCGCGTCGCCCTTGCCGGGGCGGTCGCCGCAACGGTGATACGTCCACTCCACGTCCTTCTGGTCGCGCTCGATGACGTCGACACTGACGGTGCCGGACGAGAACTTGGAACGCTTGATGTCACAGCGCAGGATGTACTTCGTGCCAGGCTTGAGTTTCAGGTTCTGACTGGCGTTGACGAAGCTGTTCGTGCCGCCTGCGCCGTCGAGCCGGATGGACTTGCCGCCCATGGTCGCGGTGGTGGCGTCGATGGCAATGCGCCCGGGCTCGCGCAAGCCCCATTCCTTCATATCCTCCTCGAAACTGCCATTGACTACGGCATTCCCGGAGTCTGCCTGGTTCTGGGCCACAAACGCACGGAATGCAGCGCCCAACTGCTGCTCCGCCGCGGCCACGTCGGCGGCGACGGGCGCGCCGCGGAAAGCCACAGTGGCGAAGTTCGCAACATCGGCAAAGCCCTGTTTCACCGGCGCCCACGACGAGAACCTTTCGCTGGCCGGGCCGCAGGTGACGTTGCGGGCCACGCTGAACTTCCACGTGTCGCCTTCGTTCGGTGTGTGCCCCAAGACCTCGAAGGGTATGCGCACCTCCAGACACCAGTCGTCACCCGAAATCTGCGCCTTCGCCGTCCAATTCCAGGCCGTGTCGGCCGTCTCAGCCTTCTTGCCATTCCAGCGTGCGCCGGCAGTGTTGGCAATGAGTTGGACATAGTCGGCGCCCGGTGGCGCTAGGAAGATCTCAATGCTATCGTCGTCCCACAAGGGCTCGAGATCGCTCGTCAGTGGCGTGATGAGACGGCTGAATGGTTCCTTGCAGCGCACCGCCAGGTACAACGCATCATCCGCCCAGCCGAGCCGGAAGGAGGTCGGTTTCCGGTACGCAAAGCCTTCCGTCTTGAGGGTGTGAAAGCCCGTCGCCTCGGGGAGGCTCTGCCAGGCCGCATCATCCAGTTTCCCGTCGATCACAGGCGGCGCGGCCAAGCGATAGCACGGGTAGGCCGGGCGCGGCTCAGTTGCGGCCAGGGATCCGAGGATGAACGGGGTAACTACCAAGGCGGAGAGGACGTGTCTCATGGGGTGATGACTCCTTGGTCCTGGGTTCGGTTCTTCGGACGGTCCCCACTCCGGAACGGATCCTGCCACCCAACATACCCCGCGACCGGCTCCACACCCAAGGTCTTCATCCCCCCGGCAACGCAATTCCCTCCATACCGGTATAGGCCAGACGGAGGTCTCTCGCCGTCTGGCCGCGCCGACGCCGAAGGCGTGCCGGAGATGCAGTCGGGGCCGTCCCTCGTTCCGAATCGCATTCACCACCGGCGCAAGGCCGGTGGCGTCTCTTTTCCGCGCGGTCCGCGCCGCCGCCGGGCTCGTCCCGGCGGGGCGACGATTCCGTGCGTGTGGATCTGTTCTCTCGCTCATCCGCCCCTCACTCCCAAGGCGGGCTTTGCCCGCAAACGAAGCAACTGAACCGTACCCCCACCCGCCCCGGACGGCAAGCGTCACCCGAACGGCGACGCCGCTTTGAATTCCACCCCGCCGGTCCGCCCCGCGCGAACCCGGGATCATGCGCTCGCGAACGCTTCGACGCGACGTGCCGACTCCTCGGTCACGGCGACTTTCCACGCCACGTGTTCGGGCGAGAACATGTACTCCATGGACGCCTCAAAACCGATCGTCGTGTCGGTTTCATAGCAGACGAGGGTTGCCTCCGCGTTGGCGATCTCGCGCGCGGCGACGGCCTTCATCGCGTCGGCGAGAGGGCGGACACCGTCGCCGCCGGCAAGGTCGGAAACGAGCCGGAATACGGCGGCGGTGTCGCCGTGCGAGCGCGGGCGCGCATCCTGCAGCAGGGCCTTGAGAATCTGCCACTGTTTGACATGCACGGTCGTGCGATATGTGTTCTCCATGAAACGACTGACCGCCCACGCGCGGCGGGCATTCTCCGCCTTCGTGCCGATCAGCCCCGCGGCGGCCTGTTCCATCAGACGGTTGCCGTCCTCGAACAGCGCACACACCCGCTTGACACGCAACAGCCGCAGTTCGGTGCGCGCGGGATCGGCGAATACGTTCTCGGTATAGGTCGGGAAGGCGATGGCATTGCCGCCGTGCACGGCGTAAGGCACACTGGGCAGCGTGACGTCGGTCTGATCCCACACCAGCGGGTACGACGGGCCGGTGCGGTAGGGGCCGTACTGATCCGTCGCCCACGCAATCACCAGGCGGATCGCGTCGCTGAACAGGTGCCAGGCCTGCCGTGCCAGCGGCGCGCCGGTGCCGTAATCGCGCCGCGCTGTGGCGTCGAGCGCCGCATCGAGGTCCTCGCCGCCCGTCGTGAACGCGTTCTTGGCCAGTTCGGATACGAACGAGGGCAGCCAGCCGTAGTGGTGACTCTCCATCAGGCCAGCCAACCCGTGCGCGTCGTGCGAGGCGACCAAGTTGCGGTAGCGGCGGTTCCACTGCTCCGGTGTTGGCAGGTACGGCGCCACGCCCATGTCCCAGGTCCGGCCGCCGGTGTTCGCCATCGCGTAGAGACGGAGCCCGAGCCGCTTCGCTTCCTCGGCTTCGCTCGCGTAGTAACCGCCTGGACCCTCGAACGAAATCGAGTAGTCGTCCACCGTGTACTCGGCGCCGTTCTCGCCGCGGAAGCGCTCGAACATGTCGAACGTGACCAGCAGCGTGATGTCGCGCGGCAGGCTGCGGATCAGTTCGAGGCGAATGTCGCGCGGCTGATAGCCCCAGTTGTACGACCAGAACACAATGTCGGCTGTCGGGTTGTGGACACGAATGACGTCCCGCGCCATCTCGACGAGCTGCGGGTAGTCGCAGCAGGGATACCAGCCGACGCTGCAGCCTTTGTCCTGGGGCGTGCGCAACTGACAGCGTTTGCCGATCGTGTGCGGGTCGCGACTGGGGAACTCGAAGGTCTCGCCCACAAACACGATGCCGCGCAGGCCAGGACAGTGCGCGAAGAGCCGCCCGAACGAGTTTTCGTAGTAGGCGCGCGCCCCCGCATCGTCGGGGTGGACGTCGCACTTGTAGTGACTGTAGACGTAAACGTCGAGGCCAAAGCCCGCCGCGCGGTAGACCAGGTTGTTGAAGTCGCAGTAGCCGCGCCCGGAACCGGGCCACAGCGCATCCGGGTTCTTGAACCCGTGCAGAGAGGTGTCGAGATCCGACACGTACACGAGGATGGCGTCCATGCCCGCGTGCGCGATCGCCTGCAGGTACGGGTCGGGGAAGGTGTCCAGCTCGTAACCCGAGTGGGTCATGCGCGGCGAGAACAGCGGCGCGTGCTCGGCGTCCTCGATCCCGATCACCGGGCCTTCGTTCCGGCGCATGATGTCCTCAATGTGGTAGCTGCCCTGCGCCGCGCCACGGTCGGTCTTGCCGCAGACCACAATGCTGTCGCGGGATACGGCGATCCGATATGCGCCGCCCTGCCCGGACGCGACCGCGATGTCGCAGTCGGCAGTGGTGAGGAGGAAGATCTTTCGCGCCGGGAACGCAAGCTCGGCCGCCATGTCGGTGGCCCGACGCAGGCGCAGGTACACCGACAGCGACTCGGCAAAGAAATCGCACAAGTCCCGCCCCGCGTAGCGCAACAGTCGCGACGCGTTGTCGGGCAGGACAATCTCCCACGCGTCATCGACCCGGCACCCGGCCACTTGGGTATAAACCGCCTCATTGCGGATGTTCTTCGGATGCACCTCACACAGGCGCTCTCTGAAATCGTAGTTCCGTGCCATGGCCGTCCTTCCTTATGGTATCTTTCCGTGCCCGATTCAGCGGCCCAGCGTGGCGTCCCGGGCCCAGTCGCCGGGCGCGGTGCGGTTCTGTTCCCTGCCGCGGCGCGGGTTGGACCACGCGGACGGGGCGTCGGCATCGACGTGTCCGCTGAGATGGTGCGCGAGACGGCGGCAGACATTGAGCGCGCGGGTTGGCACCAAACCACAATGCAGCAGATGGACGCCCAGGCGCTCCAATTCCCGGCGGCCGCGTTCGAGTCCACGGCGCGACCACGTCCACGTCCGGCAACCCGCGGGAGGCGTTGTGCAATCCGTGCTGGCCGAGTATCATCCTGGAACTGTCCTTGAGTATCCCGACTTTCCAGGTCTTCGACACGAAGTCCTTCCTCCTCAGAAACCCTTGGGGCCCAGTACGCGCCCGCCGTCGACAAGATAGTCGGCGCCGGTGATGAACGACGCCTCGTCGGAGGCGAGGAACGCCACCAGGGCAGCGACTTCCTCAGGCATCCCGCAGCGCCCGAGCCAGGTGCCATTGGTCGGCGGTGGCTCCGCGTCGTAGGTGATCACGCCGGGGGAGACACTGTTCACGTTGATGTTGTATGGCCCCAGTTCCATCGCCAAGGTCTTCGTGAAGGCGTCGATCGCTCCTTTGCTCGCGGAGTAGATCGAGCGTTTCGGGAGTCCGACTTTCGAGGCGATGGAGGCAAAGTTCACGATCTTTCCGTATTTCCGTTCGATCATATGCGGAATCGCGGCATGCGTGAAGTTCAAGGTGCCGTTGATGTTCAGGTCGAAGACCCATTGCCAGGAACCTGCGGGCATGTCCTTGAACTCGATCCCCTGCTGGAAGCCGCCGCCGGCGCAGTTGATCAGGATGTCGATCTTCCCGAAGTCCGCGAGAGTCTTGGCGACGGTCGCATTGACATCCTCGATCTTCGTAATGTCAGCCGCAAGCTCCAACACAACTCCCCCGGCCTCGCGGATCTTTTCGGCAGTTTCCTCCATATTTTCCCTGTTGATGTCGACCGCTACGACTTGGGCTCCCTCTTGGGTCAGTCTCAGTGCGATGGCCTTGCCAATGCCGTGGCCGGCTCCAGTCACGATTGCCGTCTTGCCGTCGAATCTCATGGCGTCTTTCCTCGTGTTCTTCAATCCATGCCGCCGCAGGTACGGCCGCCGTCGATCATGTAGTTCGATCCGGTGATGAACGCCGCCTTGTCGGAGCAAAGATACAATATCAGGTCGACGACCTCCTTCGGCTCTGCGGCCCTGCCGAGACGGGTCTTCATGTTCGCCATGCCGGGCCGGGTCAGAACCGGACCGGGCGAGACGCAGCACGCCCTGACCCCGTGCGGCGCACCGCACAGCGCCAACGACTTGGTGAGTCCGATGATTCCGCTCTTGGCGGCGCTGTAGTTCACCGCGCCCGCGGAACCCTCCACGCCGGTGACCGAACCCAAATTGATCATGACGCCGCTTTTCTGCTTGATCATCGCGCCCATTACGGCGTGGCAGAAATAGACTGCGCCCTTGAGGTTCACGTCAAGCCCCCAGTCGATGACGTCTACGGGAAGCTCATGGAAAGGCTTATGGCAATTGCAGACCCGCGTCTCGGCGCCGCCCGCGAAGTTCAGCAGGATGTCGATGCGGCCGAACTTCTGCAAGGCCATGTCGGCGGCTCTCTTTACCTCGTCGTATTTGCGGACGTCCACCTGGAGGCCGAGGGCTTCGCCCCCGTCTTTGCGGATGCCTGCTGCGGCCGCCTCAACGGCCTCTGCGTCCACGTCGGTCAGCAGGACTTTCGCGCCCGCTTTCGCCAGCTCCTGCGCGGAGAGAAGACCCATTCCGGATGCGGCCCCGGTGATGATCGCGACCCTGCCTGTAAAGCTCATGCTGAAGTTTTCTCCAGTTACTCAAGGGAAGCAGAACTTTCCAAATTGCCGTTTTCGCATTTACCCCAAGGGGGTTGAGCCCAGGGTTGCGCCGTTCAGGCGTTACCCTGGGAGCATGTCCCCAGGCATTTCAACCCCAACGGGGTTGTGTCGAGGCCGGACAATACGCAACCCCGGTGGGGTTGAAACAACAAAAATCTCAAACCCAGGGTAGGCGCATCCTGCGCCAACCCTGGGCTATATTCCGCAACCCCTTTGGGGTAAAAACAAAGGAAAAAATCTCAATACAGTCATCGGATAAACGGTATATTGGCATCTTCCGCTTCCCTGAGTGTCAAAACGACCTTGCCCAGGTTCTGCTGTTTCTGAAGAATCCCGTGCGCCTCCTCGGCCTTTGCCATCGGAAGCGTCTTGTAGACGATGGCCTTGATTTCGCCCGAGGAGAACTTGCCCCATAGCTGCGCTTCCAGGTCAGCAAGTATCTTCGCCTTCATTCCGGAAGTCCGGCTGCGGAGCGTGCTGCCGATCAGCTTCAGGCCTTTGCGGAAGAAGACGTTCATGTCGATTTCGGTCCTGGCTCCGGCGAGCGTCGCGATGACGATCCAGCGTCCGCCGCGCGCCATCCTTTCGACATAGGTGCCCATCCCGGTTCCAACGACGCAATCCATCGCGATGTCCACCGGATGCTTGTCCATGACCGCCGCAAGATCGTCGGTCTTCCTGTTGACGACTATATCGGCGCCAAGCTTACGGACAAACTCCGCCTTCTCCGGCGATCCGACGGTCGTCATAACCTTGGCACCGAAGGCTTTTGCGAGTTGGATCGCCGCCATGCCCAAGCCGCTGGCGCCGGCCTGGATGAGCACCGCGTCGCCAGCTTTCATTCCGGCCTCGATGCATAGGTTCAGGTAGGACGTGGCAAAGGCCTCCGGGATCGCGGCACCCTCCACCATTGACAAGCCTTTCGGAACCGGAAGGACCATGTCCGCCGGGACGGCCACCTGTTCGGCATAGCCGCCTCCGCCGAGAAGCGCGCAGACCTTATCGCCGGTCCGCCAGCGGCTTTGCGCGGGGGCCTTGAGGACGACGCCCGCCACCTCCAAACCCATCCACTCGGGCCAACCCGGAGGCGAAGGATACTCCCCGGCGCGTTGCATCAAGTCGGCGCGGTTCAACGCCACGGCATGAATGTCAATGAGGACTTCATCGGCTCTTGGCTCCGGTGCCGGGACTTCGCTCCAAACGAGCTTCTTGCTGGCATCAACGAGCATGGCATGCATGTTCAACGTCTCCACGTGGTGTATCCGGACGCCGCGAGAAGGATCTCCTGCACCAGATAGTCGTGTTCATAGCCGTACGGGTTCGCCATCTCGCCGTTGACCGTCTTCGCCAATTCGAACAGTTGGTCCGCGTAGCGGTCGCGCTTGACACCGAAATCGACGGTGTGGGTTCCGGCGGCGTACTCGGCGTTCCCTTGGAGGAGCGACAGGCGCATCTGCAGGGGCTTCCCGTCAAAGCGCTCCACCGGACAGAGATCTATCGTCCCCTGGGTCCCGCAGATTCTCAGGCGGCGCTCCGGCGCGACCTCGACGCTGCACGCCCGCAAGGTCACCGTGGCGTGCGGATATTCCATGATCGTCATGCAGTTGTTCTTGATCGCGTCGGGACAGCCGGGCGCCGACTTGAGGAACGGCACGATCCGCTCCGGACGTCCAAGCATCGGAACGATGAAGTCGATCAGATGGCAGCCGAGGTTGAACATGATGCCGCCCTTGAACGCGCCCAGGTATTTCTGGTAGGCGTCGCCGCCGTAGTTATGGCTCATGCTCGCCTGGATCTCGAACACCTCGCCCAGCCAGCCTTCCCGGACAATCCTCTGCGAGAATTGTATGGCCGGGTTGTTGCGGAACATGTAACCCATCTGGAAGGGGAGCTTGCGCTCTTCGCAGCCCTTGCGCAACCGGCCGAACAGTTTCAGGTCTTCGCCGCCGGGCTTGTCCATGTGCATCGCCAAACCGCGCTCCATGCAACGGAGGGCGGTGGGGACGAGGTCGGCGTTCGGGGTCTCGACGGTCACCGCCTGGAGGCCGGGAACGTCGAACAGTTCCTCCTCCGTCAGCCATTTCAAGCCTTCGTACGGCTTGAGGTCTGAGCCGGCGAACTTGGCTGACGTGGAGTTGCGGTCGTCGACAATGCCGACGACCTCAAACACGTCAGGCATGCCACGTAACGCGTTGATCTTCCCCGACGCATGCTCGTGGCAGACGCCGATCTGTCCGATCTTGACCTTCTTCATGTCGCTTTCGCTCTCATGCTCGATTGATGCCACTTGAATTGTGGATTCTTCTTTTTTCGACCTGTGCGGGTAAATCCGCCCTCGCGGAGAAATGGCGTCCCCGGCTGGGACGCGATTGAGCGCGGTGGCTCGGCGCGTCCCGCGCCGAAGCGGGGTGCGCCGGCCGGTCCCCGGCCGAGGGCCTCGGGCCGGGACGGCCCCGAGCACCCTGCTGCGGTCCCAGAGGTCCCGCGCCACTGCCCGCCGCGGCGCACAACCGCGAACGGCCGTATCCTACCACCCATTGCACAGCCTTCTCGCTCTGTAGATTTGCCCGCACAGGTCGTCTCTTCTTGTTTCCTGGATGATGTGGTCAACTACCCAGCCGCTTCAAATAGTCATCCATATTTTTCCAGACTGCGCTTGCGTCGGGCCAGACCATGTCCTTCGGCAACGCGCACAGTTCCTTTTCAAGACCGCGGCAGAGCGGCATGAAATCTGCCTGGTTCAATCCCGTTACCCTGAGAATTTTGGAGTTATCCACCACTCGATGAAACAACCTGTCGTAAGCGAGCTGGTATCGCGCCCCCGCGGCTGAGCCCCACAATTTCAGGTAGTCTTCGGTGTCGACCCCCACGTACTTCAAACCGATTATCTCTTTGTAATACTCCGCAATTTCACCCCAGGTATGATGCTCGGCGGTAGCCAGGGTAAAACACTCGCGATAGGCCGCTGAGTTTGAAATGAGCCGGGAAAACATTTTGGCCACATCACCCGCCCAGCTCATCGTAGCCTGCACGGAAAGCGCTTCTTTTGGGAGAACGACAGGCAGTCCCTTGAGCGCCCTGGCCACGACAACAGGCGCTTCCAAGGTTACCAGTTGAAACCGGAATTTCGAGTAGGTGATGGCCGGCCTGACAATCGTCCAATTATCATACTCCGAATTCTGGAGGATGTCCTCCTCGCGCGCCTTGTACAGGGCATAGTCCTCGGTCGCCAGAAAATCCTTGTCTTTCGACACATCCAGCAATCTGGGCGTATTTTCCGTCACCGGGACTCCTCCGTCATACACGCGGTAAGATGACAGGAAGATGTAGTGAGCGGTATTCTGCAGCAGGATCGCATGTTTTTCTTTGAACTCCGCCGTCGAGTAAATCATAAAGTCGACGATGACATCGAATTTCTCCTTCAGGAGTTCTTTGAGATACTCGGTGTTTTTCGCGTCGGCCTTGACATAGGAAATCCGCGGGTTGTCGGATACGACCTGGTCCATGGAAACCACCCGGACTTCATATCCCATGGATGCAAGTTCCGGCACCAGATACACGCCCATCGCCCCGGTGCCGCCAAGCACCAATGCCTTACGGCCTGTTGAACCCAAGTTGCTGGTTCCGAAATTCGAACTTGTTTCGGGCCGACTCTTTTGCTGTCCTTGTTGCATCGTTTTGCCTTCTTGATTGCGTTATCTGAATTGATCGGTTCTTCCGGATTATCTGACTTTGCTCCAGTCGAAGACGATGCCAAGCGGTGGGTTCTTGTCTTCGGCGAGACGCTTGTAGACCGCCGGCGCGGTCTCCGGGGAGACGACCTCCGAGACCATCGGGCGGGTCTGCACCTTGCCTGCCGCGACCAGCTTCAGGTAGGTGCGGTAGTCGTCGAATTCGGTCCAATGTCCGGGCGAAGACTCCTGTTTCGCCCGGGTGTTGGTATGTGCCCCGATCAGGGAGATGCCACGGCGATGCACGTACTTGTAGAAGTCGATCGGAACATCGGAGACGCGGGTGCAGCCGAGAAGCGAGATCCGGCCCTCCCAGGCCACATACTCCAGTGCCTGCTGCAGGGCAACCGCCAAGCCTGTCACCTCGACCACGGCATTGGGACCTTTCCCATCGGTCAGCGCCTTGACTTGGGCGACGAAGTCTGCCGCGGCGGGGGACAGTGCGGCCGTGGCGCCCAGTTTCAGGGCCAGGGCCCGCCGGTCGGGATCCAGGTCGGCTACGAGCACCGGAATCGCTCCCGAAAGCGACGCGAACTGCAGCGCGAACACGCCGAGAATCCCCTGGCCGGCGATCATGACCGATTCGCCAATCTCCAGCCTGAGCTTTCGTACCGCCAGCAATGAAAACGCCGTGATCGGCGCGAAGGCGGCGTCAAACAGATCGATCGAGTCGTCATCGATCCGCAGCGTCGCGTCCGCCCTCCTGATCGTGTGGGAGCGATGCCCGCCCCAGTTCACGACCACACGATCGCCGACGTTCAAGGATGCGACGCCATCGCCAACCGCGCTGACTCGTCCGGCCCCGCAGTAGCCGGGTAGAAACGGAAATCCCGTCTCCGCCGTTCCCGTGTTGGGAAGCTGCATCAGATTGGCCCGCTCCGTGCCGGCACTGATCACCGTGTAGTCGTTCTCCAGCAGCACTTCACCGGGCTTGGGCTGCGCGACCTCGAACGGCTTCACTGCCGCGTTGCCGATCGATTCGAAAACGATGTAGTGTCCGGTCATGAGGACCTCCTTTGGGCCTATCCGTGCCCTTGCCCGATACCACGGAGGGACGACGGGACAGAGCGCGCAGTGGCTCGGCACGTCCCGCGCCGAAGTAAAGTACTCGGGCCGGTCTCCGGCCGAGGGCCTCGGGCCGGGACGGCCCCGAGCACTCTGCCGCGGCCCCGGAGGTCCCGCGCCACTCCCGCGGTACGCCGTGCCGCGCGAGATGCCTGCGCCGGCACTCCGCACCTTTTGCTGACGCAACGTCTTTCCATTGACTCCATTATACACCGTCGCCGGCTTGCATAGCAACCATTCCATTGTTGCTTTTAATGAAAAAGGTGATGTAACTACGACTTGCTTTCAACAATATTGGCTAGATATTGCAAATGAATCAATCGAGAAGGAGTACCGGATGAAGCTGCAGGAGATCGCGAAGCTCGCGAAGGTCTCGCCCGCCACGGTCTCGCGGGTATTCAGTCACCACCCCAATGTGCGAAGTCAGGTGCGCGAGCGTGTGTTCGCCATCGCCAAGGCGAAGGGCTATCACCCGCGGCTCTCGACCAAGCAGCGGAATGTCGTGCTCATTCTCCCTGGCGACCAGATCTACCCGATCCGGAACTGCCTCGAAATGGCGATGATGGCACTGACCCGCGAGCTGCCGAAACGCAAGTTCCGGATCGAGGTCCTGCCGCAGGACAACCTGGACCGGCTCGACAGCATCCAGTTCTGCGGGGCGGTGGCGATTGGCGCCGACCCGGCTGACTTCAGTCAGTGGCCCAAACGCTTCCCGGTGCCGCTGGTGCTGATCGACCGGGATGCGCCGCCGCACACCCCGAACGTCTATTCCGTGCGGTCCGACGAGGAGCAGGGCATGGACATCGCCATCGGGCACCTTCACGAGCGGGGCTGCCGCCGGCTCGGCTGCATTGTCTACGGCAAGCCGGGCAGCGGCAATGCCGACACCCGTCGCGCCGCCATCGCCAAAGCGCTCAAGGCCAGAGGGCTTCCGGTCAGCAACACGCTCATCTGTCTCTCGGAGGACGAGAGCTACGTGGAGAACATCGGCAAACTGCTCAAGCAGGGGGTGGACGCGCTGTTCTGTCCGGGCGGCAATGCCGGGATCGTGACGGCCTATGCACTGTCGCTCTACAACAAGCGCGTTCCGGACGACATCTCATTGATCGCCTCGGAGCACAAGCTCTTCTCGCGTTTCGCGACGCCGCCGCAGACGACGATCACCCAGGATCACATCGCGCTGGCCCAGATTGCCGCCGACGTCATCGAGTCGTACCTGGGCGAAGCGCGGCTTCCGCAGCGGACGATACTCCCGTACAGTCTGATCGTCCGCGACAGCGTGGCGTGCCTGCCAGAGTCCGAGTGACCGACGCCGGTTGCCGGTGGCCGGTTGTCGGTGGGGCGACGATTGGAGTGGCTACAGCGCGACAGAACGTCGCCCGCGGCAGGCGCCCGTGGAGCGTGGCGGCAGAGCGCAGCCCAGAGGGCGGAACGGCGACGCCACCGCAGGTTGACAGATCGCCTCTTTCATTGGATGTTGGACGTTGTGTGTCGGATGCTGGGTGTGTTCGACGTCCTGACAGCCTCTGACGACAGGAGCGGGCCGTGAAAGATGCCACAGGAACCCGGCAAAACGGTATCGTCGGCGTGTTCAATCGCGCGGCGGCGACCTATGACCGCATCGGTCCTCGCTTCTTCACCCACTTCGGGCAGCGGCTCGTGGACCTGACCCAGGTCGCTCCAGGTGCCCAGGTCCTGGACGTTGCCGCCGGGCGCGGCGCGGTTCTGTTCCCGGTGGCGACGCGGGTTGGGCCACGTGGACGGGTCGTCGGGACTGACTTGTCAACAGACATGGTGCGTGAGACGGCCGCAGACATTGAGCGCGCGGGGTGGCAGCAGGCCAGGATGCAACAGATGGACGCCCAGGCGCTCCAATTCCCGGCGGCGGCGTTCGATTGCGTGCTGTGCGGATTCGCGCTCTGGTATCTCCCGCAGCCGCATCACGCTCTGCGGGAGTTCCACCGCGTGCTCAAACCCGGCGGGCGTCTCGGCCTGAGCACGTGGGCGGACGATTGTCCGTTCCTGCTCTGGTGCCTGCGGGAACTGACCGCCGCCTTGCCGCCGCAGTCCCCTCCGGCAGCGGGTGGCCAGGAAGAGCCGCGCTTTGATACGCCAGCGCGCCTGGAAACGGCGCTGCGGCAGGCAGGTTTCGGCGACATCCAGGTCCGGAGTGACGAAGCGGATTTCGTCTATGCCCAGGACGAAGAGTGGTGGCTGTCGCTCTGGTCACATGGCGCACGAGCACTGCTGGAGCGGCTCGAGCCGACGACGCTTGCCCAGGTGAAGACCCGTCTACTCCACCAAGCCCAGGCCCTGAAGCAGCCCGACGGGATTCATACCCGCTTCCGGGCGCTGTATGCCTTCGGGACCAAGCCGGTAGCCGGTAGCCGGTAGCCGGTGGCCGGTGGCCGGTGGCACCCGCCTGTGGAGTGCGGCGGCAGAGTGCAAGCCCGGAGGGCGGCACGGCGACGCCGCTTTGATCCCGGAGCTCGCGATACGCTCGCGCTCCAGGAAGAGGACGCTGTTGTGCTCAGAACTCTGGAGCGCGAGCGTATCGCGAGCTCCCAACGGACGTCTCTGACCACTAAACCGACACGCCCTTTCAGGCGGAAGTGGCAGCGACGCTTCAGCGAGCGGCCGGCGGGAGCGTCACCGCCCATGTGTCGACCGGCCGGAAAGCGCGCCGCCACCCGCACTCCCGCGCGCCAGGAACAGGGGGCCGCCACGCGGCCATCTCCGGACGCAGAGCAAGGCTCCAGCCTTGCAGCCCCCGCATCGGGAATGCCCCTAGTGCTCGGTCGCCAGAAGTCACCCCGCAATTGCGCGCAATGGTCCGCACC
>MHBL01000367.1 GCA_001803235.1 Lentisphaerae bacterium RIFOXYA12_64_32
GAAAACTCAGAAAACAGCTTGACGGACCGCCTCAGATGTCTTTCCCCCGTCCGCCGGCGGCGGACGGGGGAAAGGGAAGGGGGGCACGGTGCGGCGTAGTAACCACGATGAACCCGTTCACCTGCCACACAAGGTGGCAGGGGTCCATGCTCCACCCTTTGCGCATTACGACGCACCGAAGTGATGCACTCGTCAAAGGAAAGCGCCTGGCACCTGCCCCGGCGCAATGAAGCCAAGCGGCCGAACCAGGCCAGGCCGGGGAGGCCCGCAATGCGTCAGTCGCGGGTGCACGGTTGGGCGGAAGATGAGCAAAGTGGCGGGAGCGGCTCGCTCCCGCGGGTGTCGGACCGAGCCGCTCCGACCACTTTAGGCGTCAGCCCAAGTCAGACTTCGACCTTATCTCCACCCGCGACTGACGCATTACGGAGGCCCGGCATCCGCCTTCGCCATTGGCCGCGGCCTGTGATACATTTGGGGTTTGCACGATGAATCGGGACGAACGGGAGACTTGTGCAATAGGCTGAGCGAAGTCGGGTAGGTCGCAAAGCCAGCCCTGAATGGCTCCGCCTCACGGACAGTACCGCGGGCGGCCCTCCGCCCGCCGCCATCCGAGCCTTGTGCTGTGTGCGTGCCAAGAAGCGGGCGGGGGCCGCCCGCAGCACTCTCGGGAGGGGACGGGGACCTGGTACGCCTGTTGCACAGGTCGAAAAGGAGCAGGCCACCCTGAAAGAGCTCGCAAAAGAGTGCTTGGTGACAACGGAACTCGCTGGACGCGTGGACCTGGTCGTCCGACACCTCGTCAGCGGCGTCAGCCGCTCGCAGGTGCGCGCCCTGATCGGCCGCGGTTGCGTCACGGTCAACGAACAGCCCTGTGGCAGCGACCATGAACGGGTCCAGCCCGGCGACACGGTCCGGGTGACCTACGACCCGGCACAGGGCTACCGCGAGGCACCGCCGTCACGCGGGCCAACCGGATTCCAGATCGTCTACGAAGACGAACACCTGATCGTCGTCGACAAGCCCGCGCATCTCCTCACCGTGCCGACCGACAAACGCGACCCCCACACGCTGGTGCACCTGGTGCGCGACTACGTATTCCGCAACCAGCGCGGCCGTGTCGAGATCGTGCACCGGCTGGACCGCGGCGTGTCCGGACTGCTCGTGTTCGGCAAGGACGTCGACACCGGACAACGGTTGCAGAACCAGTTCGCGGCGCGGAAACCGGACCGCGAATACCTGGCCGTGGTGGCAGGCGACCTGCCGCAGGACACCGGGACGTTTGACACCCGCCTGGTGACGGCGAAGAACCTGACCCGCCACTCGAGTCACCGCGACGACGAAGGCGAGCCGGCAGTCACCCACTACACGGTCGAGCGGCGGCTCAACAGCGCCACGGTCGTGCGGGTCCGCCTCGACACCGGGCGGCGGAACCAGATCCGCGTCCACTTCGCGGAGGCCGGGCACCCGGTGCTGGGCGACCCGCGCTACGCCCCGGAACTGGCGCGGCACCCACGCTGGAATGCGAAGCGTCTGGCCCTGCACGCAACCCGGCTGGGGTTTGCGCACCCGTTCTCCGGCAACCCTCTTCGGTTCGAGTCTGCACCACCAGCGGAGTTCGCACCGTTCTGTCGAACACGGGCAGGAACCACTGGGGCGCAGCCATGAAACACGCTCCGCAAGCCCTCTACATCCACGTTCCCTTTTGCGCCGCCAAGTGCGCCTACTGCGCGTTCTACTCGCTTCCGGCCCCGGCCGCTGCACAGCGCCGCCAGTACCTGAACCGTATCGCGGCCGAGTTTGCGGACACCGCACCCCGGACCGGACCGCTCAAGACGGTGTTCATTGGGGGTGGCACCCCGTCGTTTCTGTCGGACAACGAACTGCGCGAACTGCTGCAGGCGGTCCGGTCCAGCTTCACGTTCGCACCCGACGCGGAGTTCACAATCGAGTGCAACCCTGACTCGCTCAACCCAGACAAGATCGCCGTGCTGGTTGCGACGGGTGTAAACCGGGTCAGCCTCGGCATCCAGTCCTTCTCGCCCCGCTTTCGCGCCTGCATCGGGCGGCAGGGCGGCCTGGCGGGTCTGGAGCGCCACATCGCGCTGCTCCGCGACCACGGCATTGCCAACCTCGGGGCCGATCTGATTTACGCCATTCCCGGCCAGACGCTGGCCGACTGGGAGGCCGACCTGCGGCAGACGTTGGCGCTGGGTGTCCAGCACCTGTCCACGTATGCGCTGACCGTCGAAGAAAACACTCGACTGACCGGTGACGCAGTTCGCCCCGTCGATGAGCAACTTGCCGTCGACATGTGGGACCGGGCCGCACAGGTTGCGGAGTCCGCAGGGCTCCGCCGCTACGAAGTGTCCAACCTCGCGGTGCCCGGTGCCGAATGCCGCCACAACCTCGACATCTGGTACGGCGCGGCATACCTCGGTTGCGGTCCGGCCGCCAGTTCCTACGACGGGATGACACGCTGGACCCACCGCTCGAGCCTGGACGAGTGGCTCCGCCACGTATCCCCGGAAACGGACGTACTGACACCGCAGGCCCGCGCCGCCGAAGTCCTCACGTTCGGACTGCGCACCGTCGCCGGCTGGCCACGCAAACTCTTCCGGGAACGCACCGGCTTCGACCTGGTCGAACTGCGCGGCGAGGCCATCGCCAGCTTGGTGCGCGACGGCCTGCTCGAACTCACGCCGGACGTGCTGCGGCCGACGCGCCAGGGCCTGCTCTTCGCCGACACGGTTGCCGAACAACTCCTGTAGAGCGGTATGGGACCGCAACACCCGCTTCGGCCGGGAAATCACTTGACAGGGAACCAACGCCATGCCACATTCGTGCTAACCGAGGGAAAGCCTGTGGACCGTCGTTTCAACAGAGACTGCACAGCGCGGAGTATCACCATGGCACCGAATCGGGAATGCGTTGACTCTGTCCGGACATTCACACTCATCGAACTGCTTGTGGTCATTGCGATCATCGCCATCCTGGCTTCCATGCTGCTGCCGGCGCTCAGCCAGGCCAAAGACAAAGCGCGCCAGATCTCCTGCATGGGGAACATCGCGCAGCTCGGCGCGGCCGTGCTCTGCTATGTCCACGAATGGGATGAGCGACTGATCCCCAGCGACTACAACATTGAGGGCGGAAGCACCGTCGGAAACTGGGGCACGTGGCCCTACAAACTGGCGCCCGGCCTGGGCGGTACCAGTGACGTGTGGTGGACCGCGGAAGTCTTCGTCTGCCCGGCCCAGCCCAAGGCGTCGTTGACCCTCGGGCCGCCGCCCTATGTGGCCTACGGCTACAACTACAGCTACCTCGGCTGGGACACGGCGTCCGCCTACAACAGCACCGCCTGCAAGCTCAGCCAGATCGCCACGCCGGTCGAGACCCTTGTGCTCGCCGATGCCGGCCAGTCGTACGGTGCGACGCCCAACTCGAACCCGCCTTCCGCCACCTACAATCCGTCCTGGGATCTGGCCAACTGGTCGCCGGGCGTCCAGTCTCCCAGTTGCCTGACCACCGCCAACCCCGGGGGCAGCGGCGGCCAACGCCCGCCGTCCCCCCGGCACCGGAACGGCTGCAACATCGTCTTCCTCGACGGGCACAGCGAATGGCGACAGATGAACAGCTTCTGGTTCGGTCAGGCCCCGGTCAACCGGTACTTCGACCGGCTGTGAAGGCGGAGGGAAGAGGGATGAAAGCTGAAAACTGAGGGTGGAGTCAGGAACGGAAGGCGGTTCGGCTGCATTCATTTCAGGTTTCAGGTTGCATCCCTCATCCCTCATCTACACGCGAGGTCCCACGCCATGCTTCAGATCACCACACCCATGCATGGCGCCGTACTCACGCACCAGAACGGCCGCCCCGAACCGGACGCGTTGACGATCACGGTCCGCGGCACCGCACGCCTGCTCGACGCTGTGCAGGTCAACGGCGTCCCGGCAGCCCGCGAAGGCACGACGTTTGCCGCTGAGGTCAAGCTCACCCGCCGGACAAGCGACATCACCGCCACCACGTCAGGAATCCACGGTACGGAGTCGCACACCGTCCGCGTCATCCGGGACCGAGACACCACGCAGCGCTACGGTTTCTTCATCGATGACAACGTGTTCTTCCTGCACGACATCTGGACAAACCGGTACCCCTCCATCTTCGACTGCTTCTACCTCGACAAACTGCGCGGCCTGCACCGAACCTACGGGACCCGGTTCGTCCTCAACGTTTTCTTCCGCAACGATCACGACCAGACCCCGACCCCGTTCACCATCGCACAGTTCCCCGACACCTACCGCACCGAGTGGGCCGACAACGCCGACTGGCTCAGACTCTCCTTCCACGCCTACTCCGAGTTCCCCAACCGACCGTACCAGTACGCCGCGCCGGCAAAACTGGCCAGCGACTACGACGCCGTGAAGACGGAGATTGTCCGGTTCGCGTCCGAGCACGCGTTCTGTCCGCCGAGTGTCGTCCACTGGGCCATGATCACGCCCGGTTGCTTCAAGGTCCTGCGGGAGCGTGGCATGCGGGTCTTCGAAGGCGGATTCATGATGCCGCAGTCCGGGGCGAAATCACCCCAGGGCGGGGACTGGGTCATGGACATCGGCTACTCGGTCGATCCGGAGCGATCCGAGTATCTGCGCCACCACTACCGCCTCTATGACGTCGCCCACGACGTGATGTTTCTCCATGGCGATGTGTGCTGCAACCGTATCCCCAAGCACGTCATCCTGGAGCGACTGGAGGCGAAAGCCGCCAACCCGTACTTCAACCAGTTCGTCAGCATCGCGTCGCACGAGCAGTATTCGTTCCCGTTCTACAGCAACTACATCCCGGACCATTTCGAGAGGATGGAAACGGCGGTGCGCTGGTGCACCGAACACGGCTACCAGCCAGGCTTTCACCACGATGCGTTCCCAGACGGGGCGGACTGAGGTGGCAGCGGAAATGGGTGACGGGACTTTGGAACCGCAGCGGATGATCGGGGATCCGTCTTCCCGCGAGTAGCTTCGCCGGACAGAGCCGGCCGGATAGTCCCGCTTCGGCGCGAGACACGCCGAGCCACCGCGCGATGGAGCAAGCGCGTTGCCTACACCTGCGGCGCGCCGCGCTTCTTCAGTTCCGCGACCGCCAGGCGAATGTCCTGGGAACGGTTCTTGGGCAAGACCACAACCCCGTCGCGGGTGACGACCACGATCAGGTCATGAACACCCACGCAGGCCACGGCCATGGCTCCCGCCCCGGCATCGTTGTACACGACGCAGTTCTGCACATCCACCAGGACCGGGTCGCCGGCGGTCACATTGCCCCGGTTGTCGCACGGCAATGTGCGGTCCAGCGCATCCCATGCGCCCACGTCATTCCAGCGGAACTCGCCGGGAACCACCAGCACATTCCGGGAGTGCTCCATGAGCACGAAATCGATCGATTTGTCGGGGAGTTCGGAGAAGATGTTCTCGATCGCGGCCGTATCTCGCTTCTCCATGGCTTCGACCAGTTGCGGCACCCGTGCCGCAATCTCGGGATTCGCCCTCTGCAGCTCCTTGAGAAAACTCGACAGCCGCCAGAAGAACATGCCGCTGTTCCACAGAAACCGGTTGGTCTCCAGAAACTCCATGGCCGTCGCCAGATTGGGCTTCTCACGGAACTGCATGACTTTGAACGCCGGCACACCGGCGTCACTGCCAGCCTGGGGAACCGGATTCTCCGCAATCTCGATATAGCCATACCCGGTCTCGGGCCGCGTCGGTTTCATGCCGATGGTGACCAGGCAGTCGCTGTTCTCCGCCGCCGCAAACGCCGCCGCCACCGTCTCGCGGAACCGGTCCTCCTCAGGAATGCTGTGGTCCGCCGTCAGCACGCCCATGACGACGTCGGTCGGGTCGGCCTTCAGCCGCACCAACGCCACCGCCGCGGCGTAAATCAGACAGCCGGTCGTATTGCGCTTGCAGGGCTCCGTCAGAACGTTCTGCGGCGCCAACCTCAACCCCGCCCTCTGAATCAACGGCTCCAGCGTCTTCCCCGTGACTACAAACACGTTGTCCGTCGAGACCGGCGGGCTGATCCGGCTCAGGGCCTCGGCAAGCATGGACCTATTCGGGTCGGCCAGCTTCAGAAGCTGCTTCGGCCGATTCTGGCGCGACAGCGGCCAAAACCGCTCCCCCGTCCCGCCAGCCATGATGACCGCGATCCGAATCGGTGTTCCACGTCCGGCCATGAATTACCTCTGAACTGACATCACCGTTAATCGTCCTGACCACACGCACCGCACCGCGGCGCCTTACTTTTAGAATAGTGGGCGAAGCGCGGATTCCAAGCGCGAGACGCACGAAGCGCTTCACCTTCTCCCGTCCGGCGTCGCCAGCAGTTCGGCGGCGGTGCGCAACGCCATGCGGTCCGAATCCACGTCCAGCACATAGGCGGGCGGTTCCGTCCAGGCGCCGGTGTTGATGTACCGCACCCCGTCCGAAACGGTGTCCTCGGCAAAATGCACGTGCCCGCACGTGATGGCCGGAAAACCGTGCGCCTTCGCCGATTCGATCGCATTCTGCCGCACGTTGCGGCAGAGGAAACGGTAGAGCCGCAACCACTTCTTCGCGTACTGCGCCACATGCACCGGCCGGGCGCCCAGCCGCAACCGTACCGAGTGCAGTAAACGAAAACCCCGGATGAACCAGCGGTGCCGCGGCATCACCCCGTCAAAGACGTATCCATGTGCGACGTAGAGCTGGCCAGCAAGGGTGTGAAACGGTGCGTAAACGACGCAGCCGGATTCCGGAAGGCGGTAACCGTCATCGTGATTGCCCCAGACCCAGATCACCGACCGCCGCGCTGCCTCCTGCACGAGTTGCACCAGAACCTCCTGGTCAGCAACCGAGAGCACCGCTCCGGGCGAGTCAATGACGTCACCGTTCAGAACCAGCCCCGCACCCTCCGGCAACCAGCGGAGAAAAGCCAGAAACTCATCCCGCCGGAAGTACGGCGAACCGAGGTGCAAATCGCTGGTGATGAAAGTTCGTGTGCCCAAAGGTGTGGGGTTCGGGGTTCGGGGTTCGGGGTTCGGGGTTCGGGGTTCGGGGTTCGGGGTTTATGGATGTAACACGCTACTTCACCGTATATCCGGTGCCGAGAACAGCGCCAGCGAAACCCGCAGAATCAGGCCCGCCGCGAGGCGACCATCGGCTTGCCCTGAAGGGGCAACGTATAATAGCCCAGGGCAGAGCGACAGCGTCACCCTGGGTTCTCGTGTGGGTTCTCGTGTCGACCGGTGGCAAACGGTCGCCAGCCCGGGGCCGATTCAATACCGACTCGGGTCGCACCGGGCGAAACGGACGATCGGGCCGGTTTCAGAACTGGAACAGCATCGGCTGCGCAGGTTGCGCAGGCTGCGCCTCACGTTTCTTCTTGCGTTCCCGGGTCTGCGCCAGCTTGGGCTCGCCGGTTTCACCCAGTTCGTTGCCTTCCAGATTGCCCAGGACTTCCTGGGCGCGCTCGATGACCGCCTTGGGCAGTCCGGCCAGGCGCGCCACGTGAATGCCGTAGCTCTTGTCGGTGCCGCCCGGCAGTATCTTGCGCAGAAAGATGATCTTCTCACTCCACTCCCGGACCGCAATGTTGTAGTTCTTGACCCCGCGCATGGTCAGCGCCAGCTCCGTCAATTCGTGGTAATGGGTGGCAAACAGCGTGCGCGCCTTCACGGGCGCGTGGTCGTGCAGATACTCTGCCACCGCCCAGGCCAGACTGAGCCCGTCAAACGTGCTCGTGCCGCGCCCAATCTCATCCAGGATGATCAGGCTCCGCGGCGTGGCGTTGTTCAAAATGTTCGCCGTCTCGATCATCTCAACCATGAACGTGCTCTGCCCACGCGAGATGTCGTCCGCCGCACCGACCCGGGTGAAAATCCGGTCCACCATGCCGACGGTCGCCGAACGCACCGGAATGAAACTGCCCATCTGCGCCATCAGGACCAGCAACGCGACCTGCCGGATGTACGTGGACTTGCCGGCCATGTTCGGCCCCGTGAGGATCGCGAGTTGGTTCTCCAATGTGTCCAACAGCGTGTCGTTGGGCACGAACCGCTCCTCCTTCATCAGCGCATCGAGGACCGGGTGGCGGCCATCGCGAATGTCCAGCAGCGTGGAGTCGTCGACCGTGGGGCGCCGATAGTCGAGCCGAACCGCCACGTCCGCCAGCGACGCCAGCACGTCGACGGTCGCCAGGGCGCGCGCAATCCGCTGGATGCGCTCCGTCGAACCGATGACCTGCCCCCGAACCTCCTGGAACAACTCGTACTCCAGGGCCTGGCTCTTCTCCTCCGCGCCGAGGACCTTGTCCTCGATCTCCTTCAACTCGGGGGTGATGAAACGCTCGCCGTTGACCACGGTCTGCTTGCGAATGTAGTCCGCCGGAACCTGCGGCAGGTTCGCACGCGTGACCTCGATGAAGTACCCGAACACCTTGTTGAAACGCACCTTCAGCGACTTGATGCCGGAGCGCTGCTGCTCCGCGGCCTGGAACCCGGCAATCCACGTCTTGCCGTCGGTGGCAGCGTGGTGGTAGTCGTCCAGCGTCGAGTTGTAACCGGAACGGATGAGCCCGCCTTCCTTGATGGCCAGCGGCGGTTCGTCGACAATGGCGCGGTCGATGAGTTCGGTGACCTCCGGCAATTCGACCAAGTCCGCACAGAGCGACTGCATGAACTCGGCCTGCACGTGGCTCAGGATGGCACGGATCCCCGGCACGGCCACCAGCCCGGCGTGGAGCACGCGCAGGTCGCGGGCATTGGCGTTGCCGACGTTCAACCGCACGATCGTGCGCTCCAGATCGCGAACGGCACTCAACGCGTCACGCGTCTCACCCAGCAGCATGGGCTCGGCAGCGAAGGCCGCCACCACGTCGAGCCGGCGGTTGATCGCCTCACACTGCCGCAACGGCCGCAGAATCCACTCGCGCAGCAACCGCCCGCCCATGGGCGTCACGGTGTGGTCCAGCACGCCGAGCAGCGTGGCACTCTTGGCATCCGCAAAGATGGGGTCAACCAGTTCCAGGTTCCGCTGCGAGATCCGGTCCAGGACCATGCACTCGTCCGTCTGGTAGACCTGCAGACCGGTGATGTGCGTCGCACTGCGGCGCAGATTGCTCTGCGCGTACTGCAGGATACCGCCGGCGGCGCACACGGCCTGAGGCAGTCCCCGGCACCCGAACCCGTCCAGCGACGCCACCCCGAAATGGCGGCACAACCTGTCCGTTGCGACCTCCAGGTCAAAATGCCAATCCTCCAGTGGCGTCCAGGCGATCTTGCCCGAAACATCGGGCAGGCCCTGCTCACTCCACCGAGCATGCTCCGTCGTCGGCAGCAGGCACTCCGCCGGCTGAACCCGGTGCAACTCGGTTTCCAGGGCGTGCAGGGTCTCCAGTTCGGTGACCCGGAAATCGCCCGTACTCACGTCCAGAAGGGCCACGCCAAACCGCCCGCGCGCCGGACTGATCGCCATCAGGAAGTTGCTCCGGGACGCCGACAGGACGTCGTCGTCCACGACCGTGCCGGGAGTGATGACCTGAATGACGTCGCGCCGCACGATGCCCTTGGCGAACTTCGGGTCCTCCATCTGCTCAGCCACGGCCACCTTCACCCCGGCCTCCAGCAACCGCGGCATGTAGCTGCGCAGCGCGTGGTGCGGCACCCCGCACATCGGCACGCCGCCACGCTGCGTCAGCACGATGTCCAGAATGGGCGCGACGCGCTTGGCGTCGTCGAAAAAAACTTCGTAGAAATCGCCCATGCGGAACAGCAGCACGGCATCCGCAGGCAGGTCCTTCTTGGCCTGCATGTACTGCCGCATCGCCGGCGTAAGGTTGGAATTGGAAGACATTCGCTCTGTGGGATACAGACCAGAACACGCACCGGCGCTGGAACAACGGGGCGACCGGGGACCAGGATGACCGACACCCGAGTCCCGCCCCCCCCCCGCGTACGACTCCCGAGCCCCGAGGCCGGATCCGTACGGCGACGCGCGAACACCCCAGACTGTGCCGGCGTCTACTTCGCGTTGCCGGTCAGGTCAACCTGCGCGAAAACGCTAATCCCCGCCTCGCTGAGTCGCTTGGCAGCCTTGTCGGGATCGTCAAAACGGAAGATCAGCGCGGCACGCCCCGTCTTCCACTCGGTGAAGGCATACATGTACTCGACATTCACGCCCGCGCTCTGCAGCACGACAAGCACTTTCGCCAAGCCGCCCGGCTTGTCTTCCACTTCGACCGCGGTGACGTCGTTTGCCACACACACGACGTTGTGCTTGCGCAAGACCTCCTGGGCCTTGTCCACATCGTTGACAATCAGACGCAGAATCCCGAAGTCACTCGTGTCGGCCAGCGCCAGCGCCCGGATGTTCACCCCGGCATCGCCCAGGATCCCGGTCACGTGCGCCAACCGCCCCGCTTTGTTCTCCAGAAAGATCGACAACTGCTTGATGTTCATGGTGCCCCCTTTATCTCACTGCCTACGACTCCGGGCATCCGTCGCAGAATCCCGCCTGCCGGACAAAACAGACCCCAACGGACGAAACGGACGGATCGGACCATGCACTCAGACGCTCACCTGTTCACGCCCCCCCCCATCATCCCATTCGGCCCGCTCTTCCCCTCCGCCCCGCTCCCCGCTCCCCGCTCCCCGCTCCCTGCTCCCTGCTCCGTGCCCCGTGCCCCGTGCCCCGTGCCCCGTGCCCCGTGCCCCGCGCTACTTCTTCTCCCGCAGGTCGAGGACGCGCTTGGCCTTGCCTACGCTCCGTTCGATGGTACCGGGCTCGACCAGGCTCACCTTCGCCGACAAGCCGAACAGCGATTTCATCCGCTCGCTGATCTTCTTCTGCAGCTTCTCCATCTCTTTGACCCGGTCCGAGAACGTTTCCGCCGAGACCTCGACGCGAATCTCCAGGTCGTCGAGTTCTTTGCTGCGCGTCAACACCAGCAGGTAGTGCGGCATCGTGCCCTCGGCCTCGAGCAGGATTTCCTCAACCTGCGACGGGTACAGGTTCACACCGCGGACGATCATCATGTCGTCGCTGCGGTGCGACACCCGCGCCATGCGCACAATCGTGCGGCCGCAGGCGCACTTGCTGTAGTCCAATCTAGAAATGTCGCGTGTCCGGTAGCGGATCAGCGGCATCGCCTGCTTGGTGATCGTGGTGAAGACCAACTCACCCTCCTCGCCGAGGCCCTTGACCGCGCCGGTCTCGGAGTCGATGATCTCAGGGTAGAAGTGGTCCTCGAACACGTGCAACCCGCACTTGGCCTCGCAATCGCTGGAGACGCCGGGACCGATAATCTCCGAGAGACCGTAAATGTCGAACGCCGAAATCCCCGTCGCCGCCTCAATACGCTTGCGCATCTCGTCGGACCATGGCTCGGCGCCGAAGATGCCTTTCTTCAGCTTCGTCTTCTGGATCGGATGCCCGGCCTGCGCCGCCGCTTCGGCCAGGTGCAGGAAGTACGACGGCGTGCAGCAGATGGCCGTAACGCCGAAGTCGTTCATCACCAGAATCTGGCGCTCCGTGTTGCCACCGCTCATCGGGATCACGGTGCAACCGACGCGTTCCAGCCCGTAATGCGCCCCCAACCCGCCCGTGAACAAGCCGTACCCGTACGCGTTCTGCACCACGTCTTCGGGGCCAATCCCGATGCACTGGAACGTGCGCGCCATGACCTCAGACCAGGTCCGAATGTCCTCCGCGGTGTACCCAACGACAATCGGCTTGCCCGTGGTCCCGCTCGAGGCGTGAACCCGTACCACGTCCTTGCGTTCCGATGAGAACAGGCCGAACGGATACGTGTCCCGCAGGTCCTTCTTCATGGTGAACGGAAACTTCGCCAAGTCCTCCAGTCTCTGAAGGTCCGAAGGCTTGACGCCCTTCTCATCAAACGCCTTGCGGTAGAACGGCACACGTTCATAGACCCGCTCCAGCGTGGCCCGCATCCGCGTCAACTGCGCGCGCCGCAACCCGTCGCGATCGAGAAAGTCCTTCAGGTACAAGTCTTCTCTCATCGTCTCCTCCACCGTCTCAGTTGCCGAACGCCCTTGCCCCTGGCACACGATGGCCCGTACGCCTTAATCAACACCTGTCACCGCAGGGCGGAATCATCATAACATTGCCGGCCCCCGGGCGAAATCAAGTCCCGGTAGCGGGCAGGGCTGTTTCAAGATTCTCCGCCTGCGGGACCGACAAGTACCCCCGGCGTGTCCCCACGCCGGGGGGGGCCGGCCTGGGGACAGGCCGGCCCTACTGAACGCGCGTCGATACGGAGCGTTCCCATGCGGCGTGACCCGATCTTGAAACAGCCCTGGGGAGCGGGGCTCGGCCTGGCCCCGTGGCGCGGGACCTCCGGGACCGCGGCAGAGTCCCTCGGGTCCGTCTCGGACCGAGGATCTCGGCCGGAGATCCGTCTTCGCCCAAGCAGCTTCCGCCGTCGCTCTGGCTATGGCGGACATGTCGCCGGACAAGACCGGCCCGAGCATTCTGCTTCGGCGCGGGACGCGCCCAGCCACGGGTGCCGGCGGCGCGCGCCGCCCTACTGCGGCTGCGTCGGCGCCGCCACGGCAAACCGCACTGACTCGGTCCCGTCCGCGGCCCGGCGCGTCCACTGCAGTTCGGACGCCCCGGCGGGCACTAGTGCCGTCCCAGCCGGCGACAGGTCCTGGATCCGGAACACATCCGCCGTCCCATCCGGGACGCGCACTTCGAAGACCAACTCCCCGGGCGCCGGTGCGGCGCCGGACACCGCCTCGACCGTCAACCCGGCCGCATCCTCACCCTTGGCCAACGGAATGCACACGTAGGCGAATTGCACCATCCCACTGCCCTTGCGCGCATATACCGCCGTGGGGACCGGACGCCACGGCCCGTTCGCCCAACCCTGCACCGGGTCCTCCTGCCCCTTGACCACGCGCGCCGCCAGCCCGTTGCCCGCCAGCGGCACGATCAGCAGGTTGGCCGTGTCCGCATTCTGCGTGCGCACCGCCAGCGTCGTCTCATCGAGAACGGCGTTCTCCGAGCTCAAATGGAAAAGCGCCTCGTAGGCGTGCTCCGCCGTGTCCGATGGCCTCAGGGTGTCTTGCATGATGTAGTAGCGCGGCTTGACGAACAGCACGCGCCGCGTGTGCTCGACGCTCGCATCCGCCTTCGGGCCATACCCGTCCCGGTACGTGCCGCGTGCGAAGTCCGCAACCTCCGTGCTCTGCCACAGCGTGTCGTTGTCCGGCGGCACCGGCTTGTCCCAGGGCCGCGGCCAAAACAAAGTCTTGGCGCGGTGCGCGCGCCGGTTCTGGCCCAGCCCGTCGACCAGGATCGTGTTGTGCCCGGGCGTGTCGATGGCGTACCGGCGCCACTTGCTGCGGTCGTACGAGTAGTTGCCGGGGTCGAGCAGGAGCTCGCGGCCGTACGCCCACAGCACCACGTGCAGCTTGTCCTCGTGCTCGTGCCCGTACCCGAGCGGCCCGGAGTCGAACAGCAGGTACACGGCATCCTTGTCCCAGCCCGAGCGCATAACGTAGTGACCGCAGTACGGGAACGCATGCGAAACCTCGGCGGGCATCGTGCCGCGCGCGCCCAGCGTCGAGCCGAACAGGAAATCCTCGCGGCCCGGGAACAGGGAATAGCCGCGCGCCAAGGCCCCGCGCACGTCGGCGGGGCCGGAGTCGTTCAGACCGGGAAGCGCACCGTTCGGCATCATGGCCAGAAGCTGGTAGTTATACATCTTCTCGATTTTCGCCAGGTAGTCCGCAGGCAGTTCGGCACGCAGCCCGTTCATGTCGGCGCGGTCCACCAGGTTCGACACATTGCTGACCACCCAGTTGCTGTAACCGGACGCCAGTTCGTACTCCATGCCGTCGGGATAGACCTCGTCGTCCAATTGCCGGTACAGCCGCTCGACAGCCACCTTGCGCCACTCCGGCGCGTCGCGGAACTCGGGGAACATCATCCCGGCGGTGTACAGGCCCATGGACTCCTCGGTGAGCCAGTTCCCGCTCGACGGCCACTGCCGCAGGTGCCGCGCCTGCTCGCCAAACGACCGCACAATGGCGACCACCGCCTCGTCGGTGAACGGCGGCGCGCCCAGACACCGGTACAACGCGTCCAGCCAGACGTTCTCCAGGCGAATGCCCGTGGTCAGCGTCTGCCACGACGAGTCGGTCATGGCATTCCCGTTCCCGGACGTGAGCCGCGGACGCGGGTTACAGCGGATCCAGTCCATCCACATCTCCGCCAACGCCGTCGCATACCGCTCATTGCCGGTCTCCCAATAGGCGCGGGCAAGCGTGGTGAAGTAGGCGTGCCGGTGCAGGCTCTCGTTCCACAGGTGCGTGCGGAACTCGCCCTCGGTCGGGTTGGCGTGCCAGTCGATTCGGTCCTTGAACTCAAGGCTCCACTCGCGCCCGCCGGCGTAGCTCCAGGCAAACTTCTTCTGCATCCACGCCTCGGCCCCCTTTTGGCTCTGCGGCGGATCGGAGTCCAAGACAATGATGAACTTGCCCCCGGTCGCCTTGGCCGACCAGAGCCAGAACTCGAGCTGGTCATACCCCGTCCAGTCGTGCGGAATGCGCCACAGCGTGATGCCCGAGGTCAAAACCGGGTTGCCCCACTTGCCGGCGAACTGGCCGCCGTGAGCCTGCTCGTTCGTCCGTTCCAAGCCGCCGAACGAACGACCTTCAGTCTCGAACGTCGCCACCTCGGCGCGCCCCGTCGGCCCCGACAGTGCAATGTCATCGAAGCACAGCACGGTCTCGGGGTTCGGCGTCAGTTCCCAACCGCTGGCGTGAAACGACAGATTCTTGATCCACTGCCAGCCTATCGGCTTCTTGCCCTGCTTACCCTTGCCCTCCACCACCGCTTCACCCTGGAAGTCGCTCTTCTTCAGCTCAAAACGCTTCCATCCCTCCCAGTCCACCGTGACGAACGTGGAATAGTAATCCCACTGGCCGGGGGCGCGGTCCTCTTCGATCGCCGGAACCTTGACGCCCAGGAACGGGTGGTCGCGCCAGTCAATGGTCCAGCGCGGGGCCTGGCGCTCGCGGATGTGCCGCGCAAACTCGCGCGTCGCCGCAACCCAGTCCTTGGCGTCCACGGCCGCCTTCACCGCGACCAGGTCAGGCCGCGCCAGGTCCAGCGATGTGAAGAACTCCTCGTCTGACGTTGCAACATCTTGTACTGCAAGTAGCTCCACGTCCGAAACGTGCAGGACCGTTTCCGGGTTCGGCGTGTTGTCCCAGCCGGACGCGGTCAGCGTGATCCCGTCGACCTTGTTCCAGCCGACCGGGTTCCGGGCCGCGCCCAGTTCACGCAGCGGCAGCAGGAACTGCCGCCAATCGGTCCAGTCGACCGTGATCTTGTAGGAGTAGTAGTCACTGCCCTCTTCGGCCGCGTTTTCCGAGGGGATGATCAACATGAACGCCGCCCCGGTGGCTTTGCCGGAATGCAGCCAGAACGACAGGGCGCCGTACCCGGACCAGTCCGCCGGCGGATTGAACTGCACGCTCAGTGCCGGGTTCTCGGCATGCGCCCAACGCAGGGACGGCGCACCGCCGCGGGTGATGACAGGGTCCAAGGCGCCGCCCTGCCACGCACTCACGTCGAGCAGCGTACCTGCGGTCAGGGGCCCAAGCCCCGCCACCAGACACACCCCCACAAGTCCGGCCCATGCGATGCGTCCGATTCTGTTCATCCACACCCTCCGTCCTGTTCGCTGTGCCCCACTTGAACCAAGCATTGTTTCCCGCCACCCAGGCAACACCCCGCCTTCCGCATAATGCGTCCGTCGCGGGTGGAGATAAGGTCGAAGTCTGACTTGGGCTGACGCCTAAAGTGGTCGGAGCGGCTCGCTCCGACACCCGCGGGAGCGAGCCGCTCCCGCCACTTTGCTCATCTTCCGCCCAACCGTGCACCCGCGACTGACGCATTACCCCTTCCGCATCCTTCGCTCTGGCTCTCCGCACTGCAGAATGCTATAGTCTGTCGCCCGATGGACAGCACCGTGAAAATCGCCTCACCCGAGGCAACGTAGAGGCCGAAGGCGACGCGGTCAAGCGCCGCCATACCTGCGTCAGGGCTGTTTCTTTTTCGGCTTCCAGGAGTTCGGCCAGTGGCTCGGACGGTCCCCGGCCGAAGGGAACTGCGGTCCGGAACGTCCCGCGCCACAATGCGCTCGATGCCCCCAAAGGCGAAAAAGAAACAGCCCTGTACCTGCGTCGGCACGAAGCCGGAAAGAGGATCCGGAAACCCACAACCATGAGCACCGTTCTGAACATGGCTGTCGTAACACCGGTGTTCAACGACTGGACGTCCTTTACTGTCCTGCTCAAAGAACTCGATCAGGTCATCGCCGGGCAAGAACTGCACGTGGACGTGTTTGCCATCGACGACGGTTCCATTGAGCCGTGCGCCACGGTCCGCGCACAACTTCAGGGCCTCACCTGCATCCGGCGTGTCGAGGTGATCCACCTGGCACGAAACCTCGGCCACCAGAGGGCCATCGCCCTCGGGTTGGCCCGGGTCCGCGAACGCTGTCCGAGCGGGGTGATCGTCGTAATGGATTCGGACGGAGAAGACCAACCCGCCGATGTCCAGCGGTTGGCGCAGGCACATCGGGAGAAGCCCGAGACCATCATCTTCGCCCGCCGCGTCCGGCGCACCGAAGGACTCCTGTTCCGCATCGCCTACTGGACGTATAAGATGCTGTTCCGTGTCGTGACCGGACGAAGCATCGCGTTCGGCAACTTCTGCCTCATCCCCGCGCCGTTGCTTCAGCGGACGGTCTTGCTGCCGGAAATCTGGAACCATTTCGCCGCCGGGGTGGTTCGTGCCGGCCTGCCCTGGGACGCCATTCCTACGGACCGGGGACGCCGCTACGCGGGCCGCTCGAAGATGAACCTGGTGTCGCTGGTCGTGCACGGCCTCAGCGCCATGTCGGTGTATATCGATATCCTCACCGTCCGGCTGATGCTGCTCTCGTTGCTCGTCATCCTGCTCGGGGTGCTCGGGTTCGGAGTGCTGTTCTACGTCAAGTACCTCACGCCGCTGGCCATCCCTGGCTGGGCCACCAACGTGGCCATCGGACTGGTCGTGATCATGTTCCAGGCCGTCCTGCTGCTCACCATGCTCGCGTTCATTATCCTCAACCACCGCAGCAGCAAGCTCTTCATCCCGGCCAGTGACTATCGCGACTACATCCTCAACGAAGAAACCCTGTTCCCGGCATGACCGCAATTACCTACATCGGCAAGGAACTGGACCTCTTTGCCCAGGCTGTCAACTGGAAGAGCTACCTCCATGACCTGCTCGCGCCGCACTTGGGCCAACGCGTCCTGGAAGTGGGGGCCGGCCAAGGGACGACAACCGCCGCACTGTGCGACGGCAACCGCCAGGAATGGGTCTGCCTCGAACCCGACCCGAAACTGCGCGCCGAACTCGACCAACGGTGCAGCGATGGCCGTATCCCGCCCTGCTGCCGGGTCCACGGCGGCGTGGTAGCGGACCTGCGCCCCGCGCACCCGTTTGACAGCGTCCTCTACGTGGATGTCATCGAACACATTGCCGACGACCGTCACGAACTGGCACAGGCGGCACAACACCTCGCGCCAGGCGGAGCGCTCATTGTGGTGGCTCCGGCACACCCGTTCCTCTTCAGTGCATTCGACCGCGCCATTGGCCACCATCGCCGCTACAGTCGCCGCACCCTCACCGCCGTCACACCTCCGGCAGGCTGCGTCGAGATGTTACGCTACCTGGACTCTGCCGGCATGCTCGCATCCCTCGCCAACCGGGTCCTGCTGCGCCAGTCGCTCCCAAGCGAGAAGCAGATCCTTTTCTGGGACCGGCGCCTGGTACCACTGTCACGCCGCATCGACCCGCTCCTCGGCCACCGTGTGGGCAAATCCGTCGTATGCATATGGAAGAAAAACAAGTAAACAGGGCTCATCTGGGACTGGCGGTGCTCCTGGCTGGCACCGCGGCCTGCCTTGTGCTCGCGTTCATTGCCAAGGACTACCCGAAAACGGGGCATGACTACGGGTACTTCCTGCCGCGACTGCTCGACACCTACCTGCATGGCCACCAAAATGGCCCTGGAGTCCAGTGGTACACACCCAGCTTCGGCGGCGGCTTGCCGGCACACCCGAACCCGCAGCATCTCCAATTCTCGATCCCCCAGTTGCTCACCGCCATCATGGACCCGTGGCAGGCCATCCTGGCCTCGACATTTCTGCTGGTCATCGGCGGCTTCCTATCCACGTGGTACCTTCTCACCCGGGTGGCACGCCTGCACACCACCGCCGCCCTGCTCGGGGCGTTCTTCTTCAGCACCAGCGGTTTCTACCTCGAACACATGGCGGTGGGACACGTGGGTTACCAGCTCTTCCCGCTTCTCCCGCTCATCGCCGCGGTACTCCTCGCCCCCGATGCACACCTCGGACTGCCCGCAACCATCCTGGCCCTCATCCTGGCCATGTTCGTCCATCAGGCCGGCTTCTACCTCGCTCTCATCGCCGCGCTCTCAATCCTCATGACCTTGCCCATCCTGTACCTGCACGACCCGACTGCGGTGCGGGTCCGCCCCGTGGCATGGCGTGGGGGACTCGGATTGGGCATCATGGCCTTGCTGTGCGCATCGAAGATTTGCGCCGTCAGCTCATTCATGAACCACTTCCCGCGGCACGTCGTCGACGAAAGTACCGTACCACTGACGCACGCCGTGCCCGGCATTGCCGCACAACTGCTCGGAGTCACCGGCCTGGCCCCGTTCGAACTGCTCCGGGGCGGCTCCCTCGGCACGGCATGGGCACAGATGAAGTCCGCGACAGGAGAAACGTACGGGATCTGGGAACTCGACAGCGCGGTTTCACCCGTGCTGATCGGGTTGCTGGCCTGGCAGCTTGTCGCCGCCGCGTCGCGCCGCCCAGTGCGCCGACCGCGCCTCGAAACGCGCCGGTACGTCGCCGCGGCACTGCTGCTGCTGAGCGCCTGGCTCGCCGTCGAATTCACCACGGGCAAGGGCCTCATCTACCCCAGCCTGAGGCAGTTGCCGTTCCTGCGTTCCATGCACGTGAACGTGCGGTTCACGGCCACCTTCATCCTGCCCCTGGCCATTCTGGGGGCCCTGGCCTTCCACAGCCTGACCCGCACGTGGACCGAAGCCCGGAAAGCGGGAAGCGCACTGCTTCTGGGCGCCGTGGGGGCCGCCTTCCTCCTGTCCTACTTCCTCTCTTCCGACCAGGACCTTCAGCAACGCTGCTTCGACCCGCGGCAGGTGCGTCAGGCTTACGTCCAGGCGAGACACGGCGATGCCTTCCCCGTCGAGACGATCGGCCTGCGCGTGCCGGACGGCCAGGTCTTCCTCCAGCACGCCAGCAGCCTCCCGCCCTACGAGCCGATCTTCGGTTACAATCTGGCCCAGTTCCGACCCACCGTCGTCCCAGGCCCCGTCGATCGCGTCACGGACGGCTGCTTCAACATGACCGATCCCCGCAGCCTGGTCTATCCGCTTCCGACCCACACAGGGACGTTCCAGCGTATCCCCGTTTCGGACCGGGACAACTTCCTGCGGTTTGTGAACCGGCAGTCGCCGCACTGGCCGCTGCCGCTGGGCCAGCGCCTGGCCAACGGCCTGTCCGGGATCGGACTGGCCCTGGCAGCGGGTCTGCTGCTGGTGGAAGCGGTCCGGGCCTGGCGCCGACGCCAACGCCGTGCCGCTCTGGACGCCCGTTCGTAGCCCCCAACGCTGCGGTGGCCCGCCTGCACTGTGTGTCCGCCGCGTATGGAAAACGGTCGTCACTGCGGCTAACCACGGCCGCCGGCATGTGCCTATGGAGTGCGACGGCAGAGGGCGAGCGAGCGCCCGGTGACGCCGCTTTGGCTGGAGCACGTTGCGCGGGCAATGCGCCTCAGCCAAAGCGGTGTCGCGCCGCCCGTGGCGGACTTGCCACCGCGCTCCATAGGGTGACGTCGCCGAGAGCCGTAGCAGCGTCGCCCGCACCTCTCCCCCCCACTCTTCCTTCAGCCTATCCCCCTTGCATGGCCGCGGCGAAGTCGCGCGCCCCTCACGTCAGCTTCTCGCGAACGCGCCGGATCGCCGGACAGTTGCTCTCGCACCGCGCCAGGATCCGGCAGAAGTTCAGCCCGAGGATCTGGCGCTTGGCTTCCTCGCTGATAGCCGCGTGCACCACCCAGCCGAACTGCGGCCGCGGATCGCGCATCGGCGTGTCGGTCCCGAAAAGAACGCGCTCCGCGCCGATCTCGCCAACCAGCCACGGCACGATGCCGGCCGTAACCGGCGTCAGTGTCAGTTCGAGGAACACACGCGGGGCTTGCTTGGCAATCCACACCGCCGTGCGGGCGTACTCGAAACTGCCGCCACTGTGCGCGATCAGGATACTCAGTTCGGGATAGCGCCGGGCCAACTCGACAATGCCCTGCGCCTGCGCGGAGTTCGGTGCCCAGGCGAGATTCCCGAGCGGGTGCAGCAACGTGAACAACTTGCGGGAATTGCCGAATTCGAAAAACGGCGCCCACGCCGCATCATGGTACGGGATACCCATGGTGTGGTAAGGCTTGAGCCCCGCGGCCGGCCCCTCGACGAACAGGCGCCCAAGCTCCGCCTGGACCTCGTCCGGCGCCATCTGCGACGGATCCACGGTCGCCATCGGAATCACGTGGTCCGGGAATTTCTCCTGCGACCTGAGCAGAATGTCGTTGCCGATCCGCGCCGCCGCGTTGACCGGCCCGGTCCACGACGCCTGACACTGGAACTCGATCCCGAGCCGCTCGTTGACCCGCATCTGCTCTTCCGGCGTACTGTCGGGGAACACCGTGCTGGTGACCATGCGCTGATCGTCGTCCATCACGTGCGCATGCGCATCGGCCACCAGCGTCGGCACCGGCGTGCCCGTCCGCGCCGCGGCAGCCAGCGGGTCCGCCGCCGCGGCAACCGGCCAGGTCGCTAACTTGCGCAAGTCCAAGAGCCGCAGCAGGTTCCCGCCCGCAATGCCGCAACGGGCCGCGTGCTCGACGTCGGCGTAGTCCACCGCGGCACGCCCGGCCCCGGGGCACTTGAACGGCTGGCCCGTTCCGAACAGCACACGCTCCGCACCGAAATGCCGAACCAGAAATTCCGGGCAGTGGTGCGCCTGCCAGTTCGACAGCTCCAGGTGCAGGTTCGGGTTCGTCTCCATGAGCCGCAGCACGTAACACGCCGCACCCCAGTTGGCGTCCAGCAGCACGACCGGGTTCGCGTCGAAGAGCGAAACCCAGTTGTAGAACTTCTCGAAATCGCCCGACGCAGGGATCTCGCTGAACTCGACGAACAACGGCACCCGCACCGCGGCCAGCACGTCGGCCCAGCGCGCCCAGTGCCGCACCGAATACCCGACGTTGTGCGACAGCGGGTGTGCGATCACCGCACGCACGTCCTGTGCCGCCAAGACCTTCCATTGCTCGTCCTCCGACGGGATAAGGTCCAGCAACGGCGGCGTGATCACGCACAGCGGGTACAGGCCGGGCCGAGCCCGCGTCTCGGCCAGTAACTCGCGGTTCGCCGTGAGCACCGACTCCTGCTTCGCCAGCGCCGAGCGCGCCAACCCGGCGCCGATTCCGCATCGGGCCAGTTCCGCCTGCACCTCATCCGTGCGCCATCGCACGTCGGCGCTGCGTTGCCGCGCCGGACCGATCGTCAGGTTCGCATCGAAGAACACGACGTCGCCCCAGGGCGACGTCGTGGCGCGCTTCTCGCTCTTGCTCTTGGCCTTCGCTGACATCAACTGCCTCCTGAAGGTGGCAACCAGATCTCCCGACCTGGCCGTGAACTCGCTGCCCCCGCTCCCCCCCCACACCGGGCCAGGAGACCCGGGGCGCACCGAAACCGGCATCCACAAGCATAGCCGGGAATCGGGCCGACGCAACCCCGACTCGCCAAGGCATCATCCCGGTGTACAGTAATCGTCCGCGGCGCCCATGTAACCCCGTCCGCGGTGATGGACGGTGGCGCGGGACCTCCGGGACCGCAGCAGGGTACTCGGGTCCGTCCCGGACCGAGTTCGCCGGCCGGGGACCGGCCGGCGAACCCCGCTTCGGCGCGGGACGCGCCGAGCCACGGCCCGCTCGATCGCATCCCGATCAGGGCACACCACTTCGCCGCCTGGGCGGGTTCACCCGCCCAGGTTGAAAGGAAAGCCGAACCATGGCACGATCAACACGCGAGCTGATCCTGAACGCCTGGAAGGCCGGAACGGTCGTTCCTGCCCTGAACGTCCCGCACCTGCCCATGATGGAACCGATCGTCGCGGCGCTCCGCGACACGCAGACGTTCGGGCTCATCCAGGTCGCCCGACTCGAGTGGGAAAAGTTCCAGGCAAAGAGCCTCAAGGCCATCCGCGATACCTACAGCCAAGTGAAAGACGAACGCTACACACGCCTGCACCTGGACCACGTTCCCGTGCTGGACGAGGACAACAAGCGGGTGGACTTCGAGGCCATCATCTCGGAGGCCGCCGAACTCGGTTATGGATCGGTCATGGTCGATGGCTCGCGCCTGCCCTTGGCCGAGAACATCGCCTGTACGGCGAAAGTCGTGGCCATCGCGTACCGGGCCAAACTGCCGGTCGAAGCGGAACTGGGCGCCGTACTCGGCCACGAGGCCGGCCCCCTGCCCCCGTATGACGAACTGTTCGCCTCCGGCAAGGGCTTCACGGACCCGGTTGAAGCGCAGCGATTCGTGCAGGAGACCGGTGTGGACTGGCTCTCGGTCGCCATCGGCAATGTGCACGGGGCCATCTCCGGCGCCGCCAAGTCGCAGAAGAAAGTCGAAGCGCGCCTGAACATCGAGCACCTCGATCGCATCCGCGCCCTGACCGGCGTGCCGCTGGTGCTGCACGGCGGTTCCGGGATCCGCAAGGAGTACCTGCTGCAGGCGTTCCGCCACGGCATCGCCAAGATCAACATCGGCACCGCACTGCGTCAGGCGTACGAGAAGGCGGTGCCGGAGTCCGCCGCCGCCGCGCGCCAGGCGGTGTACGACGCCACGGTCACCACCATGCGCGACGAACTCGAGATCGCGGGGTCCGCAAAGATCATCAACCCCGGTTCGTAGGACGGCGTCGGCGAGCGCCAGCGAGTCAGCGGCCCACGCGCCGCGACACCAAGGGGGCCAAACCATGAGTCTTCTCGGCATCGACCTGGGCACGACCGGCTGCAAGGCCGTGGCATTCTCGGAGTGCGGCCAGGCCCTGGCCAGCGCCTACCAGGAGTACGCCACGCTGCACCCGCACGAGGGCTGGAACGAACTCGACAGCACGGACGTATGGCGCAAGGTCAAGACCGTCGTTGCGGACGTCGCAGCCCGAACCAAGAAGGACCCCATCACCGCGCTGAGCATCAGTTCCCTGGGCGAGGCCATGACCCCGGTCACGCGCGACCGCCGCATCCTCGGCCGCTCCATCCTCTGCTCCGACAGCCGTGGCGACGACGGACTCGCCCCCCTGCGCACCCAACTCGGCCAGAAACGGTTCTACGCCATCAACCCCAACATCCTCGGCGTCAACTACTCGCTGCCGAAACTGTGGTGGACGCGCGAGAACGAACCGGACCTGTACACCAAGGCGGACCTGTTCCTGCTCTGGGGCGACCTGGTCGCATTCCTGCTCGGCGGCGAGCCGCTCACCGGCCACTCCCTGGCCAACCGCACACTGCTGTTCGACATCCGCCGCGAAGACTGGTCCGACCGGCTGCTCAAGCTGGCCGGCATCCCGCGCGCCAAGCTCGCGAAAACGGTCCCGGCCGGAACCATCGCCGGCACCGTCTCGAAACGCGTCGCCGCCGAACTGGGCCTGGCGCCGAACGTGAAGATCGTCATCGGCGGCCACGACCAGTGCTGCAACTCCCTCGGCGCCGGCATCTGCCGCGCCGGCAGCGCCGTGTGCGGTATCGGCACGTTCGAGTGCATCACCCCGACCTACGACCACATCCCCCGCAACACCGGCGACATGCTCGCCAACGGCCTGAACATCGAACACCACATCCTGCCCGGACTCTACGTGTCCTTCATCTACAACCAGGGCGGCGTGCTGGTGAAATGGTTCCGCGACACGTTCGCGGCCGCGGAACGGACCAAGGTCCGCGGCAAGGCGGATATCTACGACCGGCTCAGCGCCGAAATGCCCGCCGACCCGACGCGCCTGCTCGTGCTGCCATACTTCGAAATGAGCGGCCCGCCCAACTTCGTCGCGGACGCCGCCGGCGCTATTGTCGGCCTGAAGACAACCACCACGCGCGGCGAAATCCTCAAGGCCATCATGGAGTGCGAGACACTCTACTTCGTCGACAGCCTCAACGCCCTGCGCACGCTCGGCATCGACACCTCCGAGTTCGTCGCCACCGGCGGCGGCGCCAAATCCGACGTCTGGCTGCAGATCAAGGCTGATGTGTTCGGCATCCCGTTCGTCCGCCCGCGCATCACGGAAGCCACCGTGCTGGGCGCCGCCATCCTCGCCGGCATCTCGACCGGCGTCTTCGCCAACGCCGCCGAAGGCGTGTCGCGCTTCGTCGCACGCGACCGCGTCTTCGAACCAGACCCCAAACGCCACGCCGCGTACCGCGAAAAATTCGAACGCTATCGTAGCCTCCTCCCCACACTGCACCCACTGCTGAAGACGCTGTGAAGTCGAGAACGGCAGGCAGTGGCGCGGGACCTCCGGGACCGCAGCAGAGTGCTCGGGGCCGTCCCGGCCCGAGTTCCTCGACCGGGGACCGGCCCGAGGCACGCCACTTCTCCGCGAAAGCGGATCTGCCCGCACAGGTCGGGATCTCTCGCTCAGTCGCCCGTGTCCAGACTGACCGGCGCGCCCGACACAAACACCCAGTAGCCCCGGCCCGACTGCAGGGTCGCGCCCGGCCAGACCGGGACGTAGCACCTGCCCGACGAGTCCCATGACCAGGCCGGCCCCTTCACCCCCGGCAGGAACGGCAGCACCGTGTCACGCACCGGCGAGACCGCGTTCCAGCCTGGGGCAAGCGCGATCAGTCCGTCCGCGGCAATGCCCGCAAACGCCACCGGCGTCCCCCCCGCCACGGAGTACACCCAACACCCCCGCTCCGCGTTCAGCACGCCCGTGTCCGGCACGACATGCGCCCGGTCCCCGTCCCAAGCCCACACCGCCCCAGTCTTGATCACCCCCCCGTGGCCATCGCTGAACACGTCCGCCACGCTCTCCAGCGTCAGCAGCGGAATCCCGACCAGGTTCCAGCCCGCGACCAGCGCACACGCCGCCTGTTCCGGCACCGCGTACGCGATTTCGAACTCCGAATCCGCCGTCACTGGTACCGACGCCGTCGCCGTCATGTCGACCGGGGTGCCGGACGGCGTCTCGCCGTCGAGACGCTGCAGGTAAATGACCTTCCCCGGCTGCACCGCCGCCAACGTCCAGCCCAGTTCGCAGGTGCCGCGACCGCCGTCCGGCACGTCCACGACCAGGCGCCAGCGCGTCAGCGCCTCACTCGCCGAGCGGAAGTCGGAGGTCAGCACGCGCTCTGCGGAGTCCGCATGCGCCGCATTCACGAAGCAGGCGTAGCCCTGCCCCGCACCCGGGTTGGCCGGCGCGACCACGTCCAGCCCGTTATCGAACTCGTTCGTGGCCGCGGTGCGAGTCCCGGAGTACAGCTCCGGCACGGCCGAGTTGCTGAGCGTGAGCGTGAACAACACTTCCTCGACCAGCACCCACGGCGTCGCCAGCGCCGCGGTCGCCGCGCCCGGCGTGCCCGTGTCCGTCGCGGTCTCGACCACGCACACGTACCGGCCCACGTCGTCCGCGGTAAGAGCGTAGGTCGTACCGGTCGCGCCCGGAATGTTCGCCGCGTCGGGGCCCAGCGCGTCGTCAGTGCGCTGCCACTGGTGCGTCAGGCCCGGGACCGGGTTCGCGTCCTTGCTGTCGTTCCACGTACCCGGATTGACGCTCAGCGCGCCGTAGAGTCGGTGCACGCCCGTCACCGCGGGCGCTGCCGTGCTGACCGGCGCATCGTTGCGCGGTTGCACCGTCACGTTCACCGTGACCATGTCCGTCAGTCCGGTCGAATCCGTCACCCACACCACAAAACTGTCACTGCCGCTCCAGTCCGCGGCCGGCGTGTACCCGATCGGGTTGCTCATGCCTGTGCCTGTCGCCGTGGCCGTGCCGTGCCCGGCCGGCGTCGCGGTCATCCACGTCAGCGTGTCGCCCGCGTCCGGATCCGTGGCGTGCAGCGTCAGACTGAAGGTTGTCGGGGCCGAGTCCTCGTCCATCGTCACCGCTTGCGGGTCGGACTCCGTGATCACCGGCGCATCCTGGCGCGGGTTAACGGTCACATTGACCGTGATCGCATCCGTGCCACCCGCGCCGTCCGAGACCTGTACCGCAAAGCTGTCCGTGCCGTTCCAGTTCGCCACCGGCGCGTACGTGAACGTGCCGGGCGCCCCGCCCGTCCCGCTCACCGTTGCCGTGCCGTGCCCCGGCCCGCTCGCCAACGACCAGGTCAGCGTCTGGCCGTCCGCGTCCGTCGCCGAGACGATTGGCGCGCTCCACGCCACCGGACTCCCGTCCTCGTCCATGCTCTTCGAAACGCTGTCGCCCTGCACAATGACCGGCAGCGCATTCGCCACCAACGTCCAAGGCGACAATACCGCGGTGCTGGCCGACGTCGGCGTACCCTCACCGTTGTCCGTCGTTGTGACTCGGAAGCAAACGTACTTGCCCACGTCTGCAGCCTGCAGCGTGTAAGCCGTGCCCGTGACGCCGAAGATGTTCACCGCGTTCGTGCCGCTCGCGTCGTCCGCACGCTGCCACTGGTACGCGTACGACAGCGTGCCCGGCGCCAGGTCGGTCGAGTCGTTCCACGTGCCCTTGTTCGCCGTCAGCGTGTACCCCTTCCGGTACGTGCCCGTCACGCTTGGCGCCACCGTGCAGTCCGGCGCATCGTTGCGCGCCCGGACCGTGACGTTCACCGTGATCGCGCCCACGCCACCAAAGCCGTCGGACACGCGCACCACGAAACTGTCGCTCCCGTTCCAGTCCGCCGTGGGCGTGTAGACGACCGCGGTCGGCGCCGCTCCCGTGCCCTCGACCGTCGCCGTACCGTGCGCCGGCCCGCTCTGCCGCGACCAGGTCAGCGTGTCGTTGTCCGCGTCCGTCGCCGAGAGCGTTGGCGCGCTCCACGTCATCGGACTGCCGTCCTCGTCCATGATCCGCGACACACTGGTGCCCTGCGCGATCACGGGCGCGATGTCCGCAATCGGCGTCCACACCGACGAGGCCGAGGTACTCTGCGACAACGGCAGCCCCTCCCCATCGTCCGTCGCCGTCACCCGCACCCCGACATACTTGCCCACGTCGGTCGCCTGCACGACGTACGTCGCCGCCGTGGCATCGGCAATGTCCGCGGCATTCGCGCCACCGCTGCTGTCCGCGCACCGCCACCGATACGTGTACGTGAGAGCGCCGGGTGCCAGGTCGACGGCGTCGTTCCACGTGCCCGTGGTCGCCGTCAGTTGGTGCGTGCCGCTGACCGTCGGCACCACCGTGTTCACCGGCGGGTCGTTCCGCGGACCGATTGTTACACTCACCGTCACCGTGTCGCCCCCGCCCAGTCCGTCGGAAACCTGCACGACAAAACTGTCGCTCCCGTACCCGTTCGCCGCTGGCACGTAAGTGAACGTCGGCGGCGCCGCGCCCGTGCCGCTCACCGTCGCCGTGCCGTGCCCCGGCACACTCGCCACCGACCAGGTCAGCGTATCGCCGTCCGCGTCCGTCGCCGACACCGCCGGCGCGCTCCAGACCGTCGGCGCGCCATCCTCGTCCATGCTCGCGCTGACACTGTCGCCCTGCGCAATCACCGGTGCGGCGTTCGCAACCAGGGCCCATGCCGAAAGCACCGACGTGCTCTGCGACGCCGGCAGACCCTCGCCGTTGTCCGTCGCCGTGACTCGAACGCACGCATACTTGCCCACATCCGCGGCTTGCACGGAATACGTCGCCGCCGTCGCGCCCGGAATGGCAGCCGCGTTCGTCCCGCTGGCGTCGTCCGCACGCCGCCACTGGTACGTGTACGTCAGCGCCCCCGGGACCAAGTCGGTGTTGTCGTTCCAGGTCCCCGTGGTCGCGGTCAGCACGTGCCAACCGCTGAACGTTGGCACCGCCGTGTTGTTCGGCGGGTCGTTGCGCGGGTTCACCGTCACGGTCACCGTGATCGTGTCGACACCGCCCAGCCCGTCGGAAACCTGGATGACGAAACTGTCGCTGCCGTTCCAGTTCGCCGTCGGGGCGTACGTGAACGTGATCGGCGACGCGCCGGTCCCGCTCACCGTCGCCGTGCCGTGCCCCGGCACGTTCGCCACCGACCACGTCAGCGTGTCGCCGTCCGCGTCCGTCGCCGTCACCGTGGGCGGGCTCCACGCCAGCGGACTCCCATCCTCGTCCATCGACCTGGCCACGCTCGTGCCCTGCGTAATCACCGGCACGGCATTGGCCACCAGCGTCCAGAGGGTCGACAGCGTGGTGCTCTGCGTGGCCGGATCACCCACGCCGTTATCCGTGGCCGTCACCAGAACGCACAAATACTTGCCGTTGTCCACCCCCTGCACGTTGTACGTCGCACTTGTCGCACCATCGAGGTCCGCTGCGTTCAGTCCGCCCGCGGAGTCCGCACGCCGCCACTGGTACGTGTACGTCAGCGTCGAGGTCCCGCTCACCGCCGTGTCCATCGTGTCGTTCCACGTGCCGTTGTTCGCCGTGAGCTGCCGCCCCACGTGACACGTTCCACCGACGCTCGGGGCCACCGTGTTCGCCGGTGCGTCGTTGCGCGGGTTCACCGTCACGTTCACCATGATCGTGTCCGCGCCGCCGAGACCGTCGGATACCTGCACGGCGAAACTGTCCACGCCGTTCCAGTTCGCCGCCGGCGCGTAGGTGAACGTCGGGGGCGATGCCCCCGTCCCGCTCACCGCCGCCGTGCCGTGGCTCGGGCCGCTCAACTTCGACCAGGTCAACGTGTCGCCGTCAACGTCCATCGCCGTGAGAACCGGCGCACTCCACGCCAGCGGATCACCGTCTTCATCCATCGTCGCGGCAACGCTATCGCCCTGCGCGATCACCGGCGGATCGTTGCGGGCGTTCACCGTCACGTTGACCGTGATCGTGCCCGTGCCACCCACGCCATCCGAGACCTGTACCACGAAACTGTCGCTGCCGTTCCAGTTGGGATTCGGCACATACCCGATCACCTGGCTCGCGCCCGTGCCCGACGCTGTAGCCGTGCCGTGCCCAACCGGCGTCGCGATGCTCCACGTCAGCGTGTCGCCGTCCACATCCGTGGCATGCAGCGTCAGACTGAACGCGGTCGGACTCGAGTCCTCGTCCATGGTCACACTCTGCGGGGCCAACTCCGTGATCACCGGCGGCGACTCGCTGCCCTCGTACGCGCCCAGGTCGATCCCGGCGCCGATTGGGCGCGCCACGCCGCGCTGGTCAGTCGCCGGCGCGCCGGTGGGAGTGCCCGCATCGAGACACGGACTGCCTGCGAACAGGCGCAAACCGTCATCGACGGTGCCGAACACGCCGTCCGCGCCCCCGGCGTTCACTGTATTCGTGAACCGCGGGTCGGCGTCGATGTTGCTCCCGCCGTCGACCACGCTGGCACCGCCATCGTTCGCCACGCCGCTGCCGTTCCAGCCGCCCTGGATGTCCGTGCACGTCAGCACCGGCTGAGCATTGCGGCCGCCGCTGCCGGACAGGTCGTGGTTACAGAGTTCCGCCCCGGTCCCAGCCGTGTTGCCCCAGGAGATGCAGTTCTTCAACGTCGCCGACGCGCCAGCGTTGTACAACGCGCCGCCGCTCGTGGACGCGGCATTGCCCGAGAGCGTGCAGTTCACCAACCCCGCGTCGTCACCGGCCAGATAAAACCCGGCACCCGACGTCGCCGCGTTCCCGGCCACGACGCAGTTCGTGAACGTGCAAACAGTCGTGCCGCCGCTGCCGCTGCTGTACAACGCGCCGCCAGACGGTGCAGTGTTGCCGGTGAAGGCACAGGCGGAGACCACAATGCCACTACCGCCCCACACCGCCATACCGCCGCCAGCGACCAACGCGGAGTTCGCAGTCACCGTGCAGTGCGACACGCTCAGGTTCGTGGCATTGACGCAGAGGATGCCGCCGCCGGAGCGCGGCACATCCTCCGTGCTGTCCGGGTTCGCATTTCCGCCCGTGATCACAAACCCATCCAACACCACGTCCGCAACTGTGTCCACCGTGACGACGCGATAGCTGTTGTCGCTGGTCTCCGACACCGTGCCAATGTCCCCGCTCAGAATCGTCGGGTACGCCGTCCAGTCCCGCTCACTGCGGGACGACTCCGTCCCCGCAAACCCGCCGTACAGCGACACGCCCGCCGGAACCTGGAACGTCGCCGTCCGGTCGGTCCCGCCGATCGGACAGTGCGTCCCGGTCGCGACCCAGATCTCGTCTCCGGTCTGTGCCGCTTGCAGTGCCGATTGCAGATCAATAAACGCGTCCGACCACGACGCGCCGGTGTTCCCGCCCGTGGCGCTGCCCTTGACTAACCTTTGGAGAGCGTAGGTGCTCGCCACTGAAGAGGTGCTATCCGCAACGATGCAGACGATCCTGTCCGGCGCCGCAGTCCAGCCCAGGATGTCCTTGAAGCTGATGGTGTAGTTGCCCAAGGCAAGGTTGACAGTGGCACCGCTGTCCCGCCAGGCACCGCCATCCACACGCCACTGCGCCCCGGCGTCGCGGGCACCCTGCTGCTGGATGGTTACAACCAGACGGCCCTGCATGTACGTGCCCACTGCCGATGCAGAGACGAACTTCGCCAGATAGACACTCGAATCGGTAGGCTTGGTCCAGTTCGGCACGTCTCTGAAGCTCACGGTGTGACTGCCGGTGTCTGCCCCCACAGTCACGCCGCTGTCCTGCCAGGCGCCGCCATCCAGACACCACTGCGCCCCGGCGTCACGCGCGGCCTGGGGTTCGATGCTCACCGTCACGCCACCGTTCGGGTGCCCGATGATCAGCGAGCACTCGGCTCCCGCAACCGCGTCGACCACCCCGGCGGCATAGAGCATGACTGGGCTCAACCGGGTGCCAATATCGGTGTCATGGAGTTGACCGTAGTAGTTGCTTCCACAACCCCACAGCGAACCGTCCGTCTTCACAATCAGACTGTGATAGGCCCCTGCCGACACGGACGCCACACCGCTGGACAGAATCTGCACCGTTGTCGATCGGTTTGTGGTCGTGCCGTCGCCAAGTTGCCCGCTCCCATTGTATCCGCAGGTCCATAGCGACCCGTCCGTCTTCACAACCAACGAGAAAGAGTCGCCTGCAGCTACCGACGCTACGCCGCCGGACAGGATCTGGACGGGAGTCAGACGCGTCGTCGTCGTCCCGTCCCCGAGTTGGCCGCAGTAGTTGTAGCCACACGCCCACAGCGAACCGTCCGTCTTCACGATCAGAGTGTGAGAACTCCCACCCGCTGCCGATGCCACGCCCGACGGCAGGATCTCGACTGGACTCGTTTGTGATGTTGTCGTGCCGTCCCCGAGTTGGCCGTAAGTGTTGTCTCCCCATGCCCACAACGAGCCATCAGTCTTCACGGCCAGCGTGTGCTGGCGGCCCGTTGCCACGAACGCCACGCTACTCGGCAGGACCTGCACGGGACTGTCAGGGACTCCGCTGCTTCCGCCCCAGCCCCACAGTGCGCCGTCCGCCGTCACCGCGAAGGAAGCGGAGCCCCCCGCCGCTACACACGTCACGTTACTGAGCACCTGTACGGGGCTGAACCGATCCTCCAAGGTTCCGTCGCCCAGTTCCCCGTAGTATCCTGAACCGCAGGCAAACAGCGAACCGCCCGCAGCCAAGACCAGTGTATGACTCTCACCGGACATCGCCCTGCCCAAGGCAGCCGCATCTACGGCAAAAGGCGCCACGACCACCGGATTCGGGGAGAGCCCTGCGAGCCCATCCCCAAGTTGACCATAGTTGCCCGCGCCACTGCCCCACAGCGAACCGTCCGTCCTCAGGACCAACGCATGCCGAAACCCCGCGGCTACCGCCGCCACACCGCCGGAAAGCACTTCACGCGGAAGCTCGAACGGGATCCAGTGGCGGTCCGCCCCGCACTGCCCGAAGTGGTTTATACCGAACCCCCACAGGGATCCGTCTGTCTTCACGGCCACCGAGAAGTCGTAGCCGGGCGCCGCCGATGCGACGCCACTCGGCAGCATGCAGACGGGGCTATCTACGATCCCGCCCCAGGTTCCCAACTGCCCGAGGGAATTCCAGCCCCACCCCCAGAGCGAGCCGTCCGTCTTCACTGCCAGTGAATCCGATTGCCCCGCCGCCACCGAGGTCACACCATCGGAGAGAATCTGCTCTGGTGTTGATCGGTTCGTGGTGGTTCCGTCCCCAAGTTGGCCGAAGCCGTTGTACCCGCAGGCCCATAGGGAACCATCCGTCTTCACGATCAGGGTGTGGTACTTGCCTGCCGCCACTGACGCCACGCCACCGGAGAGAATCTGCTCGGGAACGTGCTGGTCCGCGGTGGTTCCGTCCCCAAGTTGGCCGTAGTCGTTTCGCCCGCAGGCCCACAGCGAGCCGTCCGTCTTGAGAATCAACGAGTGGTCTTGCCCCGCTGCGACCGACGCCACTCCGCCCGGCAGGATCTGCACCGGAGTGGAACGACTAGTGGTCGTCCCGTCGCCAAGTTGGCCGTACACGTTGCTTCCGCACGCCCACAGCGATCCATCCGACTCCACAATCAGCGTGTGGTAACTTCCCCCCGCAACCGCGGCCACACCATCGGCGAACACCAAGACAGGGCTGAAGCGGTTGACGGTCGTTCCATCACCGAGTTGGCCGTAGTAGTTGTAGCCACAAGCCCACAGCGACCCGTCGGCACGCCGAATCAGCGTGTGATAGGTTCCCGCTGCCACCTGGACGATGTCGGTCCACGGCAGGCGCTGTTGCAGGAGGTACGAGCCCTGTTCCGTCGCCAGTTCACCGTAGCCGTTGCGTCCACACCCGAACAGCAGCGCCCTCACCCGGGAATCGGCATCCATCGGGTCCGTGCCGTATGTGTACTCCTCCACATTCGTGTCCGCATCACCATCCGGATCCTCGTTGGCACCCTGACTCAGACCGCCGAAGCACGACTCCTCCCAGTCGTCGGACATCTTGTCCCCGTCGGTGTCCTCGTCCGCGAAGGTCAAGATGCAGACCGCAAGACGGCCCAACACCGCGTTGGTCGGGTTCGACAAGGTGATCTCGACCGTCTCCGGCGGCTCCGGCAACGCATCGTCAGCGAGCGTCACCTCGATGCTCTCGCTCGTCTCACCGGAGTTGAAGGTCAGCGTTCCCGACACCAGTGTGTAGTCCACCCCGCCCCCCGTTGCCGTGCCGCCGGTCACGCAGTAGTCCACGGTCACGCCCCACGGCAAAGGCCCGGACAGGTCGACCGGAATCGCAATGACGCCGGCATTCTCGCTCGCCGACCGGGCCGTTTCAGAAAACCCCAACTCGACATACGTGCCGGTCGCCGATGTGGTTGCATCTTCGGCAATACTGACCGTCGCGTCGGGAGGCCGAGTCCTGTTCGCCACATCCTTGTAGCTGACCGTGTGAGTACCCACGGCGGGGGCAACGACAGCGCCGCTGTTCAGCCACGGTCCCCCGTCCACGCACCACTGCCCCCCCCCATCCCGTGCCGCCCCCGGCTCGACCGTTACGGTCAACCACCCCCCCGGTTCGACCTTAACCAGGAACCCGTCACCCAAACCACCGTTGTAACTCGTACTCCAGCCGCCGGAAACCCAACCGGAAATGTTCGAGTCGCCCGTGAGGTACACGTTGCGCGCGCTGTCTACCGCGAGATCATAACTGACCGAAAATCCACGACTGGTGACATACGATGACCAGATATGCGTCCCGGCATTCGAGAACTTGACTAGGAAGCCATCGCTCCCGAGGCCATCGAAACTGGTCTGCCAGCCGCCCGAGACCCAGCCCGAAGAGCCCGTCTGTCCCGCAACGTAGACACCACCCACAGCGTCAAGGGCCAGCGCGGTGCCATAATCCCCGTCGTCCCCTCCAACGTAGGTAGCCCATACAAGTCCCCCGGCACTCGACAGCTTGGCCACAAAACCATCGCTGTCCCCTCCGTTGTAACTCGTGTCCCATCCGCCCGAAACCCACCCCGAGTCTCCCGCGCCGCCCGCGATATAGACGTTACCTGAACCGTCCAGTGCGATGCCCTCACCGCTCCCGCACAGATAGGTTGACCACTCATGCGCACCGCTGCCAGACAGCCTCACCACGAACCCACACGTCACGCCGCTCTCGTAGCTGGTAATCCCGCCGCCGGACACCCAGCCCGGCGACAAGGTGTGGCCCGTGACACAGATATCCCCCGAACCGTCGACCGCGACGGCGTAACCTCCGTCGGAGTTGTTCCCGCCCAGGTACGTGGACCACAGGTGCGCTCCAGTACTCGACAGTTTCACAACAAACCCGTCCTGACTCCCGCCATTGTAACTCGTGTCCCAGCCGCCTGACACCCAGCCCGACGACGACGTGTGCCCCGTGATGTACACATTGCCGTCGCCGTCCGCAGCAATACCATTGCCTTCGTCCCACCCGCTCCCACCAAGGTAAGTGGACCACTGGTTCGCACCAGCGCTCGACAACTTCGCAACAAACCCATCACGACTGCCGCCATAGTTCGTGCTCCAACCACCGGAAACCCAGCCCGAAGACGCCGTGTATCCCGCAACGTAAACGTACCCCGAACCGTCCACCGCGATGCCTGTGGCACGGTCTTCGCTGGTGCCGCCAAGATACGTGGACCATACATGCGCGCCGGTGCTGGAGAGTTTGACCACGAACGCGTCGTAGTTGCCATTCTGGCTCGTGTCATACCCACCGGAGACCCAGGCCGACGAGGCCGTGTAACCGCACACGTAAACGTTGCCTGAACTGTCGACCGCGACGCCGGTGGCGTAGTCATCGCCGGTGCCGCCGAGGTAGGTGCCCCACTCGACCGCCGGGTCGATGACGAGCGGGTAGTGCGGGTCGATGGGGCCGGACACGGTGAAGCCGCAGGTGGTCGGGTCGCGGAGTGCGAAGGCGCCGGGGACGGTGCGGCGGCCGTCGGGCAGGTCTTGCCACAGGACGGGTGCGGCGTCGCGCAGGCTCGGGCCGCCGTCGCCGAGGTTGAGGCGCAGTGCGCCGTCGGACTCGAGTGCGAGCCCGGCGATACCCTCGTAGTGCAGTGCGATCTGGCGGTAGTCGGCGCCGGGCGCGACGGTGAACTCGTACTTCATGCCGCCGTTCAGGCCGGTGACGCGCAGGTCGACGCCGGCGTAGAGGTTGCGGTACACGACGGAGTCCCAGGTCGGCACGTTCTCGCGCCAGTGCGACGGCTTGCCGCGCCGGAAGTGGACCACGGCGCCTAAACCCTTGTCGCCGGTCGGTGCGACGCGGTTGGCGCCGACGAAACTGGCCGCAAAACGCAGCATGCGTCGCGGTTGCGAAGTCCGCTCGGCGGGCGGTGTGCCGGGGGCGTCCGGCGGCGCTGCGGTCTCCGCGCCCGGGACCGGCGCGAAGACCTGGAAGTTGACCGCGCTCTCGGCCAGGCCGACATTGACGCCCTTGCTGCTGAGCGCGAACCGGATCGCGGCGTCCTCCCACTGGCCCTGGTTCTCGACGAACATTGCGGAGGACGCGCCAAACTTCGCGACGGCGGCCGTGGCGCGCGGGTCGGCCACGCCGGGTTCGGGCGCCCCGGCGAAGGCGAGCGGGGCGAACACGCAGGAGAACAGCAGGAGGGCAACGACACGACAGCGGTGGGCCTGCCCCGAACCCGAGCCGCCGCGTAAACGCGGAACTACAAGCCTCGTACCTCGCAGGTTCGTAGTTCCACCTTCAGGCGGTCTTGGCTCGCCATGGCCGCGCGTCGAATCCGGACCGTCCCGCCCGCCGGGCGGGACGGAACTACAAGCCTCGCGCCGCCCCAGGTTCGTAGTTCCACCATAAGGCGGTCCGGGGTTCGGGTGTGCCCGCCAGGCGTCGCCCGGGATGCGCTCTTGCCCTCGCCGCAGACTCGGATCTGCGAGCGCACTACGAGCAGCGGTTTGGTGTCTCGGCCTGGAGTCGCTTCCCACGTCGCACTCCTCGTCCCCGTGGAATCGCCCGTCCTGATGCCGAGACAATACACGACTCACGCGCTTGGTTCAATATAGAAAAGCCAACAATCCGGTTGCCGGTTCAGGGGGAGGCAAGGTTCGTAGTTCCGCCCCGCCCGGCGGGCGGGACGGTCCAGGGTCGCCGTGACCACGCGCCTCAATCCGGACCGCGTAAACGCGGAACTACAAGCCTCGCGCCTCCCAGGTTCGTAGTTCCGCCTTCAGGCGGTCTTGGTTCGACGTCGCCACGCGTCGAATCCGGACCGCGTAAACGCGGAACTACAAGCCTCGCACGGCCCGGGCTCGCGGTCCCGTCCAGTCACCGAAACGCGACAAGACACGACAGGAACTCCGCCGCCTCCCGCGACGTCGCACGCCGTTCCGCCTCGCACCGCTAGGTCTCGGCGCTATATTATCGGTTCGCCTGGACTGTTTGGCTCTCCGGCCACCCTTTCCCCGGTTGCGTGTAGGACCGGCCGCCGGCAGTCTGGCGTCAAGGATCGAAAACTCCGTATGGACCAGACCAAGATCAGAAACATTGCGATCATCGCGCACGTCGACCACGGCAAGACGACGCTGGTCGATCAGCTCTTCCGCCAGAGCGGCATGTTCCGCGACAACCAGAAGGTCGAGGAACGGCTCATGGACTCCATGGACCTGGAGAAAGAGCGCGGCATCACCATCTCCGCGAAGAACGGCTCCTTCCGCTACAAGGGCTACTGGATCAATATCGTGGACACACCCGGCCACGCGGACTTCGGCGGCCAGGTCGAACGCGTGCTGAAGATGGCCGATGGCGCCCTGCTCCTCGTCGATGCCGAAGAAGGCCCGATGCCACAGACCTTCTTCGTGCTCAAGAAAGCGCTGAGCCTGAACCTGCCGCTGATCGTGGTGATCAACAAGGTCGACAAGGCCAATGCCCGCCCCGACTGGGTCGTGGACCAGGTCTTTGACCTGTTCGTCAAGCTGCATGCACCGGATCACATTCTCGACTTTCCGATCGTGTTCGCCTCGGCGCGCGAAGGCTACGCCATGCTCGACCACCACAAGCCCAGCAAGACCGTGGACGCCCTGTACGAGATGATCGTGACCCGCATTCCGGCGCCCAAGGGCGACCCGAACGCGCCGCTGCAGATGCTGGTCAGTTCGATCGATTACAGCCCGTACCTCGGCCGACTCGGGATCGGCAAGGTCACGTCCGGCACGCTGAACATCAACAAAGACATTGTCGTGGCCCTGCGCGACGGCACGATCATCCCGGCGCGGGTCACGAAGGTTTACCGGTTCGAGGGTGCGGAACGCGTCCCCATCGAGACCGCCGGGGTGGGCGAGATCGTGGCGGTCGCCGGCATGGATCAGGTCACCGTCGGGGTCACTTATACGGACCCGGAAAACCCGCAACCGCTGCCGCCCATGGAGATCGATCCGCCGACCATCTCGATGAACTTCATCCCCAACGACTCGCCGTTTGCCGGCCGCGAGGGCGAGTTCGTCACCTCACGCCACCTGGTGGACCGCCTGAAACACGAGTCCCTTGCGGACGTCGCACTGCACGTCGAACCGCTTGGGGAGAGCAAAGGCTTCAAGGTCTCCGGCCGCGGCGAACTGCACCTCTCCATCCTCATCGAGCGCATGCGCCGTGAAGGCTACGAGTTCCAGGTCACCCGCCCCGTCGCCATTCTCCGCGAAGTGGACGGCGTCATCCAGGAACCGTTCGAGGAACTCACCATCGACGTGCCTGAAGTGCACATGGGCGTGGTCATCGAGAAACTCGGCCAACGCAAGGGCCAGATCCTGACCATGGAAACCGGCAACGGCATGGCGCGACTGGTGTTCCGCGTCCCGACCCGCGCCCTGCTCGGGTTCCGCTCGGAGTTCCTCACCGACACCCGCGGCATGGGCGTGATGAACTACATCTTCTCCGGGTACGGGCCGCACGTCGGCGAAATCCGCACCCGCACCCGCGGCGTCCTGATCTCCATGATGAACTGCACCACGGTCGCCTACGCGCTGTTCAACCTCCAGGACCGCGGCCGCTTCTTCCTGCCGCCCGGCGTCGAGGTCTACGCGGGCCAGATCGTCGGCGAACACTGCCGCGAAGACGACCTGACGGTCAACCCGGGCAAGGGCAAGCGCCTGACCAACATGCGCGCCTCCGGTTCCGACGAGAACATCATCCTGACCCCGCCCACCCGTTTCACCCTCGAGGAGTGCCTCCCCTACATCAACGACGACGAACTCGTCGAGATCACCCCGAAAAACATCCGGCTCCGCAAACGCAACTTCCGACCATAGCGGCTCCTTGGACTGTGGCGCGGGACATCCGGGACCGCAGCAGGGTCAATCGGGTCCGTCCCGGACCGATGATCTCGACCTCAGGTCCGTCGTCGCCCAGACAGCTTCCGCCGTCGCTCTGGCCATGGCGGACATGTCGCCGGACAGGCCCAACCGGCGTACCTCGCTTCGGCGCGGGACGCGCCGAGCGACTGCGCGTCAACCCGCGCGATCCGCCCGCCCGAACAGGTCTGCCCAGAACGTTTCGGGCCGCAGCGCGACCGGTTTGATGTCGCCCGCCTTCATACCACGCGCCACCCATGCGGCACGGTATGCCGCCATCGCATCGCCCCGGACCTGGCGCACCTCTACCGCCGCCAACTGCCCGAGCTGCCGCGCATGGGCATAGTGGTAGTTACGACACAACTCCTCCTCCACGACCGCGGAGAACTCCGCCACGCGCGAGGCTGCTTCCCCCTCTGCCAACTCCAGAAACAGTGCGTATCCGCACCGGGCGCCTTCCACGACCGGTGCCAGCATGGCGAACGCCGGATGCAGGCCGGTCCTTGACTCCGCCACGCGCAACGCCTCGGCTGCGTGCCGCTCGTCAAGTTTCTCCCCGACCACGTCCGACACGGCATTGTCCTTTCCCTGAAACGCGAAACACGGCGTACGCTGGCAGAACCCGGTCACGCGCACCACGTCGTGCAGCCGATATCGCCACAGCCCGCCGCCCGTGGTCAGGACAACGCTGTAGTCGCGGCCCAGTTCCAGTTCCCAAAGAAAGCGCACCTCCTCCGTGGCCAGGTCGATGAACTCGAAGAAGTGTGAACGCACAGCTCCGACCCGGAACCGGCCGCACCCCGTCGGGATCGAGACGACGCCCTCGGTGGCGAGCAGGCCCTTGCCCTGGATGCAGACGTCCGGGAACCACTCGCGCAGTCGCTCGACCCAGGGCGAGGCACGGCCGTCGGTCCAGCAACTGATCACCGCAAGCTCCGGCCACAGACGCCGGAACATTCCGCGCCCCGCGTCGCCCGCGATCGAAACAACTTCGTCGGCTCGGGCGGGCGCGGGGCCGAAGTGGGCCTGCAACCGCTCGCGCAGGTCTGAGGTCAAAGCCAGCGCCGGGTCAATCCGGCCGCTGCGCAACTCAGCCGCCAGCGCCGGCAGATGCCGCGGCATGGCCTCCAGCAGCAGGGTCAGGAATGACGCGTGCCAGACGGAGATCAGCCTCAGGTCCCTGGCCCGCAGCAGGAACAACAGCGTCAGGTGCTCAAAGGTCTCCCGGTCGGTCACCCGCCGGATTTCCGGCGACACGGCAAGAAGCTGCCGCGCCAGAACCCGCTCAAGCCCGCCCAAGTACTCGGTGTCGTCCGCAAACCCGACCGGGACGGCACCGGGCGTCACAGACTCCGCACCCGCAACCGGCGTGTTGGGACTGATCGACCAGTACTGCCGTCCCAGGAACAGTCTCGGGTGCGCCAGGTACAGCCACGCGATCCACGCCTGGACCGCGGCCTGGTACTCCCTGCGCAGCGATGCCGTGTACGGGATGAGCTTTGCAGCGCCCGTCGAACCGCTCGTCGGCTGCAGCCGCAGAACGGGCTCGGCCGTAAGGCTCGACGGTTCCCCGCGCCGGATGGCGGCCACCGCGGGTGCGAAATCCGCATACTCAGCCAGGGGCACTCGCGCCGCGAACTCCGCGGGGGTCTGCAAGCCGCCGAAGCCATGCCCGCGGCCAAAAGCGGTGTCACGGTGGCGCCGCAGCAGGGTCCGCAACAACCGCTCTTGCGTCCGGCGCGGAGAGCGGATGGCGACCAGGAACCGCAACCAGCCGGGCAGGCACGCGATGCACCAGGCCAGGTTCGTCAGGAACGTTCGAACGCGTCTCATCACGGCCGCCAGAGTCCCGACCCTCCCTGTCTCACCACGTCGGCGTCGTGGCGTGAATCACGCGCCAGGCGCGCGGGTTGAGATTGTCGCGACGTATGGCCGTCAGGCACGCCATTTCATCGCCCGCCGCGAATCCCGGATTGCGCCGCAGGAAATACGCCACGTGCGGGTCCCGCAACCGTCCCGGCGGGACACGCGCCAGCTCCGGCAGCAGGCGGTCCCCGCCCGCGCCAGGCCGGACGATACCGGTGTCCGGGTCGTACTCCGACCCAAACCTGTGCGTCGCGACGGCGTGCATAAGCGAGGCGCACTCATCAGGCATGTCAGCGTCGAAGGCCGGGAAGAATCGCTTGAAGAACACCGGGAGAAAGCGGTAGGTGCGGAACCCCTTCGTAATCAGGAACCAATGCAAGTCGTCCTCACCCTGATCGCACATGAGCCGAAGCATGAGATGGCCGAAGCAGCCCGCCAGCGCCGGAGTGTGCCGGTGGGCGTGATCCACCACCGTGTCACCGCTGAACAGGAATCGGTGCTCACGCCCCTGCACGCACAAGCGGATCAGCGCCTGGGTCGAAAAACCTACCAATGCGCCCGACGGCCCGCGCAGCAGGATCACCCACTCCTTCGCGGCCAGGTCCGCCATGAACCGCTCCGGCCGCACGTTCCCATAGTGCCGCCCATGGAGCGCCAGCATCGCCGCGCGGTCCGATTCGGTCAGCCATTCCTGGCGGACGATGTAAGTCGACAATGGCATACGTCCTTGTGCGGGGAGTCCCCGCGCCTCTGCACCTGTCGCCACCACGCCAACGCCCCCAGGGCACCCAGAGCGCAACCGCTCACCAAGTCCACCGCCACGTGCTGCTTGGTGGCCAGTGTCGCGTACAGGATCCCGGCGCACCAGACCCAACTCAAGGCTCGGAAGTATCCGCGGTCGCCGAGCCACCCGCAGACCGTATGGACGCACGCCCCCGAGAACACGGCAACCGCCGCGTGCATGGACGGGCACGCGTTCCCGGGGCCGTCGATCAGCGTCAGGATACGGAACATGTGACAGTCCGGCGGCGTGGCAGGACGCGGCACGCACGTGGGCCAGAGCAGGAACACGGCGAACCCGGCGCAGGACATCACGGCCAGAATCCGGCAGTAGGAGTCCAACTCAGCCCGGCGCGTCAGCAACCAGGGGCCGATTGGAATGTACAGCCAGAGCGACTCGTAGAGGACGGCCGCCCCGGGCCGGAATCCAATCCACCGGTCCAGGGCGGACAACGGCATGAGCGTCGCCGGGCGAATCGTGTGCCGCTGCAACAGCAGATACAGCGCCAGGAACGCCACGGTCAGGGCTGTGCCCACAAACAGCTTGAAGCGCCAGTGCGCCGCCACCCGGCGCGCGAGAGTCCGCGCCGGCGGATCGATGACGCTGTTGGCGGGGCACGACTCCGTCATAACGTTCCCGGTTCGATGTGCAGCACACGTTGCGGGTCCAGTTCATCGGCGAGGCGGCGACCGTCCTCCCAACTGGCAAGATACAGCCGGCTGGCATAGTTGAAAGTCAGGAAATGGCGCAACGCGCACCGCAAGGGGTCGGTCTCGTGAAAGCTGACGACGAAATAGTGATGCGGCGAACCGCGATGCCGGGCGTGAACCTGCCCGAACAACGCCGCCAACACGTCGGGATCGTTGTTCCGCACACACGTAAAAGCAGTGTAGAGGAACGCCATTTCCTCACCCACACGCGGCAGGGGTCGGCACCCGGCCAACCGCAGTCCCGCATTAAGCCATGGCCGCGCCAGCCGCATGACGGGTGTGTACCCGGTGACCAGCGCCTGCTTGTAGCCGTGCTGGTCCCAGGTGGCCGTGACCCCGACAATTGCGTCGCCCGAAACCGCAACGAGAAAGTCCGCGGCGGCGAAGTCGCGCCAGCGCGGCGTCGCCAGGTCCTTCGCCTCGAGGACCGGAAAGAACTGGCGCCGTAGCCCCTCGTCGTGCAGAAACGCGAGCACGTCGGGCAACGGCACCTCCGCGCCGGAACGGATCACCAGCCCCGCCGGCACTGGCCGGCCACGGCGGAACGTGCCCAGGCTGACCGCGCTGGTGATGAAACCGCCCAAATCGCGGTACTCGGGCAGTCCGGCGCGGCCACTGGTGAGCAACCCGCGCGCCAGGGCGTTGTCCTCCACGATGGCGGTCAGGTACGCGGGGGTTCGCCCGTCGGCGTGGAGCTGGCGCAGGACACGGTAACCGCGCGCCACGCCCCCGACGCGCCGGGACGCCAGCAGTGAACGGAGCCCGCCCAGGTACCCGAGGTCGCATTCCTTGCCATTGACGTAAACGCGCCGGACACTGCGGAATCCGCAGGCGCTGACGGTCCCCGCCTCATCCTCCGCCACCAGGGTCTGGTTGAAATGCCCGTACACCGCCTGACCGGAAAACCAGTCCGGCTCGCGTGTGAACGCCAGGCGGATCCAGCCCGGCATGGGCAGGGCGCGGCATAGACCGCGGAGTTGCGCATCATGGGCTTCGGTGGCCAGGGTGATCCGCACGTCAACCGCCCTCCCCTATAAACCCGAGCGGCAAGCCATGGCGGCGCTCCACCTCGCGGCCGGCGGCAACGTTCTGCGCCAGGTACACCCCCGCCTTGAACACCGAGCCGCAGTTGCCCCGGAAATCCAAGGCGCGCCGGCACACCGACCCTGGACTGTAGAAACGGCGCCGGTACTCAAGGCACAGGGCCGCCAAGTCTTCGGCCGACAGCCGGGCCGGCCGAAACGCCACGCTGCCGAACCGGTACTGCGGCTCCAACCACCAGGCGCCCGACACCAGACGCTGCTCGGCCAGAAACCGGGCGTAGACGCGGGTGCCGGGGAACGGGACCAGGTGGTTGAACGCGGCGAAGAAGAGCCGGTGCCGCATGGCAAAGCGGAACGTTTCCTCGAACGCATCCGGCGTGTCATCGTCGTAACCGAACACGAACGTGCCATACACCCCAAGACCGTGCCGCCGCAGTCGCTCCAGCGCCGCATCGTAACCGAGCCCGTCCGCGTTGACCGCCTTGCCCATAGCCGTCAGATTCCCCGCGCTCAGCGACTCGAACCCGATCAGCACGCCGACGCAGCCGCTGCGCCGCATCAGCCGCAGCAGCGCCTCGTCCTGTGCCAGGCGCAGAGTGGTCTGCCCAATCCAGCGCCGCCGCAGCGGGATCAGCGCCTCGCACAAGTCCCGCAACCGCGCCGGGTCAACGCCGAGGTTGTCGTCGACGAAGAAGATGTTCCGTTGCGCCAGACTGCGGACCTCGCGCGCCACCTCGTCGACCGGCCGGGCGCGATAGTCCTGCCGGAAAAAACTGGCGATGGAGCAGAATTCGCAGTCATTCCGGCAACCGCGCGAAGTCTCCACCAAGGCCAGCGGCCCGTATCGGCGCCCGCTGTAGACGGAGCGATCGGGACACGGCCAACCGGCCAGGCGCGGTGGCGCGGCGGCGCGGTACTGCGGTCGCAAGCGCCGGGCCGCCGCGTCGTCGAGCAGTTCAGCCCACACAGGCTCGGCCTCACCCACCACGACGGCGTCGGCGCGGCCAGCCGCCTCGTCCGGCACCAGCGTGGGGTGGAACCCGCCCATGACCACCGGCACGCCGCGGCGCCGGTATTGCGCCGCGATCTGGTAGGCGCGGCGCGCGGTGTAGGTCTCCACCGAGAGGCAGACCAGGTCCGTCGGGCGCTCGTACGGAACCGGTTCCAGACGGTCGTCAATGAACTCACGGGCGTGGCACGGCGGTGTGAGCCCCGCGAGCACCGCGATCGACAACGGTTCCATGATCCACGAACGCGGGTACGGCGAACCGTCCGCCTTGCGGCCCACGCTGGGTTGGATGAACGTGATTCGCATGCAGGGTTGCTGCGCAGGTTGCTTAGGCTGAAGGCGCCCGAACCTAGATCGATGCGGGCATCCGACCCATTCGCCAGCCCACTTACGCACTCCGATTCTCGCGTTACCTCCGGCGTGATTCTTGACCTATGCAGGAAAAATCCGCCCGCGCGGGATGACGCCCCGCTGCGGGCAGACATCGGGAACGCCGCCGCTCGTAGTGGTGTCGCAGTCCCGGCGGTGGTCCGCCGGGCAAGACACCATCCCCGCGCCGCGCCGCCGCGACACGCCAGATGGGCTCTTGGCGCTCCACTTCGTTCCGTGCACTGCGAGCCCACTACGAACAGCTGCATCCTGGCGTCCATGGCGGGTCCATTTATCTCTCATGATTCACCCGCACCGGTCGGTGATTCTTGCCTACTGCCTACTGCCCAAGGCGGGCTTTTCCCGCAACCCAAGAGGTCAGAGGTCGGAGGTCAGCCCAGGGCCTCAATTACCGAGACAAATGTTGTTTTTCGTCACAGTTCACAGGAATCAAGGCACTAAACACCTACAATCCCGCAACGCGGAACCGGTTCGTGTCACGGTGCAGCCGGTGCACATACAGACGGTACGCCAGGTTACCGACAAATGCCACGACGAACTGACGGCGCCATCTGACGCGGTGCCGAATGGACTTGAGCGTGAACGTTTCGGTCCAGGCGCGGATGAAACCGGCGTCCAGTTCCTCGGGACTCATGTTTTTCGGCCGGAACACGACGTGCTGCGTGTCGTAGTCCGGCCAGTACTCGTGCAGCAGCCGGTCCTCCGCCTTCAGCCGCTGGTAGGCGCGCGTCGCCGGGTACGGCGTGAACACCGCATAGCGCGGGATATCGATCTGCAACTCGTTGACCGCCGCAACCGTGTCCCGGAAGATGTCCGGCGTGTCCGAGTCCATGCCGAAGATGAAACACCCCTGGATGACGATGCCGCGGTCGTGCAGCGCGCGGCAGACGGACGGGTAGTCCTCCGGACGGTTGAACGCCTTGCCGATGCCCTGCAGCGCCCGCTCCGCGAGCGACTCGAACCCGAGCAGGAGGTACGCGCAGCCGCTGCGCGCCATGAGCTCGAGCAATTCCGGGTCCTGCGCGATGTCCGTGGTGGCGAGCCCGCCCCACGTCTTCTTCAGTGGAATCAGCGCACGGAAGAGTTCCCTGGCGTAGTCCCGGTCCTCGATGATGTTCACGTCGTTGAACGCGAAGCGGCGTGCCGGGATGCGGCGCACCTCGGCGACGACCTCGCCGACGGGACGCGTGTGCCAGCCGAACGGCACGGCGGGAACGGCGCAGAACTCGCAGGTGCCCTTGCAGCCGCGGGTCGCGAACACGGTGTTCGGCATCATGTAACCGAACTTCTTCTGCAGATCGCGACGCGGGGCCGGCAACCCGCGCAGGTCCGAACCGTCATGGCGGTAGATCTTCTGCATCTTGCCGGCCACAAAGTCGCGCAGGAGCTGGGGCCAGGTCTGCTCGGCGAAACCGATGACGATGGCGTCGGCGTGTTGTGCCGCTTCTTCCGGACACAGCGCGACGTGCACACCGCCGAGCACGACCGGGATGCCGCGGCGCCGGAAGTGATCCGCCATGGCGTAGGCGCCGAAGGCCGTACCGGTGATGCAACTGATGCCGACCAGGTCGAACGTCTCGCCCAGCGGCACCGGCTGCACACTGGCGTCGGCAATTCGGACCTGCGCATGAAGTTCCGACGGCACCAAAGCGGCAAGCGTGGTCAGCGTCAACGGCGCCTCGCGAAACGAGATCGCCGACGCGCCGAAGCGCAGCCGGTGAATGCGGCCGTCCGCAAGCGCGAGCAGAATCTTCAGGCCCAAGTCTCGATTCTCCCGGGAGGGGTGATTGCAGGACTCGCCCCGCTTCCGCGTGAACGCGGTACTCAGACACCGGATTTGCGCCTCCGCCAGAGTCCCGGCTTCAGCCGGAAGCCTGCGTCCCCACTCCACGCGCCGACCGAGCAGGAGCACCCCGCCGGCCAAGCCCCTTCCGATGCGCACACTCAGCCTTCCCAACTGGCGTTGTAATATGTACTTCGGACGTCATCATCGCCAGCGGGAACAGGAGCAGGGGCATTAGCGCCATGCGTCAGCGGTGGCGGCACGGCTCACGAGGACGCGAGCCGTCTGCTGGATTCCTGTCCACCCGCAACTCCTGACCCGGCGTAGCCGGAACCAACGACGAACGTCGAACGCTGAACTTCGAACGTCGACGTCAGGAGGCGCTTCCCCCCCATCGACACCCGCTTGCCACGGCGTCTTGTCACGTCGAAGTGCCCGGACGAAGGCGGAAGCTTCTGAGCGAAGCCGGGACACCAGGCCGGCGTGGTTGCTACCGTCACAAAGTCGACCGGAAAACGCGAGTTTGAAGTCGTGGGGAACCATGTTAGTCGCGGGGCGCATTGCGCCTACGCAGAGCTTGTCTCGGTGGGGCGATGATCGGGAGAAGGAGAGGGGCGCCCTCGGCACTTGCCTGACCCGCTGCCTGCCGGATCGGAGGTGATCGGACCCGTCGGGCCGATCCGACGCATCGGACATCTTCGCGGTCGCACGGGTCCGGCGGACCCGTGCGACGTCAATTCCGCCCGAACCGCAGGCCCTGCTTCTTGAACGTTTCACGGCGGAAGAGCGGGTTGTACAGCCAGTAGATCGCCATGCGGTGCAGGCTGCGCAGATTCGTGCGCGGGTCAAGGAAGCGCCGAACCATGGCGACGGGGCTGTTCCATCGCGATCGGATATCGAACGCGATGGCGGTCAACTCGTCCGCGGCCATCCCGCGGGGCTGAAACGCCGCATGGTTGAACCGGTACTGCGGGTGCAGCCACCAACGTCCGTCGTACAGCAACCGCCCTTCGGCCTGGAGCCGGCGGTAGAACGGTGTGTTCGGGTACGGCATCAGCACGTTGAAGGCCGCGAAAGTGAACTTGTGCGCCAGCGCGAAATCCAGCAGGCGGTACAGGGATTCGGGCGTGTCGCGGTCGTGCCCCAGGGTGAATGCGGCCCACGTCTGGAGGCCATACTCCTTCAGGATCGCGATCTCCCGCTCGTAGCCCGTGAACCGTGAACCCAGGTTGCCGCCCTTGCGCATTCCTTCGAGCGTTTCGGCCTCAATGGACTCGAACCCGATCACGTGCCCGAGGCAGCCGCTGGCCACCATCAGGTCCATGAGTTCGCGGTCGTGAACCATGTCAATGCAACCCTGGCTGACCCAGCGCAGGCGCAGCGGGATCAGGGCGCGAAACAGCTCTTTGGCCGCCGCGTGGTCGGCCACAATGTTGTCGTCCACGAAGAAGACCAGACGCCGGTCCTGCGCCTCGATCTCGCGCACCACATCGGCGACGGGCCGGAACGTGTGCCGGCGTGCGAAGTACGCACTGATGGCGCAGAACTCGCAGTCGTTGGGACAACCGCGACCGAACTGCATCAGCGTGATCGGCAGATACCCCCTGCCCCGGAACAGTTCGCGGTTGGGCAGGCGCCCGTTCTGCGCGGTCCGGCGCGCGTCCGGCGCGGCGCGGTAGTGGGATTGCAGGCGCCCGGCCTGGGCATCGGCGATCACCATCTCCCAGACCGGTTCGGCGTCGCCGGTGACAATGGCGTCGGCGTGCTGCGCGGCTTCCTCCGGGAGCAGTGTGGGATGGAAGCCGCCCAGGACCACGCGCCGGCCCCGGCGGCGGAACTCCGCGCTGATCTCGTACGCCCGACGCGCCGTGAACGTCTCCACCGTGATGGCGACCAGGTCGGCCGGCGCGTCGTAGTCAATCTCCTCGCAGCGGTCGTCGCACAGGGATATTTCCACACCTGGCGGCGTGATGCCGGCCAGCACTCCCAGCTGCAGGGGTTCCATACGCCCCTCGTCCACATAGAGCGAGTGCTCCATACGCCCGAGGTTCGGTTTGACCAAGGTCAATCGCATGCCGGCAGTTCCCCAAACACAGTCTCGAGCGGTTCGCCGGTACCTAACGGCTGCCCCTGCTTGCGCCCGATCTCGCGCCGGGCGATCAGGTTCCCGGCCACGTACACCCCCAGCTTGGCCGGCGACCCGGCGTTGGCGCGCCAGTCCAGGGCCCGTCGCAGCGTATTCCCGACGCTGTTGAACTGCATGCGCGCCCGATAGCAGCCCTCGGCCAGTTGCTCCGCGGTCATTTGTCGCGGATGGAAGAGCGCGTCGCCGTACCGGTAACGGGGGTCCAGCCACCAGCGCGGATGAACGAGTCGTTTCTCCTGCCTCAGCCGTTCGTACAGCCCAGTTCCCGGCGTGGGCGCCAGCGGTCCGAAGCTTGCCAGAAAGAGCTTGGCCTCGACCGCGAACTCCACGGTCCTGTGGAACACGTCGGGAGTGTCGTAGTCATACCCGAAGATGAACATCCCGTACACCATGATCCCGTGGTCGCGAAACCGCGCCACCAGGTCCGCGAACCGGCCATGCCGGGTGTTCCACGCCTTGTTCATCTGCTCAAGGTTTTCGGGTACCAGCGACTCGAACCCCACGGTGACCGCCACACAGCCACTCGCGGCCATCGCTTCGAGAGTGCGCGCGTCCGTGGCGACCTCGAGACTCGCCTGGCACGACCAACGGCGGCGCAATGACCGCAGCGCCGCCAGCAGCTCGCCGACCGCGCGCGCACCCCCGAGCAGGTTGTCGTCCGTGAACAGCACGTGCCGTCCGTCCAGGCCGGCCAACTCCGCGACAACGTCGGCGACCGGACGCTGCCGGATGCCGCTGCCGTACACGGCGTGAACCGAGCAGAAGTCGCAGGCATGCGGGCAGCCGCGCCCGAACTCCACAAGCGCGATCGGACAATAGTCCCGGGCCCCGAACAACCGGCGGTCCACACGGCTGTCCGCCAGGGACGGGAAGCGGTTCTCGTAGCGCCGCTGCAACCGCCCAGCCTGGGCATCCTCCACGACCTTCGGCCACGCCCCCTCGGCATCGCCGATCACGACGGACGATGCGAAACACAAGGCTTCCTCGGGCAGCAACGTCGGATGGGGCCCGCCCATCACGACGGGGACGCCGCGCCGGTGGTACTCGACTGCCAACTGGTAAGCGCGCCGCGCGCTGAACGTGTCCACTGTGAGCGCCGCCAGATCCGTCGGTTCGTCAAGCGGCACCGGCGCGACCCGCTCGTCGTGCAGCACGCACTCGACCCCGGCAGGCGTGAGTGCGGCCAAGATCCCGAACACGCGCGGCTCCATGGCATCGCCGGCCTTGCCGCCCATCATGGCGGGACGGATGAAGCTGATCTTCATGCACTCACCTTCCAAAATCGTCACAGGCGGGCGGCTGGCGCACGTATCGCAAGATGGTGTCGCGCAAAGTGGCAGCATCGCTCCAGCCTTGCTCTACTTCCTCAGAGCGTCGGCACGCCATATCCACAGCCGCCGCCGCCGTCAGCTTGATAGGTATGCCCCCGAGCCGTCCGGGGTGGCTGTCGCCACGTTTCGCTGACGCTGCCATCTCCCTCTCACGCCGAACCACTGCCGAGGGCCACCCGGTCGCAGATGCAGACCGGAACGAGTCGGCCCTCCTTCAGGACCGCATCCGCGCAGGGACTGCAGTGGACGACTCGCCCGTCCGCGGCGACAAAGGCCGGGTTCTGGAACAGAAGCCGCTTGGCGCGCAGACCGGCCCGGTCGTGCCGCGATGCGGCCAGAAACCCCAGGTTGCCGCGCAACCGCCCGCCCGTCAGGGCGTTGGCCAGCAACTGGACGCGGAAACGCCGCGGGTCCTGGGCCTGGTACATGGGGTAACGCCCGGACAGTCGCAGCGACAACCAGAGAAACGCGCGCTCGAACAGGCTCGCCCGCAGGCAGTGCTGCACCAACGTCGCGTCACGCCGGCGCGCGGTGCCGACCAGGTAGGACAACCAGCGCGGATTGCCGGCATCGGCGTTCGACCCGACATACGCGAACGGCTGCAGGCCGAGTTCCCGGCTGACCAGGTCGGCGGTCCGGGTCACCCCCTCGACCGGGTCGGGCTGCCCGACTGCCGGCCGCGACATCCGGCCGCGCAGCCCGCCGGCCAGCGAGCCGGTCACTGACGCGATCGCGCCCGTGTCCCGGTACAAAGTGATGAGCAGGTAGTTGATGTGCGGCGACTCGAGCGTCACCCGCATGGCCTCGACAATCTCCGCGGACGTCTCGGAAAAGACCGTCACCAGCAACCCGGCGTCCAGCCCCTGGGCGTGCAGCAGGTCGGCCTTCGCCTCGATCAGCGCCCGCACCGCGGCGGGGGACGCACTCTTGGGGAGGTCGGGCCGTTCCTGGCCAGATTCGATGTGCACATAGATGATGTCGGCGCCGGCCGCCTTCAGACGCGCCGCGTACGGCGCGTCCAGCAGTACGCCGTTGGTGCACACTTCCGCGCCCAGGCCGCGTTGCTTGACCCGGCTCACAATCCCGCACAGGTCCGGGTGCAGCGTCACCTCGCCGCCCACGATGGTGACGGAACTGAGGCGGCGCAACGCGAGCATCCGGTCCAGATCGGCCTCGATGTCCTGCAGGGGCCGGAACTCCGCCGGCGCCGCGTTGTAGCAGGCGCGGCACGTGATATTGCAGCCGCGGCAGATGTCCAGGACCGCGTGCGGGACCGTCCCCTCACGCCAGGGGAGACGCCAGGCGAGCGGTTTCATGTTGGCCTCCCCGTCCTTCGGTCGAGATGTGCAACAAGGACGTCTTGGCGACCCCACCGGCCTTGTGCCGGTGGGGTCGGGTTACAGCACAGGTCGCTTTCTGTCGTACTCGCAATCGCATGGGTTCGCCGCCCCTTTTTCAGGTCGCGGACGCCACGGTCACTCCGCGGTCGCATTCGCCCGCAACCGTACCGTCTCGCGGCAGGCGCAGCAACTCCCCGGCCCGGGAAAACACCTCGGACGGCAGGTCGAGACATCGGAACGTGCGGAACGCACGCTCCAACGGATTTCTGACCGCGGCCAGTTCCCGCGTCCGTCTCAGTCCGAGCCGGTGCACGAAACTCCAGACCTGCACCGGGGCCGGGAAATCCGAGCCGTACACGATCTTGCGCAGGAGTTGCGGCGTTTGCTGCAGTCGCGTCAGGGCGCGGCACCGCGTGATGACGGCGAAGGCGCTGATGTCGCCGTAGAACCGTTCGTACTCCAGGGCCATGGCGCACCATGCCCGGAAGTGCGAGGGATCGTGCAGGAACAGACGCGTGCCGCAATGGGCGGCAATCACCGTGACGCCGCGGTCCAGCGCCGGCTTCAGACGCCGCGGATCGTTCAACGTGGTCGGAAACCCGGACAGGGTGTGCTCCTTGCCGGCGTGGCTCAGGAGCGGCAAACCGTGCCGGACCAAGGCGTCGTAGAACGGGAAGCAGAGCGGATCGTCCGGCTGGATGTTCTGGCCGGACGGGATCCATTTCACCAGACACGCGCCGCGCTCAGCCACCCGGTCGAGTTCGGCAAGGGCGTCCCGGCGAAAGGGGTGGACGCTGGCGCCAAACAACACGCGTGGGTGCCGGCCAAGCAACGATGCCACGTAGTCGTTGCCGGTCATCAGGCGCGTGTTCCCGTCATCGAAGCTCCCGTCACGCCGGTAGACCCCATCCAAGGCCAGGATGGCGACGCGGTCCAGACTGCTCGTGTCCACCCATTCCAGCAGCAAGTCTCGGAACCGCTCGTCCGCGCCCGGCGCCCGCAACGCGTCCAAGGTCAAGCCCAACCGGTGCAGAAGATACCGGAACCCCGGGCTCACCTTGGGGCCGACGTAGTTGCCGTTCCGCGCCCGGTCGGTGCCAGCCAGGTGCACGTGGATGTCGTAGTTCATGCTGCGTCCGGCTTGCGCCTGCGTCCCTCGGCCCACTCGCTGAACGGTGAGGTCAGCAGACACGCCCTCGTGCATTCGCCCGCGGCGATCCGAGTCCCGGCGGTCAGCACCGAATGCGCGCCGACCATGACGCGATCGCCAATCTGGATCGGCGCCAGGGCCAGCTGCATGTCGCCCTGCGCGTTGCGCGCCACCACGTGTGGGGTCAGGCGCACGTTGGCCCCGAAAACCACGGCGTCGCCCACGTCCAGAAAGGAGCGGTCGTAAATGCAGACCCCAGGGGCCCAGTACACGTACCGCCCGATGCGCGACCCCCACAGCCGCAGCCAGGCGCTGTAGAGCTTCGGGACCAGGCGCAGGCATTCTTCAAGCGCCGGGAAACGGCAGAAGAGCACCTGCAGGTTCAGTTGGAACCACCAAACGAAGTAATCGCGCGACCCGATGGGGATCCACCCGTGCCGGATCGGCAGCCAGAACCGCACCACCCTGGCAACCAGCGGCGGCGCCACGTAGAGACCCGCCAGACAGACCAGGGCGCGCCACGGCCAACCAGCCCACGGCACAAGCGCGATCGCGGCCACGACCACAACGTGCGCCAGGGGCAGCAGATTGAACGCCACCAGAAGCAGGCACTGCCGCGGTGACCATCCGAACGAGTGCAGCGCGGTCTCAAGCGATGGCGAATCGGGCCGGGCCTCCGGCGCCAACGGTTCCTGCATCTGCTGACCCTCGCTCATTGTCGGTCCTCCATAGGGTGGATGGCAATCCCGGCGGCACGCGAGCCATAATCTATCGACCTGTGCGGGCAAATCCACAGAGAAAACAAGCGGCGCCGTGGGCGCCAGGATACGCCCGTTCGTAGTGGGCTCGCAGCGCGCGCAACGAAGTGGAGCGTCAAGAGCCCATCTGGCGTGTTGCGGCGGCACGGCGCGGGGATGGTGTCTTGCCCGGCGGACTACCGCCGGGGCTGCGACACCACTACGAACGGCGCCGTTCCCGATGTCCGTCCGCGTGAGGGCGTCGCCACTTCGGTTGCGGCCCGGGGCATGCTGCGTATATTGGCCGGATGTCCAACACCGACACGCCAGATCACGCCGCGACGGCGACAACCGCGCCGGCGCCGCTCTCGAATTCCGGCGGTAGCCGCGTCGTGGTTGCCGCCTGCCCCTCGTACTCGCCCGACGCCGTAGAGGCCGCACTGACCGAAGTGCTCGACGCACTCGGCGGGCTGGAGACACTCGTCAAACCTGGCCAGACGGTCCTGATCAAACCCAACCTGCTGTGTCCGCGGCGCCCCGAGGAGGCCGTCACCACGCACCCGGAGTTGGTTCGGCAGATGATCCGGATGTGCGTGAAGGCTGGCGCCGCACGGATCTGGGTTGGCGACAGTCCGGCCGGCTTGCACGCCGAGAAAGACCTGTGGTCGCGCACGGACATGACCACGGCGGTGGAGGGAACGCCGGCAGAACTGAAGTCCTGGGACACGAAACAGACACCCGTCCCGTGCGGCGACGACCTGCTCGCCGTCCCTGAGTGGTTCACCCAGGTGGATGTGGTCATCTCCCTGCCCAAGCTCAAGACCCATTCGTTGACGACCATGACGTGTGCGCTGAAGAACGTGTTCGGAATCACCAGCGGACTGGCCAAGTCCAAGTTCCACGCAAAGTACCCGTCGCCGCTGACCATGAGCACGTTCCTGGTCGGTGTGTTTGCCGCCCTCAGGCCGCACGTCAGCATCGTGGATGCGGTCACCGTCATGGAAGGCCTCGGCCCCGCCAACGGACGCCCGCGGCCGCTGGGCGTGCTGTTGGCCAGTCGTGACGCGGTCGCACTGGACGCGGTCGCCTGCGCACCGTTGCGGATTCCACCCGCATCCGTGCCCATGATCCGGCTGGCTGCGGCCCGTGGCCTGGGCGAAATGGACCTGTCCCGTATCGAGTGCACCGGCACTGGCGTGCCGCAGTTGAACGCGACACGCATGAAGCCGTCGCTGGCCCGCTACCTGCGCTACATTCCCGAGCCCATGTTCCGAGTCACGACACGTCTGTTCCAACTGCGCCCGAGGATCCAGGAGCGCCAGTGCGTGAAGTGCGGCATCTGCGCCGGCGTCTGCCCCCGCCACGCCATCGCCACACAACCGCGAAGCGGCTACCCTGCCGTCAACCCGAAAGAGTGCATCGTCTGCTTCTGCTGCATGGAGTCCTGCCCCCGCGGCGCCATCGCGGTCCAACTCTATCTGGGCTCGATGGTGCGACTGGCGCAACGCGTGGGCAAGGTGGTCAGCCCCCAATGATCCGAAACTGGTTCTTCCCGGGCTTGCTCGATACGGGTCCGGTCTGCGACCGGCTCGTGGCGGTACGGGACGGATTCGTAAACCTGTATGTATTCAGGGCGCCCGCGGGCCTGGTCTGCATCGACGCCGGATGGCGCCCGACTCGAGTGCGCCACGGCTTCGCACTCCTCGGGTTGGACGTGCGCAACGTCGCGGCCGTGTTCCTCACCCACCTGCACTGGGACCACGCCCGGGGCCGGGACCTGTTCACCAACGCACAAGTCTTTGTGAGCGAACATGAAAGCCCATCGTTCCTCGGCGGGCGGCGGAAACCCGCACAACCCTTGACCCCTGTCCGCGACGGCCAGACCCTGACGGCCGCAGGCGTCGACGTCCACGCCATTGCAGCGCCGGGCCACACACCCGGGTCGGTCGCCTACCTGGTCGACCGCCGCTTCCTGTTCACCGGCGACACGCTCGGCCTGCGGCACGGCGACGCGGTCCCTTTCCGGGCCTGCTTCAACCGTGACGGGACCGCGCTGCGGCGCTCCATCCGCAAGCTTGCCGCCCTCTCGGGGATCGAACGTCTCCTGACCGCCCACACGGGCAGCACCGTTGACGTCGGAACCGCCTTCCGCCGCTGGCGCGGCGCCGGGGCCGACGTGCCACCGCAGGAGAGGGCACGACCGTGAAGATCCTCCTCATCCACCCGCAAAACTACCTGCAACGGCACTCGACCGGGATCTACGGCCGCAGCCTGCGGTACGCCCCCCTCACCATGCCAACGCTGAAAGCCCTCGTCCCGCCGGAACTGGGCGCCACGGTCCGTGTCGTGGACGAAATGGTGGAGGATGTGAACTTCGACACGCCAGCCGACGTGGTCGGCATCACGGCAATCACCGGGACCGCCACTCGCGCCTACCAGATCGCAGCCCGATTCCGTGCCCGCGGCGCAACCGTGGTGCTGGGCGGTGTACACCCGACCCTGCAAACCGACGAAAGCTTGCAGCACGCCGACACGGTCGTGCGCGGTTACGCGGAACGGACCTGGCCTCGACTGCTCCGCGACGTCGCCGCCGACCGACACCAGCGCGTGTACGAGGACGCCGAGCCCTTCGACCCGGCATGGATCGTCGCACCGGACCGCTCCGCCATCCACCGCCGCGACTACATCGGCTGGGGTACCGTGGAGATGAGCCGGGGTTGCTCGAATCACTGCGACTTCTGCATCAGCCACCGGTTCCACCCCGCCTACATCCGCCGCCCCATCGGCGACGTCATTGCCGAAATCCGGTCTATCCGAAGCCGGATCGTTTTCTTCCTCGACCCGAACCTGATCGGGGACCGCGAACATGCCAAGGCCTTCTTCGCCGAACTCGCCCCACTCCGCAAGTGGTGGGTCGGTTGCGCCTCACTCGACGTGGTCGACGATCCGGAACTCCTCGGCCTGATGGCGAAGAGCGGTTGCCGCGGCCTGCTGATGGGGTTCGAGTCTACGCGTCCCGAAGCCCTGGCCGCCTGCGGCAAGACGCACAACCTCGGCAAGACCTACGCGCACGTGGTGGACGCCCTGCACGACCACGGCATCCTCGTCCAAGCCTGCTTCGTGTTCGGATTCGACACCGACGACACATCCGTGTTCGACGAGGCCGCCGAGCACATCGCCACGGGCCGGTTCGACCTGCCGCAGATCAGCGTCTACACGCCTTTCCCCGGGACCCCGGTCTTTGACCGGCTCGCGAGCGAACACCGCATTCTGACCCGGGACTGGACCCTCTACAACGGCCAGAACGTGGTCTTCCGCCCGCAGCGCATGACGCCCGAAGAACTGGCACGCGGCACCGACCGGGTCCGGCACCGGGCGTACTCATGGAGCGCACTGTCGCGCCGCCTGTTCGTGAAGCCGCTGTGGGTCAAACCCCTCGTCGTCGCGTCGTACCTGGGGTTCCGATCCTACCAACGACGAATCGCCCGAGCCGGGGCTGAACTCAATGGAGCATAGTTGACAGCCGCGCTTGCGTGGGTGCCGCGAAGTGGCAGCAAGGCTCCAGCCTTGCTGCCACACCCCCGATCCGCGCCAGGACTCGCACCCGCCGCGGGACTGCAAGGCTGGAGCCTTGCGCGACTTCCTCAGAGCGTCGATCCACGGTACCCAACGGACACCAGCATCGCAACTTGACAGACATGCGGTTCCCGGGGAGGCACTCAGCGGTCGAGACCGTTCTGGTCCAGTGGCTGGACCTCTTGCTCGAAGTAACGGTGGAAAGACGCCGGCAACGCGTGGTAGTCGATGTCGGCCGTGAGAGACGACAGGTCCCTGGAATTGTAGGTATTCCAGAACAGGACGGTCTTGTCGCGCAAGGCCTGCCGCTCCATGTCCCCCAGAAGCGCCGCGAACGCCTTGGCCGTGTATGCTCCGTTCAGAACGATCCCACATTCTTCGTGAACGATAGCGGCAGCTCTCTGCCCCTCTTCCGTGAAACACGCATACCCACGCCCCAGAGCGTCGTCTCTGATCGGCACAGATGCCACGGCACCGTCATACTCCGGGAAGGCCGGGTCCGCCTGGTGCAACAGCAGCGCCGTGCGCCGCAGAAGCCGGCGCAGCCCTCGCGCACGCGCCATCTCCCGCTCGATCACGCGCACCGGGACCACCTCGCTCTTGAGCCCCGCTGCCCTCAGCCCAAGCATCAACCCCGCCGCCGTCCCCATGGACCCCATAGCGACATAAACCACGTCAGGTTCGGGAAGCTCGCCCGCCGCGATCTGGTCCCGCAACTCGAACGCCGCGTTGACATAACCGATCACGCCGAGCGGGCAGGATCCCCCGGCAGGGATAGCGTGCGGCGCGACTCCGTTCCGCAACATGCCGCGAACAACGCGGCGCATCGTAGCCAGGATCAGGTGCAGCCAATTCGCGCACGGGCGCAGTTCGGCGCGAACCGCGTGACTGGCCAACAGGTTGCGCCGGACGTAGTGGGCGTTGACCTGGGGCAGGAGCATGGAGATGCTGGTCATCCCCAATTGCCCGGCGTATATGGCCGTCGCCAGGGCGTGGTTCGAACCGGCAAACCCGAACGTGATGACCTCTCTGGCGCCGGCGCAATGGGCTGCCGCGAGCAGGAACTCCAGCTTCCGGACCTTGTTCCCGCCGTAACACGCGCCGCTCAGGTCGTCGCGCTTGATGTACAGCCCGCGCAACCCGGCATCCGCCTCCACCCGCGCCAACCGCGCCACGGGTGTCGGGAACTGCCCCAACGCCAGATGCGGAAACCGCGACGCCAGACCAGGGTATTGCTTGAACAACGGAAGCATGAGTACGCGTTACGCCGGACAGCCTCTTGCAGAACCGCGCCTTGCGGGATGAGTGCTCGGGTGTCAGGTGTCAGGAATGCGCAACCGATTCAATATCAGAGTGTTCCTTCCTGACACCTCCCATGAAACTGAAGGCGCCCAGAGCCCGCGAGGCCGCGGGCGCTCCAGGGTTCGTGCGGTATCTGGGCTGAAGCGCCCGCGGCCTCGCGGGCTCTGGGCGCGTCGTTGCCGGTTTCACACTGGTATGATCGGGCGGTGCGCCGCCCGGGGCGCGCTGACACCTGACACCTGACACCCGGCTCTTGCAGTACTTCTGCAGGAGCCTCTGGGCATCGCGTCACGTCCCGATGCCGAAGGCCCGCCCCAGCCGACGCCAGAACCCGTCCTTCTTCACCGAGTACAGCGGGTTGTCCAGGAAGTTCACGCCACAGTGAACGGCGGCAACTTTCCAGGCCCCTTTCTCCTTGACCAGCACCGCCGTCCAGCGCGAGTCGAACGTGGCGGTCCCGCCACGCTTGAGAGTGTACGTGTCCTTGCTCGTGCCGGTGCAGTAGCCGGTGTTCGCGTCCGTAAACTGCGTCAGAGCGTCCGCCGTAATGGCCACCGTCATGCCGGAAACCTTGGAATCCTTCGCGCGGAACATGTTGTCGAAATAGCTGGTCAGTTCCGTTTCGCTGGTCAGCCGTGACTGGTCCACGGTGATCACGACGAATTTGCTCGCCATACACTCGACCAGCGCCTTCATGTCCTGCTTCTCGATCGCCGCCGTGACCTTGCCCCGCAAGGCCCGCAGTGCCTCGTGGTCCGCCTCCCGCCCATCACCCGACTGCGCACCTGCGACCGAGCCCAACGCGAGCCCCATCAAGACCAGTCCGGCCACCATGCCCGCCTTCTTCATGTCGTGTCCCTCCGCATTGTGTGTGCGTTCCGCGCGCCGTCTCGTGTCCACTTCCGTCCCAAGTGCGGCGACACGGTAGTGAATGATCGGGAACCTGCCTCGATCCCCGCGTGCCCCCATCCGCCGCAACCGTCTCAGCCACACAGGGATTCTAGTGTGCACTTGCGGTCTCCGCAAGCGCCCTGCGCCGCTTTTCCTCAAACACACTCACCCGCGCCGCCCCGTCGGCGTGATGCGTCAGCGGCTCCCGGGCGGCAGGGCTGTTTCAAGATTCGTGACTGTCGCGTGCGGTGAGTACCCCCGGCGTGTCCCCACGCCGGGGGGGCGGCCTGAGGACAGGCCGCCCCTACCTGGTGCGCGCGGCGGCGTGGCCTTCCGAGACGCGGCGCCAGATCTTGAAACAGCCATGTCCGGGCGGAGGCGCGACTTGAACACCTCGGGGCCAGACCCTAGATTTGCGGGTCTGTGCAGGGCACACGTGTGGCGGGGCGGCGACATACATGACCGCAAACGGTCGCGTCAAACTCGACACTATAGAGGAACGACAAACAGGTAATCGCGGTCGCAATCGTGATCGCAATCGATTCTCGATCCCGTGTCCGCCACGTTGCAGGGCATCGAGAAGCGATTGCGACGAGGGTTGCGAAGAGCGATTGGAACCGAAAGGACGACGACATGAGACGACTCGCGTGGGTACTGGCGTTCGCATGCACGGTGACATGGCTCAGGGCAGAGGTGAAACTGCCGGCGGTTTTCACGGACCACATGGTCCTGCAGCGCGAGACCAACGCCCCGGTCTGGGGCTGGGCCAACCCGGGCGAGAAGGTCAGCGTCACGGGCGCCTGGGGCGCTGACGCAACGGCATCGGCGACCGCGGCCGCCAACAGCACCTGGCGCGTGGAACTGAAGACACCCGCCGCCGGCGGCCCGTTCACGGTCACCGTGCAGGGCGAGCAGAACACGATCGAGCTCAAGGATGTACTGATCGGCGAAGTCTGGCTCTGCAGCGGCCAGTCGAACATGGCGATGACCGTCGGAAGCTCAAACAATGCTCAAGAGGAGATCGCCGCGGCCAAGCACCCGCAGATCCGTCTGTTCGCCGTGCATAACGTCACGGCCCAGGAGCCCCAGACGGACTGCAAAGCGCGGACAGCCTGGGTCGAGTGCGCGCCGGAAAACGTCGGGGGATTCTCCGCGGCCGGGTACTTCTTCGGCCGCAAACTGCACCAGGACCTGGGCGTGCCCGTCGGCCTGATCAACTCGTCCTGGGGCGGCACCTGCATCGAAGCCTGGACGCCGTGGGACAGCCAGAAGGACGACCCGGTCCTGCAGCAGAGCAAGGCGTCGTGGGACAAACGCGACGCGGAGTATGACCCCGAGAAAGCCAAGACCGAGTTCGAGACGGACAAGAAGGCCATGGACGAGTGGGTCAAAGGCGGCAAGCAGGGCAAGGAACCGAAGCGCCCGCGCGGGCCCATCCAACCGCGCAAGGACCCGAATTACCCGGCGAACCTGTACAACGCCATGATCCACCCGGTGGCGCCATTTGCGATCCGCGGCGCGATCTGGTACCAGGGCGAGGGCAACGCCGGGCGCGGCAAGGCGTACCGCATGCAACTCGAACGCATGATCACCGCCTGGCGCCGCGTCTGGGGCAACGACTTCGCCTTCTATTTCGTGCAACTCCCGAACTTCATGGCGCCGTGGCAGAACCCCGTTGAAGAAACCGGCTGGGCGGACATTCGCGAGTCATTCATGAACACCGCCAAGGAGGTGCCCAACACCGGCATGGCCATCACCATGGACATCGGCGATGAGAAGGATATCCACCCGAAGAACAAGCAGGACGTCGGCGACCGCCTCGCCCGCGCCGCCCTGCACAACGTCTACGGCAAGACGGGATTTGCCTGGTGCGGTCCGGTGTTCAAGGCCTGCGAATTCCGCGACGGTACGGCGCGGGTGACGTTCGACACCGGCGGCGCGCCGCTCGCCGTCAAGGGTGGCGGCGACCTGGTCGGGTTCGCGCTCGTCGGGCAGACCGGCGTTCGCGTCCGCGCCAGCGCCGTGATCGAGGGCACCGACACCGTGGTGATCAGTTCGCCGGAAGCCCCGCAACCCGCCATGGTCTACTACGCCTGGGCCAACAACCCGGTCGGCGTGAACCTGGCGAATGCCGAAGGCCTGCCCGCCTCACCCTTCCGCTTCGGCAGCATCCCGAAGTTCGACGTCTTCGCCAAGCTCCTGCCGGACGAAGCCAAGGCCTACAAGCTGGTCTACGCCTTTGACCCGACCGCGTCGCAGTTGGCGGACGGCAACACGCGCTTCGTGTACGACGAAGACCACTCCGCAGACATCAAGGCCCCCTTCAAGAAGGTCGCCTACTTCATGGCCCTGCAGGATATGGCCGGCAAGGAGACGTACGCATTCGTCGCCATGGACCCGTTCACGACGGAAGTCGGGAAAATCGGGGTCCCGGCCAAGGCCGCCGGCGCGCGGTTCCAGGTCAATGTCACCGGCGTGACCGTGAAAAGCAACGCCCCGGGCGTCACGCCAGGCGAGTTCGCGGAAGGCTGCAATATCGAATTCTGGGACTGCAACTACGGGCCCGGGAACGCCGCCAAAGTGCAGAATGCCGACGACGCGGTTTACGACTTCGGCGACATGATGGGGACCGATGCTTCGCCCGGCTACGGCTCAATGCAGATCCACAACTGGCAGGACAAGCACAGCATCGTCTGCTTCAACCGCTTCGGCAGCGGCACAAGCAACGATGTCGGGCTCGGCGACTCCGAAGGCAAGACCCGCGACTGGACGTTCACGTCCAGCGCCAAGAACTACGCCCGCGGCGAGTTCAAGGTCCTGGTCCTGCCGTGAAACGAGTGACCGGCGCGGGCAAGAATGCCGGTCTCCCCGGCCAGGCGTCACACGGCGCGCCGTGGCTCGGCGCGTCCCGCGCCGAAGTGGGGTGCGCCGGCCGGTCCCCGGCCGAGGGCCTCGGGCCGGGACGGCCCCGAGCACCCTGCCGCGGTCCCGGAGGTCCCGCGCCACTGTCGTTCCACGCCTGGCGGGCACACTCCGCCGGCTGATCATGTTTACCTACAGCCTCCCAGAAGACCGACCGCGCCCAAGGCGCGTACTACGGTTTCACGGGCGCCGGCGCCGGTGCTGCAGGCGCGGCGGCCTGCGCCATGCGGATCACGAACCGGTGCGGCACCGGTTGGTTGAGCTTCCAGATCTCGTCGGTTTCCTTCGCGACCTCGGCGTACAACTCCGCCTCCTTCGGCTTGAAGTTGACGTAAATGTCCGTCTGGCCTTTGAAGTAGGCATAGTTGGAGTTGGGCTTGTCCTTCAGCTTCTCGACCGCTTCCACCTTCGCCTTCTTCATCGCCTCGTAGTCGTCCGGGTTGACGTCCTTCGGCGCAAAGTGCCGCGCCGCGGCCAGAGACCGCAACTTCCCGGACAGAATCCCATGCCGGTTGTTCTCGTGCTTCTGCACCTCGAGCGCCTGCTTGTACATCGGCGTCTTGACATTGCCGGCCAGGTTGAGGCCCTTGGCGAGGTGTTCGGCGGCGGCGGTGGCCACAACCGCATCGTCGATCAGCACGTCGTAGTTGCCGGGTGCGAGGTTCGCAACGACCAGCAGTTCCTGGTTCAAGTCCTCCATGAATGGCACCAACTTCAGCGCGCCCGCGGCGTCCCCGGGCACGGGGAACGGCAACGCCTTCTCGGCACACACGAACGCGACTCCGTCCGGCGCGCCCTTCACTTCACTGACCGTGCAGTTTGCGGCGTCCGCAACGGCAGCGGTCTTGGCGTCCACGGCAATCCGCGCCACCAGCGGCGGCATCTGCTGCGACGTCAGGAACAAGTACGCCATGATCAGGTGCCCCACACCGCCCGGATGCACGCGGTCCTGACCGACGATCGTAAACACCGCATCCTTGGCCTGCTCGCGAGCGTTGATCTCGGTCATCGGGCCGTTGAAGTCGACCACCGTGCCGCCAAATTCCGGAGCCAGGCCGCGCGCGTAGTCCCCACACGTGGCGAGCGCGTCGTTCACGCCCGCGTTGTTCTCCGCCTTCAACTGCCCGGTCTGGTCGTAGATCGACGGGGTGATGAAGATCATCCGGCACTCGGCTTGCTTCAGCAGTTCGGCGAGTTTCTTCATGTTCGCGGTGTGCCCGTCCAGGCAGTTCTTGCGCTGCTTCTCGATCTGCTCGCCCGTCTTGCCCTCGCCGTACAACCCGCGCCCGACGTCGTTCATGCCCAGCATAATGGTCGCCACCGTCGGCTTGTGCGGCGCAATGTCCCAGTCGAACCGCCGCACCGCGCCGCCGGCTGAATCGCCGGACACTCCCGCATTGAAGAACTCCCACTTACGCTCCGGGAACCGCGTCGCATAGAACATGTGAATGAACGAGGTGTAACGCCCGCCATGCGTGATGCTGTCGCCAATGAAACAGACGCGATCGCCCGCCTGGAACTGCGGCACCGGCGCGTCCGCCGCCCGCGCCATCAACCCTGCGAACACCGCAACCAGAATGAGCCCCGCATACTTCGCCAAACGCACTCTCACTCCGCACCTCCTTGTTCACAAACCCATATCGCCTTGCACACGCCCCAGAAGGAAAATCTACGGGCGAGGACGCCCGTGTTCAACGCCTCCGCCACCATCCTGGACACGGCGGTCCTCCGCCGTTCACCGCGCCAGTTCGTGCAGTTCCTTTACCAGTGCCTCGACCGTCACTTCCGCCAGACGCCGGCCTTTCTCCGCCGTCGCCGTGGCCGGGTTGCCACCGACGCCGGGCACGGTCACGGCCTGAGTCATGTCGGCATGCTCCGGCTGGAAGTGCAGTTGCAGCGACGTCTCGATCTCGCCGGCGTGGCCGATGTTGCCCTTGTCCACGTCGAAGAAATCGTGCAGCGCCTGCGGCACCAGGAGCCAGTACGTAACCGGTTTCATGAAAATGCTTTCCGAACTAAGTTGTCGGCTGACATCCTGCAGCGGCACGGCGTGACCGAGGTGGCCGTTGACGACCAGGATGCGCCGGAACCCGTGCGCCGCGACGCAGCGGCAGACCTCCGTCACCAGCGTCATCACCAACTCCATCGACAGGCTGATCGTTCCCGCGAACGGCATGAAACTCGGCGAACACCCGATGGTGAGCGGCGGCGCGACCAGCACCGGGCGTTCCGTGAACCGCTCCGCGGCGCGCACCGCCAAGGTCTGTGCACAGTTGATATCCACGTCCATGGGCAGGTGCAGGCCGTGCTGCTCCGTGGTGCCCAACGGCAGCACGACGAGGGCGCCGGCCTTCGCGGCCTCCTCAATCTCCGGACGACGCAGCTTGCTCCAGTCTGAGGTTCGCAGTTTCATGGTTTCCGCTGGTCCTCCACGGTTGCACTCGCACCCTCGATCACATTCCCGTCCAGGACGAGATGTTCGACCTGCGGCCCGATGCGGATGCCCGCCTTCGTCAGGCCAGGCCGCGAGCACACGATGCGGTTCCGCCGCAAGACTGTGCCGCGCACCGGCGCGCTGATGTCGATGCCGTACCCCGGTGCGTCGGGGGCGCCAATGTCCTCGAAACGGTTGTCTTCGATCAGGTTGTCATGCGCTGCCTGATGCGCCGGGTCGCCGCGGAACACCAGTCCGCTCTCGCGGCAGCGCCGCACCACGTTGTTCCGCATCACGTTGTCCGTGTCGCGATGCCCGATGCTGATACCGATCTTGCAGTCTTCGATGGTGTTCTTTTCAGCGAGACCGTGCTTCACACCCCAGCACCAACCCAGCCCGTGCAGGCTGCAGTTCCGCACCACGTTGTTCCGCATTACCGGCCGCTGCGAACCGCTGCCCGGGTGCAGGCCTTGGACGACGTCCTCGAAGACGCAGTTCTCGACCGTCAGGTCGTGCACAATCTGAAAACTCAGCGCGTCGCTCTCAATGTGTTCCACGTGCACGCTGTCGATGTGCACCCGCTCGCAGTCCTGGAAGTACATGGCCGCGCCGTAGTTGCCGTCCAGGTACGCGCTCCGACCGCGATTGCCGTCGATGCACAAGTTGGCAACTGCGAAATCACTGACCCAGTTGGCCGTGACCAGGCTGAAAAGGGTCGACGCGGTCGCGTCTTTCCCGAGCCAGAAGTTGCCCGTGTGCGCCGCGCCGTCCGCGCCGCGCGCCTGCGCCATCAGCCACAGTGTGTTCCCCTCGATGGCGCGGATGGTGTGGATGACCGTCTGCTGCTGCCCGTAGTGCGGGCACTTCGACTGCAGCATCACGCCGCCGCCAACGCGGAACGCCGAGGCGTCCGCCACCGTCACGCGCCAGTCATACCAGTCCGTGTCCTCCGTCAGCGGCACGGTGACGGATGGCTCTTTGATCAGCACCGTACCCTCCCCTGCCCCGACCAGGCGCACGCGACTGCGCAACCGCACCGAGTTCTGCAGCCGGTACGTGCCCGGCCGCAGTTCCACCGTGCCGCCACCCCTGGCCACCACGTACTCGATTGCCGCCTGGACAATCAGGTCATCGCTGCCGACAAAGTCCGCCCCAACCGGCCCGACGGTCACCTTGATGTCGCGTGTCATGGCGTAGACTCCTTGCCCCAAATCGCTCCTCGCAATCCTCGTCGCCATCGCTTCTCGACAACCCGTGTCGTGGGTCGAGTGTCGGGTGTCGGGGGGGAACTCCACTGAACACCGAACACTCCTGTGGAACTCGATCCCGGACCGCGTGAACGCGGTACTACAAGCCTCGTTCCGCAGGCAGCCAAGTTCGTCGTGCCGCCTTCAGGCGGTCTTGGTGCATCGTCGCCAGTTTCACTCCGAGATCACCGGGGGCGTTGCCGTCCGCGAGCCGCTGAACACCAAACTCCTCGGCCTGTGCCCCGCGCTCCCGCGTCCCTCACTCCCCGAACTTCAGCCAGCCGAAGTTCTTGTCTGGATTCAGGAAACCCCAGACCAGGCGGCCCTTGGCCGGCTGCGCGTCGGCCCACGAGCAGATACCGGTCCCCGGCTTCCCCGGCAACGGCAACGTTCGCACCACATTGACCCGGATGGGTTTTGTTCTGGCCGCACCGGTCCTTCTGAGCCAGCGGAACGGAATGGTCAGGATCACGGTCCACTCCCCGTTCTTGATCTGTGACGACACGCTCCAGGGGTCGTTGCCATGCGGAATGTAGCCGTTGTCCTTAACGCATTTGCCTGAGCCGTCCGTCCCCAATGAGAAGATCATCCGCGGTTCGGTGCGGCACGGTTCGATCAAGACCTGAATCCCGTTGCCGCTGAACGCCGCCGCACCGTCGCCGCCCGTTGTCCCCGGAGTGCAGCGCACGCCGATGTAGAGGTTGCGCGCGTCATATCCAGCCTTCCAGAAGGTGACCCGACCGTGCCGATCCGAGCCGGGGACCGGGTTGTGGTCCGCCCAGTCGTAGCCGCACTTCTTCCACCGTTCGATATTGTGCACCTGCTGCACCCAGTACGTGCACTCCGCCTCGGGCAGCCTGGCCCACGCGCCACCCGCCGCCTTGCCGTCCAGCGCCGGGGCGCGTTTCAGCCCCCGCGCCACCTGCGCGACGCCGGCGGGCTTCTCGCCCGTGTAGTCCGGGAACAGCGGCTCGCCGAGCCCCGCCCTGGCCGCTACCGCCGGGAACTCCGTCTCGAGCAGGTCCCGCAACTGCGCCATGCGCCAGCGGATCAGGTCCGGGAAGTACTTGTACCCCTCCGCCTCCGAGTGGAAGCCCAGCCGCGAATCCGCCTCCGCCAAGGGCAGCAGTTCGGCGTCGATCTCCAGTTCCGCCCGAACGATTCGTTTCATCTGCGCCAGCAGGCGACGCCGCACAGCCGGCTGCCGCGCCTCCGCCAGCTCCTCACGCAGGGCGTAGAAGTACAGGATGTTGTAACCGCTCCGGAACTGCAGCCCCAAGGCCGTGGCGATGCCGATGTCCTTCACGCGCTCCGGTTGGTCCTGGACGTGCGGCAGGAGCTTCTTGAGGACCCGCACGCCCTGGTTCCAGCGCGACGCCATGCGCTTGCACAGGATCAGCTTCTCCTCGAGCGTAAACCCGTTGGTGACGCACTCGGCGATGTAGTCGCCGCTCGGCGGGTACCCGACCTGCCAGGTCGGCGCCGGCGGGCGGCGGCGCGGCTCAAGATGCAACGGCCAGACCGGGCCGTCGTGCATGGGGCCGAAGTAGCCGAAGATGTGCGCCGTCGGGTACTGCGAGTAGCCCTTCAGGAACCAGTCCCACGCCGTGACGACCTGCGGCGTGAATCGGCCCCAGTCGCGCCCCGCCAGGTGCTGGAGGAACGCTTTCTCCGTCTTCGGAAACGGCGCGAACGACAGCTCGTTGGCGGCTTTGGTCATCAACGACGGGTAGGTGCCAAAGTACCAGGAGTGCATGGCTGAGCTTACGCCCAGGTCGTGCATCGCGCGGTACTTGCGGTACAGCAGGCCGGGCGCCGGCACCACCTGCGTGGTGGCCACCTCGTGCGAGCAGCCGACCTGCAGCTTGGCCGACATGCGCGTACCGTGCGCAACCGCCGCCGTGGCGCAGCCCCGGAACAGGTCACTCGGCCCGACGTACGACAGCCAGTAGTCCCAGGTCGGCCGCGGCTTGCCCAGTTGCACGTTGTGCCCGCCCGTCTCGAAGTTGTGCTGCAGGATGATCTCGCGCGGCATGTGCCCCGCCGCGTCCGCGGTCTTGGGCTTGCCCCAGCAGATCGACTGACCGTACGGCCACGCCACCAGTTCCGCCTCGGGGTTCACCGCGTGCATGCCTTTGGCCAACGTTGCCAGCACCTCGGCGAGGACCTCGTGCGGAGTCCGCAGCGAACAGCGCGGACAGGTGTTGCGCGCCGGCCACGACCCGCCGTCCGGAATACCCGCCGAATAGCAGTGCGTAAACCGCTCGCCGACCGGGATCACGATCAGCCCGCCCAACCCCGGCACCTCGCTGAACAGCGTGCGCGTCGCCTCCTCGACATAGGCGCGGCCCTTCTCCGTGCTGGTGCAGAACGCGTTGTTGTGCCCTTTCAGGTCCGGGTGCGCCGCCGCAGCCGCCGCAACTTCCGGGTAGTTCCAGGTGAACGCCGCCGGCTCAATGCAGAACGGGTAGATCCGAATCCCGTACCGCGCACACTTCTCGACCGTGCGCCGCAGCTTGTCCAGCCGCGGCCCGGCATGCCGCCCGTACTCGGGGATGATCTTCGACGGCACGGTCTGGAAGAAGTGGATCGTCATCCACAGCACGTTCGAGCCTTCGTGCGCCAGCCGGTTCAGGTACTCGTCCGGGTAGTAGTCGACATCGTCGGCCAACTCGTCCTTGCACTTCGGCGGGCGGTTGACCGGACCGTAGAAGCAGCGCGAGATCCGGGTTCGGATCAGCGGCGTCCGCGTCAGTTCGCCGAGCGGCAGGAACGGTCCGCCGCGACGCAGCATCTCGTCCTCGATCCACACCAGGCCGCGCCGGATCCCGTCCGCGTCGTTCGCCGTCAGTTCGCACCGGTCCGGATACACGGTGACGCGATACTCCTCGCGCACCGATGTCGGCGCACGCGCCGTGACGATCCGGTACGCGCCGTTGCTGCGCAGCCCCGCACACCGGAGAAAGAAACGGAAGTCAACATAGGCCGTCTGCAAGACACCGCGCGGATCGTCAAACGCCGGGGCCAGGCGCACACCCGCCGGGAAATGCGCCTCACCCCGGCGCGCGGCGCGCGGCGCCCACACCACCTTGCTGTGAAACGGCACCGTGCGCAGCTCATCGACAAAGGCCCAGTCCTTCTCTTCAGGCCGCGGTGGCAATCGGGTCAGATCAAAGCTCACGGGTATTCTCCTCCTATCGCACGATGCGGACTCCGCACGTCTCCGGGTCACCCCCACATGACCGGCGGTTCGCGTCACCGAGCCGACAAGGCCAATATAGGGGATTAGTGGAAGCGACTCAAGCGGGACGTGCGACGCACAACGGCAGGGGTTCCGCCGCCTTCTCTGGGTTGGCCGATTACGGAACATCAATCCCACGTAATCCGGCAGGTGACGGCGAACTCGCCCCCGTTGGCCACGGACTCGGCGGTCAGGATCCGAGGGACTGGGAGGCCGAACACGCGCGCCGCCCGTGCGGCGTGGACGCTGCGGGTGCTCGTCACTCGGACCGGCGCATCGGCACTCCACGCGAAGCGAGCCTGTCCGTGCGAACCCCGCACGCACGCCGCAACCCCTGAACGCGACACTGTCGGGCGCATCCCGAACCCGAGATGGAACAACTGCCGGAATGTGTGTTTTCCGCGCGCAGCCGGCCCCAGCGCCACACGGTCCTCCACCTCCAGCCAGCACGCCGCCAGGTCGAACCGGAACGTCCGCCGCACCACCACGCCCGGGTACGCGTTGTGACGACAGACGGCGATCCCGGTAACTCCGGCGACGTCAACGCGCTCCACCGTGGCCTCGGGGTTCTGCCCGCCCCACCACCCGCGCACGTCGCCGAGCCGACTCATGGGTACTGGTGAAACGTCGTCAACCGTCAACAGGCTGTGGCCGAACGGACTGTAGTAGAAGGCCCGCTCTTCGGGAACGACCGCCTCGACGCGATACCCGTACCCGGACGTGTCCTGCACCAGCGGCTCACCCCGGATCCAGAGTTGGAACGACGTGAAGTCCAAGTGGCTGTGCCCGGTCCGCGACCGCGGATCCGCGATGAGCCACAGTGCCGACGCCTCAGGCCCGTGCCCGTCACGAACCAGAACTATCCCGCTGTCTCGGAAGACATGCCACGGTCGACGAACCATCCCGGACGGCGCATCCGCTTTCCTCACGCTGAACGGGCAGTACGCGGTGTCCAGCCGCACGCCGATCTCTGCGGCGCGCTCCACGGTCGCGGTATCGTCAAACAACGCGCGGTACGTCTTGAGTTGCAGGCCGTCGGGCGGCGGCTGGCAGTCGCCGTACGGGATCAGCAGCCCGTTGGGCGCGGACAACTCGACCAGTCCCCACAGGAACCGCCGCAGCTTCCGTTCCTGGTAAGGCAGCAACAAACGGTCCCCGTTCGCGCGCGCCAACTCGACCGCCTGGACATACATGTTCGCGATGTACCACGCGTAGCGCGAACTGTGCTCCACCGACGTGCCGTCCGCGTGAATGGAACCGCGAATGTGGCGGCGAATGCACGCCCGGCCCATATCCACCAACTGCCGCGAATGCGGAAACTCGGGCCAGGCCAGGCCCAGGCAGTACGGGGTCGCCCCGGCGTCGAACAGGTTGTGGTTCCCGAAGTGGTACACAAACCGGCCCGATGACGTCTGCGGCAGACGCAAGTACTGCCGGCTCACGAACCAGACGTACTTCAGCACGTCGAACGCCGTGTCGGTATCCAGAGCCCCCAGCAGCCCGGAGTAGAGCACATCCGTGGCCACCAGCAGACGCCGCCCGGCACGCATGCAGGAATGCTCGGCACTGAACGACCCGCCGCCGCGCACCGCCGCCAGGTCGACGTGGAACGGATACTCCTGCTGCCACCGTTGCCAGAATTTCGTGAACACGTCCGCGTAGCGGGGATCGCGGGTCATGGCGTAACCGGCCGCGGCGAACAGGCCCCAGTACCAGAAGTGCAGGACCAGCCAGCCGGATGATCCGTACAGGTGCGCCTGCCCGCGGCGCCAGTCGATGTCCGGGCCCAGGTTGTGGTAACCGCCGCGATGGTTCGGGTCGCGCACGCGAAAATCCAGCACCGTGGCCGCGTCGTCGCGGCCGATGCTGTCGCCCCAGAAGTAGTTGCGTGTTGCGAACGTCGCCGCGGCACGGTCCCGGTAGTCGAACAGCCAGCGCGGCGTGCGACGCCCGCAGAAGTGCGCCACGACAAGCTGCTTGGCGCGCGACGGGTCCTTGCCCCACACCCGCCAGGCCCGGGCCAATCGCGGCGCGCTGTCGACCAAGTCGTGTGCGAAGTCCTCGTCTTTGACGTCACGCCAGTGCAGCACTTCGTTAATCGTCGTCTGCATGTAACCCAACTCCTCGCCGAGCCTTGCGACACGGCATGCTGTGTCTCTCTGCGGGAACGGACCCAACGGACTATGCGGACGGCTGCCGGGGTTCTTGCCCCGCGCTCAAACCGAAACCGCCGCCAACTGCGCGCGCAGGTCGCTCGTCCAGCCGCCCGGCTGCAGCAACTCCTCGAACCACGGCCCGGGCGCATCGTCGCGATGCCGCGCCATGCTCTCCAGCTTGCACCCCAGCGAGTGCGCCAGCGGCGCCTTGATCATGTAGGTCGTCTCTTCCCCGGATGTCACCGGGATCAGCCGTGACGGCGACGTCTCGACCAGGTCTTTGAACGCCTGTGTGTTCGCGATCTCGGCGTCGATGCAACGCCGGACACGCCGCACGTGCGGACTGCGCGCGGGGTTTTCACGGTCCTCGCCGAGACAGGCGTGAGTCGCCTCCTGCACTTCGATCAGGTTCCGGTCCGTGGTCAGCAGGCACCGCAGGCACCGGCTCCGGTCGCGCACGTCACGCGCCGTGTCCGAGAGTGGCGCTATACCGTCGAATGCCGCCAGCGCCCGGTCCAGGCGCGGCAGGATATCGCGGTCGAACCCAGCCAACGCGGCATGCGCTTTCTCGTCCGTGACCATCCGGCCCCAGCCCTTGTAGAAATGGTCGAGCCACGCCGGGTCGGTGGGACCGACGTTGAACTCCAGGTGCCGGTAGTAGCGCCAGTCCTCCCACGTGAGCAACGCCTGGTTCGGCACGAGCGGACGCACCAGGCGCCGCCACAGCGTACGGCCGGACACGAAGTTCAGCGTCCACGCGAGCGGACGGACGTGCCGGACCGCCTCGTCGCACAGGCACCAAGCCGCGACCAAGGCTTCCGCTTCGCCCGGCGACGCGGTCCAGGCCGCGGCGCGAGCGCGCAGGAATGCTTGGATGTCCAGCCCGGGACCGCGGCAGTTGAACTCGCGAATCACCTCGTTGTTGATGTAGCGCGGCACGAACACCTCGGTCTGCAGCCCACCGCGGTGCACCAGGTGCTCCACCTCGCCGTCCCGCCGCAAACTGCAGAGCATGTCGAAGGTCAACACCGGGTGCGGCACCCCGAGCATCGGCCCGAGCGGCTTCCACCAGTTGCTCAGGCCTTCGACCTGGAACTGCGGTTCCCAGCCGAACGACCGGATCTTCCGGCCCCGCGAGAAGTCCAGTGCGCCCGAGAACCGCGATCCGGCTGAGCCGCTCAGGCCGGCCGTGAAACTCGCACTCACCGTCTTCGGAATGGCCGAGAGAATCCCGGCGATCTCGTCCGGTTCGGTCGTACCCTCGTCACGGAACCAGGCCAGGCAGATGGTCGCCTGGAAGTCAGGGTTCACCTTCCGCCCGCCCTCAAGCAGGGCGGTCATCATCGCCCTGACCGAGTCCTGGACCGGCCGCCTCCGTGCCAAACGCGGCCCGTTCGGGCCGGCGTACAACTGCCGCGCCCACGGAAACCCGGCGCAACTGTCCTGGCTCCAGACCGAGATGCGGCCGATACCCGGCGCTTCGCGCAGCAGGTTCTCCATCAACTCGCGGTAGTGCTGCTGCACCATCGGGTGCGCCGGGTCCATGGCGAACTCCGCTTCCGCCGAGTAGTCGGAGCAGTCGACCCGGGCGCCGCGCAGGTCCGGGTACTTGTCGAAAAACCGCTCCGGGGTCACCCGCGGCTCAAACGCCTGCACCGTGGGCGTCAGCCCCCACGACAAGGCGATGTCATGGTACTGCTTGAGCTTGGCCAGGTTGCGCGCCAGCAGACGCGCGTCGTACGTGCCGCGGTTCAGCGTCGACTCGACGAACATGTCCAGCGCCGCGGAGTAGATCGCCCACCACTGATACTTGTCGTCGTAGCAGCGCCGCTCGCGCACCTGCACCGGCACCACGTCGGCGAGCATGTTCACCTCCATCGAGGTGCCGCCGACCCGCACAATGTCCCGAGCGTGCCGCGCGATGTCGAACCCGTCCGCCATGCGGTTGAACCCGTGCGTCCAGTCGTCGAACTCGATGTCCATGGACCGGAACTGCGCCGTCCGCACCTCGCGCAGCGGCACCGTGCGGGGGGACGTCTCGCGCAGCAGGTCCAGCAGGCGCAGCGCCGCGTGCGCGCCGCCCCGCGACGTCGAACCCGTCACCACCCAACCGCCGTCGCCCATCTCATACAAGGCGTGCCAGGACCGGTCCGCCGGAACCTGCTTGAGCAGCACCTCGACGTCCGGCTCCCTTCGCGCGAACGCCGGGCCGCCCAGGTTCAGCGCGCCCGCCAACGGCCGATCGTGCGTCTCAACCGTCCCCTGCAGATCCGCGGCCAGGGCCTTGGCCGCCGTGCGGTACGGAACCGCCGCGGCGGCGTCAACCACAATCCGAACCGAAGTTACTGTGCTCTTCATGGTCACGCCTCTTTCGCTTGTAGTCGTCAATCGCAAATCTCGTCGCCGTCGTTCCTCCATGCCCTGCACAACGTGGCAGGCACTCGCGCAAACCTTGTGGAGTGGGGCGGCAAAGCCCTGCCGCGCAGGGCGTCGACGCCGCTTTGGCTGTGGCGCATCGCCCAGGCCACGCGTTTCAGCCAACGCGGTGTTGCCCCGCCCGTTTCACGTCGCCCCGCTGATGGTCCGTGCCGCACTCTGCAACTCCTTGATCAGTGCGCGTGAAACCCGGGCCTGTTCCTTGGCGGACTCGTGTTGCCGGCTCACACCGATGACCGCCAGGACCCGACCGTCGGCGCCCGAGACCGGCACCGCCAACCGATACGGGCCCGGCGCGCCACGCTCCACGTATCCTACCCGACGGCACTCACCCAGGAATGCCTCCAGCGTCGCCTCGTCACCCCATACACCCCGACCGTATTCATCGAACGGATAGCGCGCCTCGTAGGATGCCCGGTCCGAGACCGACCAGAACGCCTGAAAGCACAGCGTCAGAGCCATGGTGTACGGCACCAGCATGCGCCCGCCCGGACGCTCCAGCGTCCCGGGCCGCGCCGGGTCGACACGCAGCGTCACCTCAATCTCGCCACCCACCGGTTCGGCAACGAACGCAAACGTCCCCGGCATCAGGCGAGCCAGGCGCAGCACTTCCGTCTCCGCAACGGCACGCCAGTTCCGCTCCTGGCGCCGACGCGCCAGCGCATCGATCGCCGGCCCGAGCCGATAGTGAACCGGCCGCGACACCTTCTCGAGATATCCCCGGACGACCAGCGTCTTCGCCAGGTTGAACGCCGTGGGCCGGCTCACGCCCAACGCAGCCGCCAGTTCCGCCAGCGTCAGACCGCTCTCCGCGGCCGCAGCGCGTTCGAGAATCTCCAATCCCCGGGTTACACTCTGTACCGTGCCGGTTTCCTTCACGGTTTCCCTCCAATATTGTTACGTAGTATCGTCATTTTGTTATTCTATTCTGAATATATCGACAAAAGGACTCTTTGTCAAGGGGCACTGCCGCCCTTGCCCCAGTGCCAGCGAACGGCAGACCTCTGTCCGAACCGCGCGCGGGGGCAAGTAGTGCATTTGGGAGAACCGCTTGTTCCCTCTCGCGGTTCGGCGGGAAGACCCTGCACCTGCATTCCGCACCTTTGCGCATAGCGTACACCTCTACGCCACGCTTGCATGCGCCTCCCCGCAGCGGTACTGTGTCGAGTAACCTCTACGTTGAGTGCCTCGCAGACGGGGATCGTGCGTGTCTCGACGGGGAAGGAAGGGCGACGTACGGTCAAGTCACGATACGGGGCACCGGCTAAGTAACAGGGAAACCCGAGCCATGACCACGCTCCCATGTCGTACTCTCGCGCGCGCGAGGGACAGCAGACGGGGAACCCGCGAGTAGAGAGGATTTCATGCCATGAGTAATTCCGAGCATTTCCGCAAGCTGGAACGGATGTCCGCCGCCGAACCGATGAACGGCACCATTCCTGCCAGCATGAAGGTGGGGGACGGCACGGCTGAGGTGGTTGTCCAAGTACGTCCGGAATTCCACCACTGCGCTCGGGCCGTGCACGGGGCGGTGTACTTCAAGGCCCTCGACGATGCCGCCTATTTCGCCGCCAGTTCGGCGATCGAGGACATGCTGCTGGTGACCGTTTCGTTCACCGTGTACTTCACCCGCCCAGTCTCCCAGGGTGAGATGAAAGCACGCGGGCGCTTGGTGCACCAGTCACGGCGTCTGCTGGTCGCGGAGGCGGAACTGCTGGACTCGGCGGGGCGAATCGTTGCGCGTGGCAGCGGCACGTTCATGGAGAGCCGGACGCCGCTCTCGCCGCAGATCGGTTACTGCTGAACCGGCTGGTCCGCGGGCGCAATTGCCGTCGGCAGAACCGCGGCAGCCGTTGATGGCGGGACGCTCAGCCGCAACACCTTAACCTCCAGTGGGGCAAAGCTCAGGTAGATCTGACCTTGCCGTGAGGGTGGGTCCGCCTTGCCGAATTCAACCGTAACCGTGGGGTTGCCCTTGAAGTGGAGCCGGCCGGTTGTGGGTTCATTCCGACTGTTCACGGCAAAGATATACGTCTGGCCGTCCTTGCCGTGGGATCGCAACGCCACGGCGGGAGAGAGGTCCACCTCGTCCGGTGCAATGTAAGGCTCAAGCGACGTCAAGACGGGAACATAGCGACGTATCTCATCGGCCACCTGGCAAAGGTCGCGCCAGCGGTCCGCAAACGGCTCCCGGCTCAGGGCTTGCCCGCCCTCGGCCACGGTCCGATCCATTTTCCACAGGTCCTGCCAGGACCAGAAGATCAGCCCCGTCGCCCCGGCGGCAATGCTCTGCCACGCCATCGACCGCATCTCCTCCAACGTCGGCGCGCGACAGTTCTTCTTCTCTTTGGGGTCTGTCTTGTACGCAGCCCAGTCGAACGCCTGCGGGAGCATCCACACCGCGCGACAGCCGAGGCCCGACTTCAGCGCCAGAAGCGTGTCCCGGAGCACATCGCCGCAGGGGCTTTGGGGAACAGGATAGGTCCCAAGTCCCAACACGTCGGCTTGCGACACGAACAAAGGCAACTCGTCCGCACGGCCGGCGACCACCCACAACGGTCGGCTGGAGTCGAGTTTCTCCACCCACTCACGGTGCGCCGCAACACGGGGCAGCAGCTCAGGCGCCGGCTGGTGCGCGAGCTGCCAGGCCAGCACCGCCGGCTTGTCCCTCAGCGCCGTCACAACCGCCTCCAAGACCGATTGCTCGTCGGCCTCGCTGCGCAGGGCCGCCGGGCAGTCCTTGCCGCCGGCATAGAAATCCTGCAACGAGCAGATGATCTTCAACCCGCGCGCCGCCACCATGTCGAACTGCGCGGCCGGACGAGACCCGGGCAGGACGATGCAGTTGAATGGCCCCTTGCAGTATGTCTCCAGTAGCCAGGGGTTCACCTCGTTCCACCACACGCCCAGCGGGAAGAAAGGTTCTCCACTGACCAGGAGCCGGTTGGAGCCGTCAATGCGGACCATCCGCTCCCGCAACTCCGTCACACGGACCAGGCCGCAGGAAGCCTTCCCGGACTTGGTCCCGTCCGGGTTGCGGACGTCGCAACTGAGCTGAAACTCGCCCACCGGCAAGGGCGCTGTATCGAGGGAGAACACGACCTCCGTTGCCTCCAGTTTGGCGGGGGGCGCCGTGCACACCACGCCGCCCCGGCTGTCCAACACGGAAAGTTCAGCGATCACGGTGTCGGGCGCGAGTTCCCAATCAGGCAGGTTCAGGCCGGCCTTCACCAGCACCGTCCCGCCCGCGGTCGTGTGCTGGTAAGCATCGGTCACCATCCCCGTGACCAGAGGCGGGTAGTAGGGGCGTACAAGGATATCGTCCCAGAAGGCAGCGCCCGTGCAGCCCTTGGGAACCACGCAGATCAGGCTTGCGCTCTCGACGTTCTTGGGGATCGGGTCCGTCGTGATACGGAGACGTTTCCAGCCGTCGCTGGTCCCCGTGAGCCCCGCGGGATTCACCCCCCCCAGCACTTTCCCGTCCTTGCCGACCCACTCGATCCTGACCGTTGCCCCGCCCCCCTCACCGGCCAGACCCTCGGTCACTACCCATGCCTCGAGGTCGTAACGCTTCCCCGCCTGCAGGGAGAGCCCGGTCGCACAGCGCACGTAATGCTCCGGGTCGGAATTCGTCCACCGCAGGCAGAAACGGCCATCCCGGGGGGACAGCGTGGACAGCATGAACGCCGTCTCCGGCATGGACCACCCAGCCGGCCAGCCGTCTTCGTTCAACGCTTCGAATCCAGGGTTTCCAGCCAGGTTCAAGCTGGCAAACTCCAGGTTCGGCAACGTCTGCCCCGTCCCCGTGAGGGCCAACGTCAGGGCCCACAGCGCGACGCACGTCGCCGCCCGACGCAACAACATGCTGTTGGTGAAAGCTGCGAGGCGATGCCTGCTCATCCGACGCCCCCTTAACTCTCGGGCTGCGGAGCGTCCGCCGTCTCGAGCCGTTCGCGGAGCGTCTCCACCAACTCCTGCGTGCCCTGTTTTTCCAGGGCGCTGATCGCGATCACCGGCAGGCCAACCCTGGCCTTCAGTTCCTCGAGATTTTCCTGCGCCGTGTCCAGGTCGATCTTGTTCGCCACCACGAGAATGGCGCGCCGACTGAGCCCGTCCCGGTACAGGTCGAGTTCCTGCTTCAACGCCGCGAAATCGTCCCACGGCTGGCGCCCGTCAACCCCCGCCGTGTCCAGAACATACACCAGGATCCGCGCCCGCTCGATGTGGCGCAGGAAATCGTGCCCCAGACCCACATTCTGGTGCGCACCGTCGATCAGGCCCGGAATGTCAGCCACGCTGTAACGATGGTAATCGGGAAACGCCACCCACCCGACGACCGGGTGCAACGTGGTAAACGGGTACGGCGCAATCTTCGGGTGCGCTTCCGAAATCGCCGCCAGCAGCGACGACTTGCCCGCGTTCGGATACCCGACCAGGCCGACGTCCGCAATCGTCTTCAACTCCAGTTCCAGACGCCGCTCCTCGCCCTTCTCGCCCGGCGTCGAAATGCGGGGCGCCTGCCGTGTCGACGTGGAAAAGTGAATGTTGCCCAACCCGCCCTTGCCGCCGCGCGCGGCAACAAACTCCTGCTTCTCCGTCGCCAGGTCCGCCAGTTGTTCGCCCGTCTCGGCGTCCCGGACCAGCGTGCCCAGCGGCACCTCCAGAACAATGTCCTTCCCCCGCGCCCCGTACTGGTCCTTGCCGCGCCCGTGCTCGCCCGATTTCGCCTCCCAGTGCGGCTTGAAGTACGGCGTGACCAAGCTCTGCTCCCCCGTCACGGCGCGCAAAATCACCGAACCGCCGTGGCCGCCGTCGCCGCCGCTCGGACCGCCGTGCGGCACGTATTTCTCGCGCCGGAACGCGATGCAACCATCGCCACCGTTGCCGCCGCGCACTTTGATCTTGACTCGGTCAACAAACACGCGTCACTCTCTCAGTCTGTCTCTCTCGCAACACCGCCCGTGCGGTGTTCAAAGTCCAGTGTTCGTTCGGTATCCGTTCGGCATTCGACATTCGGCGTTCGAGACTCCGGCACAGCGGCTCGGACCTGTCGAACGCGTCGGACAGTTCCGGCAAGTCCGACGCCCACACTCCCAAACTCCCACACCCACTCACTTCTTCTGCCGCACCTTTTCCTTCTCCGTCTCGCGCTTGCGGTTGAACGACGCAATCTCAATGGCGATCTCGTCGCGCACCCGCTCGAGCTTCTCCGCGTCGTCCGCCGCCTTTGCGAGACGCTGCTCACCCTCGAACTTCGCCTGCGCCACCTTGGCGTCGTACAGCTTATCGATCTCGGACAGTTGCTTCTTCTGCTCCGGCGTGCAGTTGCTCGCCTCGCCGCCAAATCGCTCCATGGCCCGATCGAACGCACTCTTCACGTCGCCATCCTCCGACTTCCGGATGTTGTTTGCCGCGACCACTGACGCCAACCACTGCAATCGGCGTAAGACTTAGATTATAACACACCGAACCGGCAAAGCCAAAAGCCGCGGAGATATACCGGGAAAGGGGCGCACCCGCAGTGGCGCGGGACCTCCGGGACCGCAGCAGAGTTCCTCGGGTCCGTCCCGGACCGAGGATCTCGGCCGGGGATCCGTTTTCGCCCAGGCAGCTTCCGCCGTCGCTCTGGCTCTGGCGGACATGTCGCCGGACAGGACCGGCCCGCGCACTCAGTTTCGGCGCGGGACGCGCCGAACAACCGGCCCCACTACACCTTACCGGCTGGGGTCGTCTTCCTGGACAGCAGCGGCAGGAACAGGACGCGCGGCAGCACGAACACGCTGACGGTCGTCAGCAGCACGTTGAACCCGGCCTTGCTGTGCAGCGGGAAGTGCCAGCGCCAGAACGCGAACCCGGCGAGGGCCAGGCCAAGGACCAACCAGGCCGTGAGAATGCCCCCGACCCGCGGCCTGCACCAGCGCGCCACGACCTGCGGCACGTTGAAAGTCAGATCGAAGACGCCGTGCTCGAGCCAGCCGCCCTTTTCGCCGAACACCGGGATCGCGTGCACGGCCGAGGTCGCCCAGCGCCCGGCCAGAAACCGCGCCAGTTCCGGGTACGTCGTGGTCATCTGCAGTGGGAACGCCAAGTACCCGATGACGCGCAGAAATGAAATCGGCGCGGCAATCAGGTAGTCGCGCAGGTTCCGCTCCCGGATCATCAGGTACAGCACGTACACGCCGCGGCACAACGATCCGGGTGAAATCGGCAGGAGCTGCAGCAGTCCGGCAGTGGCGGCAAACGCCAGCACCGCCTTCTCCCACGGATGGCCCCGAACCAGGGCCCAGGCGGCGCAGACCGCGCCGGCCGTCACATACGTGATCTCCGACACGGGCAGGGTCGCAAAGTGCACCGCGAGACAGCGCAAGTACTTGGCAATGAACGGGTCACGCACACGGGACGCAATGCTCTCACGTTCCCGTGCCGTGAGCATGCCATCCTTCTCGCCGGCGGCCAGCATGTCGAGGAAGTGCTGCTCACGGAACGCCGCACTCGTCCAGAACCGGTAGAGAAACTGCACGAAGTCACGCGCCTGCCGCCAGGCGTACGCCGGTTCGCCCAGGACGCGGTGCGCCGCGGGCAGCAGTGCCGGCAACCCCGTCACGGCCATGACGCCGCACAACATGACCAGCACACGCGCCGGCAGGATCTCCACCTGCCACAGGCCGGCCCACGAACCCAGCCCGATCCCGAACAGCACCGCCGCCATCAGCGCCATCACAGGCCCGCAGAAAACCAGGATGAACTCGAGCAGAAACGCGGTCGGGTTGCCGGCGAGATAGCGGCAGCGCTCGGCGCCGGTCCGGCCGGCGCGATGCCACTCGATCAGCGTCCGCGCCGCCCAGGCCCGCATGCCGCTGCGGCGGTAGTCGCCGTCCGTGATGGTCGCCCAAGCGTGCCCGCGGAACGCGCTGTTGCCCCACAGGCGCCGCAGGAACGGGCCCAGCAGCGGCACCGCGCCCAGGGCGTAGAACGCGCCGAACCGCGCCCCGCCGTCCGCGAGCCGGGTTGCGAACTCCGCATCGGCCAGGTCCGCGGCGCGGTAACCGGCCGCCAGGCCCTGGCGCACGTCCCGGCGCAGGTCGCGGTCGAACGGCAGGCGCCAGCCCTGGCGCACCAGGTCCGGCACCGCGCGACGGTAACCGCGATCCAGCACCTCCAGCTCGTCGAGCAACGGCGCGGCATCCGGGCCAAGCTCCGGATGCGCCGCGACGAACCGCCGCAACTTCTGCAGGTCGCAGCGGTCAAACTGCACCAGCGCGCCGCGACGGAACAGTCCGGCCAGGATCAGCTTCACGTCCGCCGGGCTCATGGGCAGGAACGGCAGCAGCGCCAGGCCGGGCCGGAAATCGATGGCGCACAACCCGGCGTCGGCCGTCCCCGCGGCGGCGGCGCGGCGCTTGAGCACATTGGGCTGGCTCTTCAGCGTCCACCACTCGTACTGGCGCGCCAGTTCCGCTCCGCCCATGTCGTGCAGCAGTTGCACGAACGCGGCCATGAACCGGCGCTTGGCCACGTACTCCGGGCTCTGCGTGTCGCGCAGGTCCATCGTGCGCCAGGCCCGGCGCCGACCCAGTGCGGTGTCCGCCTCGAGCAGCCACGTCCGGCCGTCCACCCACTCGGTGATCTCACCGTACGCCTGCATGATCGGGTCGTGGAACGACGCGTACGCCTCGTTGACCGCGTCCGCGGCACCCAGCGCGCGCCGGGCCGCGAGCCGGATCAGCCGCTGCCAGATGAGCCCGGACCGGCACGCCGCTTCGTGCACCTGCAAGCTGAATGGGCCCTGAAACCCCACCCAGTAGACCGCATCGCGGAAACGCCGTGAGAAATTCGACGGCGGGATGAGAATCTTGACGGCGTAGACGTTGCCCGGGGTCAGCCCCGGGATCGTAACCCCGTCGGGAAGATCGAGACGCAACAACCGACCGCGGTAGACCTGGCCGGCAAACCCGCCCCCAGCGAACCGCTCCAGTTCGAGCTCGGCCTGCCCCTTGACCGCGGGCGCGACACCGGTGATCTCGACGTTCAGGATCCAGCCGGGCTCGTAACGGCGGGGCCGGTACGGGATGAGCAGGCGCGAGTCGTGCACGATCTGCTCGAGGTCCATGCAGACCTCGGTCGAGTAGTCGCAAGTCGCCATCCCGTGCTACCTTGAATCCTCAACCTTGCCGAGAACCTTGTCGCGAATCTTGCCGATCACCCGTGCGCATTCGGGACCTCGTCCGGTCCACCCGTGTCAGCAGTGACCCCGCTTGGCCGTCAAGAAACGCGGCGTCTGACCCGCCGCGCCCGGAGTGCACTATCGCACCGCCGCACCATTTCGCAAGTCCGAGTTACGCGGTGGCGCAATGCGTCGGCGGCTCCCGGGCGGGAATACCGCCCGATCATCTGCGGGTGTCACTCGCTTCCGTCCGTTGCGGGCGTGTTGGCCTCAATCATTGGGCAACTACGAAACACGCGAAAGGCGCGAAAGGAGTTCGGTGGCAGGGGGCAAGCTCTTCCGGGGTCGCTGCAGGGCTGTTTCAAGATCCGTGACCGTCGCGTGCGGTGAGTACCCCCGGCGTGTCCCCACGCCGGGGGGGGCGGCCTGAGGACAGGCCGCCCCTACTTGGTGTGCGCGGAGGCGTGGCCTTTCGAGACGCGGCGCCGGATCTTGAAACAGCCCTGGGGTCGCTGGCGTCTCGTGTCGGGCCCGCCATCCACGGATCGCCGGGCCGCTTCCGAATCCGCACCGCCACTCCCTGGCCTGTCCCCTTTCGCGGCCGTTCGCGCCTTTCGTAGTTCCCCGTCCCTGTCTTCGCACGTGCCACCCTCCACCCAACACTCCCATGAAACTGAAGGGGCCCGGAGCCCGCGAGGACGCGGGCGCTCCAGTTCGGATACCGCACGACTCTTGGAGCGCCCGCGTCCTCGCGGGCTCTGGACGCGTCGTGGCCAGTTTCACCTTGGTATGACCGGCCGGTCCGCCGGCCGGGGGGCGCTGACGCTTCACGGGCGTGGAACTTGTGGATCTTGAAAAGAGAGGCAAGAAGTTGTACAGTATTCCTGTACGCTAATCATGCAAAGGAACCGTTGATGAACACCATGACTTACACAGCCGCACGGGCCAATCTGGCGCGCACCATCGACCGGGTTTGCCAAGACCATGAACCGGTTCTCATCCGTAAGCGAAACGAGTCCGTTGTCATGATGAGCCTGGAGGACTTTGAGGGCTGGGCGGAGACAATCTATCTGCTGCGAAGCCCGAAAAACGCCCGTCGTCTGCAGGAATCCGTGGATGCGGCCAACCAGGGCGACCTCGTATGCAAAAGCATGAAGGAACTGCTTGATGCGGAACGTTAAGTTCACCCCAGCCGGCTGGGAGGATTTTGTTCACTGGCAGAATACGGACAAGAAAACCGTGAAACGCATAAACGATCTCATCAAGGACTGCCAGCGGAGTCCGCACGACGGAATCGGCAAGCCCGAACCGTTGAAAGGAAACCTTTCCGGATGGTGGTCCCGCCGGATCAACGACGCTGACCGGATGGTTTACCGTGCCGACGATACGACGCTTGAGATTGCATCCCTGCGCTACCACTACTGACGGGATACACGTTCCACGAACAAGAACGCGCGAGTTGACGAACCGACCTTCAACGTCGTCGCAGTGACGTCGCGGATGACCGTGTGCGTCGATTTGCTGTCGTCGAAGAGCCAGTCCTTGTCGTTGTCGGCGAACCAGCTCAGCCCCTGCCGCTCGTTGCCAAGCCACACGTATGGCACGAAAGTCCCCGGTAGATTGGGCACGACATAGTCACTGTCCGGCATGTCGTTGCGGGGGAGGCTGGCGCTCTTCCAGACCGTCCCTGCCCCGGCGGGGGTCTTGCCGATGTAGCTGTAGCGCGACCGGTCGGAGACGGCATGCATCAGTTCCGCCATGCCCGGCGCCATCGGGATGAGCAAATCCATCTTGTCGAGCGTCGCGCCGCCTTCCATGGCGAACGCCAGCTCGAGTTTCAACATTCCGTCATAGTCGAAGAACCCCGAGATGGCGCCGGATAGCGGCCCGGCCTTCCAGCCGGACACGTACCTGATCTCGTTGGGCCGCACCGTGGTGAACTGGATTGGCTTCGTGACCTCGATCTTCCGAGCCTGGCCGTCCACTACGATGCCGAGGCTTACCGGGGCGGCCAGCAGCGGTTTGCCTTCGCTGATCACCTGCTCCGGCAGCCCAAGGGCGTCCAGCGAATAGGTTCGCAACACCGCCGACACGCTCCTGTCCTTCAACACCAGCGGCGTGTACGGCGGGATGACCTCCTCGCTCACGCCCAGCGTGTTGCCCTCCCACTCGTAGATGTTCCGGACGAACTCCCGCTCCGCCACATTGTCCGAAACCCCCTCGACACTGGCCTCAAGGAGATACCTGCCCTGGGGAAGCCGGGGGATGTCAAAGCACGCCTCGGCAACCGAATCCTTTAGCGCAGGCATTCCCGACTCGAAGAGCGTCTTGCCCGTCGCCTTATCCTTGACCTTTAGCCACACCCCGGTGGCCTTCTCCCTGCCTGCCATGCGCCGCAAGTCGATCTTGGCTCGGAGCTTGTCGTACGACGGATAATAGGCGAACTTCAAGGGGAAGGCGGCGGGGCGACCTGTTTGCTCCAACGGGTCTTTCCTGACGCAGGGCCAGTTGAACTTCCGCGCAAAATACGTATCCTTCCCGTCCGGGGATGTCACCCGGATGAAGTTCTTGAACACCCCGAAAACCTTGCTGTCGTCGACGACGATCCGCTTCGTCTCGCCGGGCGCCAAGGCGCACTGGGTCTTCACGTTCTTCTCCTGGTTACCCTCTCCGGCGAGACTATAGGCCTGGACCGCGGCGTCAATCGGGGTGGCGCCGATGTTCTTCAGCTCGAACTGGACGTCACCGCCACCCCCGTCCTTGCCCCGGAGGCTCACTTGGCGAATGACAGGGGCAATCCTTGCGAGGCGGACGATTCCCATGGTCTTGACGTCGGTGAATGGCCCGCCGGTGATCGGAGTCCAGTCCACCGGCTTCGTTGGGTTGTGGCGGGTTCGAACCAGTCGGAAGCCAAACGGCTTGTCGATTGCCACCTGGACCTCGGAAAGCGGGATTGCGATCTCGGCCTGCCAACAACCGGCCTCGGCCTTGCCGGCGTATCGCGTGTCGAGGCTCACCGACTCGTCCTTCTTCTTCCCGGTGGCGTTCTCCGGATCGTAGAGCACATCGTACCGCGCGCCCAGCGAGTTCAGGAGAATCTGGTAGGAGCGGCCGCTGCCGCCATCCTTGTCAGGGGCGATCCACACCTCGATCGAGTCATCGTAGTACGCTCTGATTTGGTCGGCGCCCGCCTCGGGCTTAACACCCGCCCGCAGTTCGGCGTTGTCCTCCGTCATGGTCCTTAAACCTATGAAAAGCGTGTCCTCCGTCGCCTCGATGTATGCGGCGTACTCGTTGCCGTCGAGGTTCCTCTCATCCTTGAACGCGCCGATGACCACAGCGGCGTCGGACCATTCCCGCTCTTCGATCACGCCATCCACCGCAGGCTGTCGATCCTTGGCTATCACGGGCAGGATCAGTTCGCTTTGCCATGGTTCGTCAAGCCCCTTTTCGGCGCAATAACCGACCGACACGAGCGAGGCGAGGACAATGGCCGAGAGCAGTTTCTTTCTCATGCGTGGATACTTCTTCTGTGTTGACACGTTGAAGACTCGCCTAACTCAACCGGGTGTTGCAGCCGGAGCTCTCAGCCCTCGCAGAAGTCCGCTCCCCCCCCCCGAAATGCTCCCAGGAATCCCCGGATGGCAGGTAAATCACCTCGAGTTCGTCTTTCACCAGCGTCCGCAGATGTTCGGCAAAGTGGATCACGGCCGGATTTTCCGTGGCGTAATGACTGGCCTTGATCACGGCTATGTCCGCTTCCCGCGCGGCCCGCGCCGTATAATCCAGCATCTCACCGACGAGCATCACATCGGCGCCAGCCTGCCTGGCGAACTCCGACAACCACAACCTCACCCCAAAGCCGCCGACCATCAACGCCACACGGCTGACTTTCCGATCGAGGTCGCCCGCGATATCAATTCCCGACATGCCCAGGCTGACGCGGACGTGTTCGGAAAATTCTCATAGTGACCGCGGCTGAAAATCAAAAACTGGAACAAAACGATTGACCCACTCGGCCTTGTCAGGATCAAACCCCAGAGCGGAAGCCAACGCCCGCGGCATGCCCCAGACCGGCCAGCCGTCGAGCGGGTAATGGTACTTGAACAACACGATTCTGGCATCTTCATAGATCTTCCGTCTTTTCACATTCGCCGGGATGTCCGCCTGCACCGGGATTTCCCATAATTCCGAAGCCGCCCGTCTGGAACGCCATCCTCAGCATCACGATCAATCCGCGCTGCTCGACATCCTCGACGGAAGTCCATGCCACCGGGGCGACCCAGAGGGACACCGCCCCCGCCCCCTTCGCCCAGGGATGCGCCGGAGACGTGTAGTCGACCAGGGACTTGCCCGACGTCCCGCCGCCCGGGATCAGGAGCGCCTTGCCGAACTTGCCGGGCTGGAAGACTTTGTCCTTGGATTCGGCCTTGGTGGCGAGGTCGCCAATGTCCGCCGACAACGAGTCCTTGTCGAAGCTGACATAATGCGAGATGTCGTCCCTCAACAGACTGACGGCCGGATTGCCCTGGCCGGCGGCAGCCGCCGCCGGTGCGGCTTGGCCAAACCCGGGCAACGGCATGATCAGCCCTGCGAGCAGCGGGACGAGCGCGGTCGTCAGCATTGGGCGCATCGCGGTTCTCCCCATAGCAGTGCCCCCGGGCGCAAGTAACGGCCTGTTGGCCGGGCAGATGGTCAATGAGAATCCGTCGGCAGGCTCTTTCGAGGCGGCGCGGGCATCCAAGGTCTATAGCACCGTGACTGGCTTGTTGTACCGGAGTTGCTTGATGGACTGACAAGGACCTTCGCTTTTCGGGTCACCAGGGAGAAGGTACTTCGAATGCGGGGGAAGTGCAAGAGATGGCGACTGGGTGATACGCGAGGTGATTGCAAAACGCCCGTTCTGCGGGAATCCAGGAGTCAGGAGACAGAATTCAGAATGGGATTCAAGCACAAATCCAGCGTGTCTTTCAATCATTCTGGCTACTGACTTCTGAATTCTGACTACTTCTGCAATTACCTCACGCGAGCAGCGGACGTCCTACGACGCCGTGCTGGCGGTGCTGGCGGCGTGAGGGGACGACACGGGTCCAGCACCACGAGCAACTGAAGGAATTGGCTCAATGCCTGCTCGCCCGAAGGTGAACTCCACGACCGCGACCGAGGTCAGCCTGCGACTGCTGCCTCCGTACACCATCGGTGCAGGCAGTCCCTAGCTGAGTGAGGACCAGCAGCGACTGTGCCAGATGGACGTTGCGGGAACGTTCGGCCTGGATGGCTGAATGGCTGCGCTGGGCCCAGCCCGCCGCTTCCCGCGGGGGCCGTCCGAATCGTCCGGCAACCGGGCGGTCCGCCGCCCGAGGGCACTCCCATGTTACTCGCGGGCTGCGGTAAAGTGGCCGGAGCGGCTCGCTCCGGCGCCCGCGGGAGCGAGCCGCTCCCGCCACTTTGCCAGAACGCTCAGACGGAAGCGAGTAACGTCCGCACATGATCGGGCGGTATTCCGCCTGGGAGCCGCTGACGCATCCCCCAGCAGTGCTTCCCGCCCCGTTGATCGCCTCAGATCGGCGCGTATATTTGCCGTGACGAACCATGGGCGACCGCCCTCGCGGTCAAACGGGAAAGGGAACATCTCATGACCTTCGCACGCCTCGTCCTCCCAGGCACTGTACTCGTCTGGCTCGCCCTCCTCGCCTGCGTCCGGGCCGAGACTGTCGTGCTGGACCCGATCGAGGGCGATCTCGCGGTGTGGGGACCTGCGGCCGAGCCCGAAACGAGTCTCGTCAAGACCGGCGCCACCGCGATGCGCTGGCATCCGGACAAGGGTCCGCTGCAGCGCTCAGACCTGGCGGTCGACCTGGCCACGTACCACTCGCTGCGGCTCTGGGTGCATGCGAAGTCCGCCACGTTCGCACAGGTCAAGATGACGGTTGCCACACCTGAAGCCGGCGACGCGTTCAGCCTCACGTTCAAGGTCGACTGGCAGGGCTGGAACCGCATGGAACTGCCCGCGACGCGGTTCTCGAGCACCGCCAAAGACGCGACCACGGCCTGGCACACAGCCAAGGGCCTGACGTTCGCGCCGGCACTCGACGGGTTCGAGCCGACCGAGCTGGTGTTCGACGGCATCGAGGTCTCGACCGACTGGCCGCAGTTCCAGCTCAACGACCACGAAGTGCTGATCGACTGGCTCTACTGGGGCGCCGAAACGCTCGGCCTCTGGCAACCGACTCCCGACACGCTCAAGGCGGCGGCCGGTACGTACGGGTTCGACCGCTACTGGTGCTGGGGCTGGATGTGGGTCGTGGAGAACCCCGCAGCGCGCGAGCTCTGCGCCTACACCCGGCGCTTCGACACCGACATCACCGGGTACCGCACGCTCGAGGTCCGCGTCTCCAACGACACCGAGGGCTACCTCTCCGTCCACCTCGTGGTCGACGGGCAGCGCAGTACCCCGGTCGCGTTCCGTAAGGGCACGTCGAAGTTCGACGAGATCCAGGTCCCGCTGCCGCCGGGCGGCAAGCGCCTCGAGGAAGTCACGCTCGACATCAGCGAACCGCCCGACGACATCGGCGGGTCAAAAGGCCGGCAGATCAAGTGCAACGTCATGTGGCTGCTGCTGCGCAAGCCGGACACGCCGTTCGGTTCCCCGCCCGTGCCCATCCCGCCATTCGAACCGGTCCCGCTCAACGGCACGCTCGAGCAGGACGGACTGCCCGGCAGCATCTACTTCGGCCGCGCCGACCTGCCCGCCATCCGCAAGCTGTTCACCGACGGCGCCGCGGCCAAGCTCGGCGAGAGTGTGCGGAAGCGCGCCGACCAGTACCTGGCCACCGTCCCGGAGAACTTCGCCGGCACCTGGTACCCCGGCAGCATGTGGGTGACCACGCGCACCGGTTGGCAGACCTGCCCCATCGCCGACTGCGCCAAGACCTGCGCCCTGGCGTTCGTCATCACCGGCGAGAAGAAGTACGCCGACATGGCCCGGCGCTGCCTGCTGACCATGACCCGCATCGATCAATGGGTGGAGGGCATCTTTGCGCGGTTCCCGCTCGGCTGGGGCGGACACGGCAACACGTTCACCGAGGCCGCACTGAGCTACGACATCGCCCTCGCCTACGACTGGGCCTACACGGCACTCTCCGATCCGGAGCGGCGCGCCGTGGAGGATGCGCTGCTGCGCCAGGGCGTGTGGTGGACCTACGACCTGCTGCGCCGCAACCCGGGCATTCTCAAGATGAACCAGGGCGTCGTGTTCGACTCCGAGATCGGCTGCGCCCTGCTCGCACTCGAGCGCAACCACCCCGAACTGCGCGCCATGCGCGAGCAGACCGCCGGGTGGGTCTGGCAGGGCGTCGAAGCCTACTCGCTGCAGGACGGCGCCTCCACCGAGGGCATCGGCTACTGGCACTACACTTGGAACACCGCCGTGCGCTACCTGGCAGCCCTCGCCTGCCGCGACCCGGACGGCACGCTGCAGCGCTGCCCGACCAACGTCAAGCTCGCCATGGACTGGCTGGTGCACATGAAGAGCAACGCGTCGCCGTCGTTCCGCGGCGTGTTCTTCTGTGACGGCGGCGGCGGCGCGCCGTCGCCGGCCGTCGCGGCGTTCTTTGCCAAGTATCTGAAGGACCCGACCGGCGCCTGGTTCCAGGCCCAGGCCGGCAGTCCGCCCGACGAACTGTCCGCGTTCATGTGGAACCACGCCACGCCGGCCCAGACCCCACTCATGATCACGGCCCGACACTTCCGCGGCGCCGGCTACATCTTCCTGCGCGAGGGCTTCCAGTACGGCGACCTGCTGTTCACGCTGCTCGGCCAACCGCGCATCGCCGGGCACGACCAGCACGACCGGTGCGCGTTCAGCCTCGAAGCGTTCGGCCAGAACCTGGCCATGGAACCCGGCATGATCAGTTATGAGAACCCGATCCACACCTCGCTGGCCAACACGCGGTTGCACAACACTCTCACCATCAATGGCCAAGACACGCGTTGCGAAGCGGCCGTCGCCGGATTCTTCTCCAGTCCCGCCGTGGACTATGCCGCCGTCGACGGCACCAAGGCCTACCCTGAGGCCGAGCACTACACGCGTCACGCCCTGTATCTGCGGCCCGACCACGTCGTCATCGTCGACAACCTGCGGCTGAAAACACCCGCCGCGGTGGAGTGGAACCTGAACTCAGCCGGCGAACTCGCGCTCGAAGGCAACCGCGTCCTCGCCCGCACGCCGTCCGCCACCCTGGTTGCGGATTTCGCCACGCCGCAGGCCCTGGCACTAGAGACGGAAACCTGGCCCTGCGGCCACCCCGGCAACGTCAACCACCACGGGACCCTGACGACCGGCAGCACAACCCAGGATGCCCACTTCCTGGTCAGCCTCTTCCCGGTCCAGAAGGGCGACGAGGCCCGGGTCGCCTGTACCCCGGTCGAACGCAATGGAGTGGTGTGCGGACTGCGCATTCGCCGCGGCAACGAAGAGGATCTGGTGTTGGAGCGACTCCCCGACCTGCCGATCGACAGCGACGGGCTCCAGAGCGACGCAGCCCTGGCCGTGGTTCGGCTCCGGGACGGCCAGCTAACCGGTGCGGCGCTCATCGGCGGCAAGTCGCTGCGGTGGCAGAACGCCGAACTCCTGGCCGCGTCGGCCGAGGCAAACCTAAGCGTCGCGTACCGCAGCGGCTGGGCCGCTGCGTCCATCCAGGCGCCGCCAGGCACGCAGGTGACGCTCCGCGCCGCCACGGCGCAACCGTTCCGGACCGCCGTACTCGGCGACGTGTCGGGCCGCTTCCCGTCCGCCGCAACCCTGACGCCGACCGAATCCGGCGCCACGTTTGTGGTCCCCGACGGCGAGGCGCCGCTGGCCGGCTGGTGGTTGGTCCTCGACAAGCCGGCGGGACTGTCGCTCCAGCCCGGGACCGCGCCGGGTTCGGTCACCCGCACGCTCGCGGACGGTGCGGAGTTCGCCAAACAGACGTTCTTCGGCGATACCGTCCCCGCGCAGGTGTCGCTTGAGTTCGCCGCCAGCGCCGACGCACCCTACGACGCAGGCAGCCTCTCGGTCCGGCTCGACGGCGCCCTGCTGCCGGACACAGCCCGGACCGTGGTCCCGACCGCCGACGGGCGCAGCCTCGTCGTCACCGTGCCGCTGCAAAGCCTGCTCGCGCCCGAGCAACTCCGTCCAAGCCTGGCCACGCCGCACCGCATCGAGGCGGTCCTGCGCGACGAAGCCCTGCTCCCGCGCCGCGTCGCCGGCGTGTGCCGCTTCACCATTGCCCCGCCGCCCAAGCCCGATGCGGTCTACCTCAGCGACATCCAGCCGGTCCAGAACTTCACGCACCTGCCGCCCGGCGGCGCGTTCGCGCACGGCGGCCTGATCCGCGACCGCGGCTACTCCGGGCCGGTCCTGCGCCTGAGCGGCATCGAGTACCCGAAAGGCCTGATCACCCACACCGAAACCTCCGACAAGGGCGGATACGCCGAGGTCGTGTACGACGTCGCGGCCCAGGCCGCGCAGAAAAAGAGCTTCCGCGCCCTGATCGGCGTCGAGGACGGGTCCGGCGGCGGTTCGGTCGTGTTCCAGGTCCTCACCCGGACCGGTGACGGCGCCTGGCAGGAACGGTTCAAGAGCGGCGTCCTGACCAGCGGCGGCGACCCGATCGACGTCGCCGTCCCGCTCGAGGGCGCCACCCAGCTCCGGCTTTACGTCACCGACGCCGGCGACGGCATCAGCTCGGACCACGCCGCCTGGGCCATGGCCAGGTTTGAGTAGCCGGGCGTGCTACGAGAAGTTATGGTGGCGGCGCGGGACCCTTGAGCCTACCCCCTCCGGTGCTCGACTCATCTCTCTGCCAACTATGGGGATTTCGAGGGCAATGGTTCTGCGGATTCAACGGGCGGTTCAGTTCACGTCTCGCGCCTTGCATGCCATGTATAACGGCAAGTGCATCACGCGATCCGTGCTCATCGGCGTGGCGGTGTAGAGTCGGAGTCCCCTTGGGCTCGCGGGGTGGGAATCCAGAAACGAGTGGAGGCTTTTCAATGAACCGGTTGCTCCCGACTTGACCTCTATGGGCAGAACTCGGGACCCGGCTGGCACCAGAAAATCCACTTCGGCCTGACTGTTGAGCGCTTCGCGAACCCAGAAGTAAAGTTGTCCTTCTTGACCATGGGGGGTAGCCGCCAGGAGTTCCTGCGCGACAAATTGCTCCGCCACGGCGCCCCGATGGATTGCCAACAGGTCGGGTTCCTGTACCAACTGGGCGTCGATCTGCAGTGAAGCGTGCATCAGTCCGACATCCACCATCACCAGCTTGGCGATCCGTTCGTTGCAGTCGCTTACGAGTGGCAATCCCTGTCCAGAACTGTGAAACACCCGCCGGATCACGCCGGCCTTCTCAAGGGCGACAACCGCAGGTTTGACATCGGACGAACGGGCCTCGGAATCAATGTGGGTAAATTTGAAACGTCCCCCGACAAGACCCGGGGCCCGCAGGAACATGTGTTCCGCAATCGATGCCTTGATCTTACCTGCATACTTGTAGAAGTCTTGGCGGTAGCTTTGCAGAATAGAAAGATGGGCGCGCCGGGTGCCGGCAACGTCATTTCCTTCCGCCATTGGCAGCAAAGCCTGGGGCATGCCGCCGCAGAACAGATAGTTGCGCAACTCGGCAAGGGCCTGTTGGTGGGCAGCCTCCGGCCAGACGGTTTCGTGGACTTTGAATGTCGACAATGATTCAGCAAGAGCCATGTTGCCACGGGCCCACAGGTATTCCTCAAAGGTCATGGGATGGAGCCAGAAGAATTCGACCCGCCCCACAGGCATGGAAAATTTCTCGGCTTCCAAAGCAAATTCAAGCAAAGAGCCTGTCCCGATCACGGCAAGATCGGGTCTGGTTTCATAGAAATATCGCAGAGCTGCGATCGACTGAGGGCATTCCTGAATCTCGTCGAGTAGCAACAGGCTGGTGCCTGGTTCCACCGGAGCAAATCCGAGAAAGGAAAGAGCCTTGAGAATCTCGGCAGGTTGCAGGGATAGGAATGCCGCCTTGGCCTCGGGGCGCAACTCAAAGTTCACTTCGATCAGACGTACACCTAGCCTGCGTGCCAGTTCTCGAACCACCCATGTCTTTCCGACTTGCCGAGCCCCTCGCACCAGCAACGGCTTACGGTCGCCACGCGAAAACCAGTCCATCAAATGATCTATTGCTCGTCTATTCACGTTTGGAATATATCTCCGTTATAGCTATTATCAAAACCTGCTTTAGCAATAATCCGTGTTTACGGCCGCTGACACCTCCCCCTACACACCCCAAGGAGCCCTCCCATGACCCCAGCCACACTCCGGAAGAAACTGCTCGCCTGCCTCGGCGGTCCCTGGCCCAAGCCTGGCCCGCTCAAGCCACGGCGCAACGGCGATCTCATCCGCAAGGACGGTTACCGCATCGAGGCCGTATCGTACGAGTCCGAACCGGGTGACCGCGTCCCGGCGCTGCTGTTGGTCCCAGACAGTGTCGACGCCCGGCGCCCGGCACCGGCTATTGCCATTTGGCACCAGCACGCCGGCCAGTGGCACCTGGGCAAGAGCGAGCCAGCCGGCTTGGCGGGGGACCCGATGCACCACACCGGCGCCGCGCTCGCCCGCGAGGGCTACGTCGTGCTCTGCCCCGATGCACTCTGTTTCGAGGACCGGCGCGACCCGGCAGGCAAACTAGAGGCCGGCAACTTCGAGCGGTTCGAGTTCCTGCGCTACGTGGTCGCGGGTAAGTGCATGGCGTGGAAGAACATCCTGGACATGCGGCGTGCCGTCGATTACCTCGTCAGTCGTCCCGAAGTCCGTGCCGACCGGATCGGCTGCTACGGGCACAGCATGGGTTCGACGCACACGTTCCTGGTCGGGCCGTGGGAGAAGCGCCTGCGCTGCCTGGTCGGCAACTGCTGCCTGCCCACGTACGCGGCCATCCACCGCACCAAAATCCTGCACTGCTTCCCGAACTTCATTCCGGGCTGGCTCCAGTACGGCGACACCCCGGACGTGGCCGGGCTCATCGCCCCGCGCGCGCTGCACCTGAACTTCGGCGAGCTCGACGGCGGCAGCCCGATCCGCGAAGTCCGCCAGGCCGTCAAGACCATCACCCGAGCGTACACCGCGGCCGGCGCGAAGCAGAACTTCTCATACTACATTGAAGACGGCTCCGGCCACATACTGTCCGACGAAATGTGGCGCCGGACCCGCGACTGGTTCGATCGACACCTGCGCTGATTGGGGAAGCAGGGCGCCAGTGGCTCGGACCGTCCCGGGCCGAAGCGGGGTGCTCGGGCCGGTCCCCGGCCGAGACCCTCGGGCCGGGACGGCCCCGAGCACTCTGCTGCGGCCCCGGAGGTCCCGCGCCACTGCCGCGGGGAGCGCAGGGCTGTTTCAAGATCCGGCGCCGCGTCTCGAAAGGCCACGCCTCCGCGCACACCAAGTAGGGGCGGCCTGTCCTCAGGCCGCCCCCCAATGCTACTAAGGTTCTCGGCGACGTCACCCTATGGAGCGCGGTGGCAAGTCCGCCACGGGCGGCGCGAC